>CAZNSO010000129.1:0-7545 GCA_964575805.1 uncultured Desulfobacteraceae bacterium
CTTTTTACGAGACTGTCAACGATGTTACAAAAACCAGGAAACCATGGCATCCATTGAGCGCAAGGTCTATTCCGTCAGCGAGCTGACCGGGAAAATTAAAGCTTTACTTGAAGAAACGTATCCATTTGTTTGGATAAACGGTGAAATTTCCAACTTTAAAATTCCGGCATCCGGTCACTTTTATTTTACCCTCAAAGATGATGCCGCCCAGATCAGCGCGGTCATGTTCCGGGGCCAGAACAAAAACCTCCGGTTTCTGCCCGAAAATGGCATGAGTGTCACCGGCTTTGGCCGCATAAGCGTTTATTCGCCGCGCGGGGCCTACCAGATCATCCTGGAGCACATTGAGCCCTCGGGTGTCGGCGCGCTGCAGGCCGCTTTCGAGCAGCTCAAGGCCAGGCTCTCAGAGGAAGGCCTGTTTGACGCGATTTACAAAAAACCCCTGCCGCTGCTGCCGCGGAAAATCGCTTTGCTGACCTCGGCAACCGGCGCTGTTGTCCACGATATGATCCGGGTGATGCGCCGGCGGTTTCCAAACCTCCACCTGGAGGTGATTCCGGTGTCCGTTCAGGGAGACAAGGCGGTCCCTGACATTGTCGGCGCCATCCGCCTGCTGAATAAACGAAATGATGCGGACCTGGCCATCCTGGCCCGGGGCGGCGGGTCCTTGGAGGACCTGTGGCCCTTTAATTCCGAGGAACTGGCCCGGGCCGTGTTCGCCTCGCAGGTCCCGATCGTCTCCGCTGTCGGCCACGAAACCGATTACACCATAGCGGACTTTGTTGCTGATTTTCGCGCCCCGACGCCCTCTGCTGCCGCGGAGATGGTGGTGCCGGTAAAATCCGAGCTACTTGAACGCAGCACCCGGCTTGCCAGACAACTCTCCGGCAACCTGGACAGATTAATAAAGGAGAAAAGAGGCCGGGTAACGCAGCTGACCGGGCGGCTGGTGCATCCGCGGCGTCGGCTGGATGATCTGCGGATGCGCCTGGATGATTATTCCGAGCGGATGCAGGCTGCTTTTGCAAGAGAGGTCCGGCGGCAGAAAGAGCGTTTGCAATGGCGCCGGCAAAGGCTTTTCAGCAACAACCCCCAGCTATTGATACAAGCCCGCAAACAGGAGCTTTCCCGCCTTGCCGATCAACTTTTTTCTGCCGGGCAGGCTCACATCAACAGCAACCTTCTGAAATTGAGATCCCTGAATGCCCGGCTGCACGCATTGAGTCCGGCCGCCGTGCTCGAACGGGGCTACAGCATCTCCCGGCGCCCGGCCGATGGAACCATCATCAAAACCGCTCTGGACGTGCATGTCGGGGAATTGCTGGAGGTGCTCCTGGCAAGGGGCGCAATCACCTGTCGCGTAGAAGGAATACAGGAAAATGCCAAAAAAGAAGACATTTGAAGAGGCCATGGGACAGTTGGAAAAAATTGTCCAGGAGTTGGAGTCCGGGGATTTGCCCCTGGAAAAAGCATTAAGGAAATTTGAAGAAGGCGTTCGGCTGTCAAAATTCTGCTTTGACAAGCTTGAGGAAACCGAAAAAAAAATCACGGTGCTGACCGAAGACCAATCCGGCAATGTAAGCGAATCCCCCTTTGCCGGTGGGGACAGCGCCGTGGAGGATCAATGAGCCGTGGCTACAGAGGCTTTCGATTTTTCAGCGTATCTGGCGGACAGACGCCTGCGGATCAACCAGTGGCTGTCTGAATTCACAAGCCGGCGCTTCAGCACCGAGCGACGGCTCTGCCAGGCCATGACCTATTCATTGATGGCAGGCGGCAAAAGGCTCCGCCCGATTCTTTGCATGGCATCCGCGGAAACCCTTGGCCAATCCGATATGCAGCAGGTAATGGCCTGCGGGTGTGCCATCGAAATGATACACACCTATTCTCTCATCCATGATGACCTGCCGGCCATGGATGATGACCGGACCCGCCGGGGGCAGCCCACCTGCCATGTCAAATATGACGAGGCCACCGCTATCCTGGCAGGAGACGGCCTGCTCACCCTGGCCTTTGAAGTCATGTCGGAACTTGCGATGGAGACCCATGCCGGCGTCCGCGCCATGCACCAGGTCGCCCGGGCCGCGGGATACCGGGGAATGATCGAGGGCCAGATGCGCGATATCCGTGCAGAAGGACAAGTCCTTGATGTGGATGCCCTCCGCCGGATGCACCTGTTTAAAACCGGCGCTTTGATTGAGGCGTCGGTGGTGGCCGGGGCGCTTTTGGGCGGGGGCGCTTCGGTCGAGATTGACGCGCTCTCCGATTATGCCCGAAATATCGGCCTGGCATTCCAGGTTGCCGATGACATTCTCAATGTTGACGGTGATCCCGAACTCATGGGCAAGGCCGCGGGGACGGACCTGGACCGGAAAAAAACCACCTACCCGGCCCTTCTGGGCCTTGACGCTTCCAGGGTGTACGCCCGGCAATTAATAAACAATGCCTTGCAAGCCCTTGCGGTTTTTGATAACAAGGCAAAGCCGCTGGAAGCATTGGCCGGCTACATCATTGACCGCCGGCGCTGAGCGCCGGCCACGGGAGCCGGATTTCCGGATAAAAGTATTTTCGTTTTTCGTCTTTCCCTGGCCTGGATTTTTTTAAAGCAATATATTAACAAATTATTCTATTTCATTGAATTGATTGAAAGTGTTGAAAAATAGCAATGAACCTGCTGGATAACATTAATTCCCCTTCTGACTTGAAAAACCTCTCCCGCGCCGAGCTGACGAAACTGGCGCGGGAAATCCGCCAGCGAATCGTCGAGGTGGTGTCCCGAAACGGGGGGCACCTGGCCTCGAACCTCGGGGTCGTGGAGCTGAGCATCGCCCTGCACTATGTCTTTGATGTGCCGAATGACAAAATTATCTGGGATGTCGGGCATCAGTCCTATACCCACAAGCTGCTCACCGGCAGAAAAGACCGGTTCCACACGCTTCGGCAGCACCAGGGCCTATCCGGGTTTCCGAAACGAACCGAGAGTGTCTATGATGTTTTCTCCACCGGGCACAGCAGCACTTCGATTTCCGCAGGGCTGGGCATTGTGACGGCCAAGCATCTGAAGCAGGAGCCCGCCAAGGTGATATCGGTTATCGGGGACGGCTCCATGACCGCCGGCATGGCCTTTGAAGGCCTGAACCAGGCCGGCGACCTGAAAAAGGATCTCATTGTTATATTAAATGACAATGAGATGTCGATCTCAAAAAATGTGGGCGCCCTCTCCTCTTTGCTCAGCCGGACTTTTTCCGCCCGGTACCTGCAGGGGCTGCGAAAAGAGATCGGGGAGCTGCTGCGTTCCCTGCCGGGTATCGGCAATGATGCCTACCAGTTTGCCAAACGGGCCGAGGAGTCGGTTAAAGCCTTTGTGACCCCCGGCATGCTGTTTGAGGCCTTTGATTTTGATTATTTCGGCCCCATCAGGGGCCATCGGCTGGATCGCCTGATCGATATACTGGAAAATATCAAAACCATCGAGGACCCGGTTTTGTTGCATGTGGCCACACAAAAGGGCCATGGCTATGAACCGGCGGAAAAAAACCCGGTGTACTTCCACGGCATCGGCTGCTTTACGGTGGATACCGGCGACAAGGTGACCGGCCAGAAGCCATGCGCCCCCTCTTATACCGACATTTTCGGCCAGACCATGGTTGAGCTGGCTTCCTCAAACAAGGCCCTGATCGCCGTTACCGCCGCCATGCCCGAAGGGACGGGCCTGGTGGCATTTTCCAAACAATTTCCGGAGCGGTTTTTCGATGTGGGCATTGCCGAGCAGCACGGGGTGACTTTTGCCGCCGGCATGGCCACGGAGGGGCTGCAGCCTGTGGTGGCCATTTATTCCACTTTTCTCCAGAGGGCCTACGATCAGCTGCTCCATGATGTTTGCCTGGAGAACCTGCCGGTGACTTTCGCCCTGGACCGGGGCGGCATAGTGGGTGAAGACGGGCCCACCCACCACGGTCTGTTTGATTTGTCCTATCTTCGGTCCATGCCCAACATGGTGGTGATGGCGCCCAAGGATGAGAACGAGCTGCGGCGGATGCTGGTAAGCGCCATCGAATATCCCGGTCCGGCTGCCATTCGTTACCCCCGGGGCACGGGAACCGGTGCGTCGCTTGAAGAGTCCCCGACCCCTCTTCCGATCGGGCGCGGTGAGGTGCTGACCCAGGGCGATGATATGCTCATACTGGCCATTGGCGCATCGGTCGCCGAGGCCATGTCCGCTCAAAAAATCCTCGCGGAAACCTATGACTTTCATGCGACTGTCGTCAACTGCCGCTTTGTCAAGCCCCTGGACACCGACCTGATTTGCGAGCTGGCCGGAAAGATCCCGAACATCCTCACCGTTGAAGAGAATGTGCGCCAGGGGGGCTTCGGCAGCGCGGTGCTGGAAGCATTGCATGATGCCGAAATCGGAGGAATCCGCCTCAAGCGCCTGGGGATTGCCGACATCTTTGTGGAACACGGCCCCTGTAATGCGCTGCGTGCCAGGTACGGCATCGATGCGGCCGGTATCGTCAGGGAAACCGAGGCCTGGTTTGCCTTAAAATCCCTGAACACCGGCCCATGAAAAAACCGGAAAAAAAAAGATTGGATGTTCTCGTAATGGAGCGTGGCCTGGCCCGAAGCCGGGAGACGGCCCGAAGCCTCATCATGAGCGGGAACATTCTGGTTGACGAGCAGCCGGTGGACAAACCGGGCGCCCGCATTTCCGAAGAGGCCCGGATTGTCAGCCGGAAACAGGATATGCCCTATGTCAGCCGCGGCGGCTTAAAACTGGAACATGCGCTGTGCCAAATGCAAATCGATGTCAGCGGTTTTATCTGTCTTGACGCCGGGGCCTCCACCGGCGGTTTTACGGATTGCCTGCTTCAATTCGGGGCGGCCCATGTGTATGCCGTGGATGTGGGCTACGGCCAGCTGGACTGGAAGCTCCGGGGCGATGATCGGGTAACTGTTGTCGAGCGCACCAATATCCGGTATGTGACGCGCGAGGTTCTGCCGGCGGCGTTTGACCTGATAGTTATCGATGTCTCCTTTATTTCATTAAAAATCGTGGTTCCCGTGCTTGCGCCTTTTTTAAAAACCCGGGGCCAAATCGTGACACTTGTCAAGCCCCAGTTTGAAGTGGGCCGCAGCCAGGTGGGCAAGGGCGGTGTGGTCCGGGACGCCGGGCTTCACGAAGAGGTGGTAAACGAATTGCGCGCCTTTTTTGAAAAGAGCGGTCTGCACGCCCGGAAAATATTGCCTTCACCGATTCTGGGGCCCAAAGGGAACCGGGAGTTTCTTCTCCACCTCTGCCCAACCGCCGGTGGCGAAGGTTGTTAAGCCCAACCGCCGGAAGGCATTTCCCCGGGCGGCCCTTTCAGGCCGAGCAGGCCGGCAGCCCTCCCCGGCTTTTTGGGGTTGATTTTTACGGAGTGATTGAGATAAGAATGACGAATTATTTTAATAAAAAGGACACGAAGACCACCCGGATTTGTAAATATTTCACGAGAGAGGAGTTTAATGGCGGATATGACTGAAAATTTGAGAAATATCGCACTCATTGGACATGGCGGCAGCGGCAAGACATCACTGGCCGAGGTCCTTCTCTACAATGCCGGTGTTACCAAGCGGCTGGGCAGCGTTGATGAAGGCAATGCAGTCATGGATTTTGAACCGGAGGAACTGAAACGCCGCTCCAGTATCACCAGCGCGTTTCATCAATTTGAATGGAAGAAGACCCGAATCACCCTGATCGACACCCCCGGCGACCAAAATTTTTTCTCAGATACCCGCATGTGCATGCAGGCGGCGGATTCGGCCCTGGTCGTGATTGACGCCATTGACGGAATCAAGGTGCAGTCCGAACAGGCCTGGGATATGGCCGAAGAATTCAACCTGCCCGTGATGATTTACATCAACAAGGTGGACCGCGAACGCGCGGATTTCTATAAAGCCCTGGAAGATGCCCGCAACACCTTTTCCCCGAAACCCATAACGCTGCAGCTGCCCATTGGAAAAGAAGACCAGTTCCAGGGGGTGGTGGACCTGCTCAGCATGAAGGCCGTCACATTTGCGGACGGAAAAGTGGAAACCGCTGAGATCCCTGGCGACATGAAGGAGGCGGCGGAAAGCGAAAGGGAATCCCTGGTTGAAAATATTGCTGAGGCCGATGATGAGCTGGTGGAAAAATACCTGGAAGGCGAGGAACTCTCTGCTGAGGATCTGTACGGGGCTTTGCGAAAAGGCATTTTAAACCGTACCTTTGCGCCGGTGGTATGCGGGGCGGCGGTTAAGCAGATTGGAGTTCATCCGCTTTTCGATCTTTTTGTCGGGGCCATGCCCTCACCGGCGGAAAGGGACCCCAAAAGCGGCCATGAACCGGGCACCGAGCAGGAAATCAGCCGCAAACCGGACCCGGCGGAGCCATTTTCCGCGCTGGTGTTTAAAACCATTGCCGACCCTTATTCCGGCCGGCTGACCGTGTTGAAGGTGTTCTCCGGCACCCTGGCCGGGGACGGGACCTTTTACAATCCCAACCGGGATGCCAAGGAACGCTACAGCCAGCTGCTCCGGCTTGCCGGCAAGGAACAGAAACCGGTCGGGGAAGCCGTTGTCGGCGACATCGTGGCGGTTGCCAAGCTCAAGGAAACCAAAACCGGCGACACCCTCTGTGATCCGGCGAACAAAATTATACTCAACGCCGCCGCCCCGTTGACGGGCACGGTCTCCTACGCGATTGTCCCCAAGAGCCAGGGCGATGAAGACAAAATCTTCTCCTCCCTCTCCAAGCTCCTGGAGGAAGATTCCGCCCTTTCTGTCAAACGCAATGATGAAACCCGGGAGACGCTTTTAACCGGCATGGGCCAGGTCCACATTGAAACCACGGTGGAACGGCTCAAGCGCAAATACAATGTCGAAGTGACCCTGACCCTTCCCAAGGTGCCATACAAGGAAACCTTTAAAAAATCCGTCAGCGTGCAGGGAAAACACAAAAAGCAATCCGGCGGGCACGGTCAGTACGGCGACTGCTGGGTGCAGTTCGAGCCCTTGCCGCGCGGTTCCGGATTCGAGTTCGAGGATAAAATCGTGGGCGGGGTTATCCCCAAAACCTATATCCCGGCGGTGGAAAAAGGCATTTATGAAGCTGCACAAAAAGGCGTGCTGGCCGGATTTCCCTGTATTGACTTCAAGGCTGTGCTCTACGACGGCTCCTACCACTCGGTGGACTCCTCTGAAATGGCGTTTAAAATCGCCGGGTCCCTGGCCTTCAAAAAGGCGGCCGAGCAGGCGGAGCCAACCCTGCTGGAGCCGATCATGGAGGTTGAAGTAACCACGCCGGAAGATTTTATGGGCGATGTCATGGGCGATTTAAACGGCCGGCGGGGCCGGGTGCTCGGCATGGAAGGCAAGGGCAAGAACCAGGTGGTCAGGGCAAACGTGCCCATGGCAGAAATTCTGTCCTACGCGCCGGACCTGCGGTCCATGACCGGCGGCCGCGGCATTTTTTCCATGAAGTTCTCCCATTACGATGAAGTGCCGGCCCAGATGCAGCAAAAGGTG
>CAZNSO010000130.1:0-7394 GCA_964575805.1 uncultured Desulfobacteraceae bacterium
ACATAAGCTCAAAAGAAACTTTTTTTCTAAATGCTTTTGATAAAAAACGCAATAAAAAAACATCCCTGCTGGTCCACACGGCAAGCAGCGGCAGCCATATGCCGATTCTTGCATGATCCTCCGCACATCAGCGGAAATTTCAAAAATTCGCAATCATTCAAAGATTCATAATCGCGCTTGGCGATATTCACGAGTTGGGTTATTATATGAAAATGGATCTGTATAATGGGTCCTTTGTAAAACATCAAGCCCCGGACGGACATGCGCCCCAACAAGGGTGCCCCGCCGCGCCGGAAGTCCGCGCAGATGATTGGCGCCAAGCAAGAGCAGCTATGAACAGGCCTCTGGATGAAATGGGAAAACCCCGGAATTCATTTTAACGATCCAATCAGATACCGCTGGCTCATTTTCGGCATTCTTGCCGTCATCTATTTTCTGGCCTGTCTGCATCGCATCTCCCCCACGGTAATTGCCCAGGACCTGGTTCTTGAATTCGGCGCTGATGCCACCGCGCTGGGCCTCATGTCCTCTGCTTATTTCTACCTCTACGCAGCCGTGCAGCCGCCCGTCGGCATACTCTCTGACACGCTGGGCCCCCGTAAGGTGACGGCCCTGTTTGCCTTGATCGCCTGCATCGGCGTGCTGCTGTTCGGGTTTGCCCCCAGCATGGCCATGGCCACGGCCGGCCGGGCGCTTGTGGGCATCGGCGTTGGCGGCGTGTTCATACCGGCGCTTAAAATTTTTTCAAGATGGTTTCGGGAAAAGGAGTTTGCCGGGATTACCGGGATTTTTCTCGCTTTTGGCAATGCCGGCAACCTCTCGGCCTCCCTGCCTCTCACCTGGCTGGTGCTGGCGCTGGGATGGCGGATGTCTTTTTGGGCCATAGGCACCACAACCTTTTTTCTGGCGATTTTTGCCTGGCTCGTGCTCAGGGACAGGCCCGAAGACAAAGGGTGGCCGCCCATTGCCCTGGCGGACCCTTCCCCGACGCCCAATTCCCATGACGCGCCCGCTGATGCCAATACCCGCAAGCGCCTCAAAATGGTTTTGGGCAAAGGCGATTTCTGGAAAATCACTTTGTCCTATTTTTTTTTCGGAGGCCCGGCCCTTACCTTCCAGGGGCTGTGGGCGGTGCCATACCTGATTGATGTCCATGGCTACAGCCGGATGGGGGCGGGGGGGCTGCTCATGCTCATGCCCTTGGGATTTATCATCGGCGCCCCGACCTTCGGGGTTCTTGCCGACCGCCTGCCCTTTGGCCGCAAACCGGTGATCATGGGCTCCCTGGGCCTGGGGCTGCTCTGCTGGTCAATCTTTCTTTTCACCGGCGGCAAACCGCCGGCTATTATTATCCCACCGCTTTTTTTGGTCATCGGCATCTGCGGCGGCGGCACCCTGTCGCTTTATTTTGCCATCACCAAGGAACTGTTCCCACACTGGCTGACTGGCACGGCCATCGGCTTGATGAACCCGGCGGCTTTTCTGGGGACCGCCCTGTTTCAACCGTTTTCGGGCTTTCTCATGGATGCGGTGGGACAAATCGGCACCACCTACCCGATTCAGGCCTATCATCATGTATTCATCGCCATGTTCATCTCAATGACAGTTGGTTTCATCGCCCTTTTACGGTTGGTTCAGCCAAAAAGCAAACCCTGAGCAGGAGAATCAAACAACTCTAAAAAAGCTAAAATTCCCTAAATTTATTAACATCTGCATTAATGCGATCGATGAGAAAAGGAGGAACATATGGATGTGGAAATCCGCCCGGCAGGGGATTCGGAAATGGCCGGATTCAAGCGGGTGGCGAAACGGTCGCTGCTGATACCACCGGAGATGGCACCGCCTGAAGCAATTGATACCATAAGCCCGGAATGGACCCTGTGCGCCTTTGAAAATGGCACGCTTGCCACCTCCTACGCCTGGTGGCCCCTGAAAATGCGGTTCAATGGGACGAGCTGCCCGGTAGCCGGCATCACCTATGTGAGCACGAACCCGGTGTGCCGCCGCAGGGGGTATCTTCGCCGGATCATCGCCAAACATTTTGAAATGATGCACGAGAAAGGACAACACGCAATTGCCGCCCTTCATCCATCCCGTGCCGCCATCTATCATCGTTACGGGTATGCAGTGGTATCCTCGCAGCGATCTTATGCATTTGACCCCCGGGAACTGGTCTTTACCCGGCCGGAGAGCATCCGCAATGATCGGGAAAGCCTCAGGGAAGCCGGCGCCGGCGAAAAAGATGTTTTCAAGGAGGTTTACCGGCGGTTCTGCCAGGACCGGACCGGCTATATCCATCGCGGGAACGCCACCTGGGATGCCGGGGCTCTGGCCCCGCCTTCGGCAAATGAGGCGTTGTTTAAAATCGTCTACGAGGAAAACGGGGAACCGCTGGGCTATGTTCTCTATACCGCCCGAACCTGCAGGCGCTCAGGCGGAGAACTGCAGCATCAGCTGGTCATCCGGGATTTTGTATGGCTGACCCCCCGGGCCTGCCAAGCTTTGTGGCGCTATTTTTCCGGAATGGACCTGGCAAACGAGATCAAGTGGATGCGCGTGCCGCCCGATGACCCCCTGCCGCACCTGGTCAATGAGCCCCGGGATCTCCATATCAGCTCAAGAGACGGCTTGATGGCCCGAATCGTGGACATCGCCCCGGCACTGACCGGTCGCCGTTACGATACGGAAGGCAGCATCCGCTTCGAGTTAATCGATGAACTCTGCCCCTGGAACCGTGGCCGCTGGGTCCTGGAAACAGGCGCGGAGGGAGCGGAACTCACACAGACAAAACAGGAACCGGAAATCATCCTGCCCGTCGACACCCTGGCCATGCTGTTGTTCGGCCAGATCAGCCCAAGCCGTGCCGGGGCTATGGGCCGGCTTGAAGTCGCTCTGCCCGGTGCTCTCCCGGTTTGGGACAGGCTTTTTGCAACCCGGCACCAACCCTTTTGCCCGGACTTCTTTTAAAATAGATTAACCCCTGGAGCGATTCCGGGAACACCAAAAAGCCCTGTAGCTCACCAAACAATTTATGATATAAGATGAAAAATGGCCTTGAAAAAAAGTCCGATATCTGCGTTGCGCGGCATCCCGCGGCATTTGCCGTACGCCTTGAACCTTACAGGTTGAAGCTGTTTAAACACCGTTAATCAGGACACCAAAGAACGGAGGACAATGTGGCAGGTAAATTTGTCAGCGAAAAAAACATCAAGTTTCTGCTCTACGAAGTATTCGACATCGAAGCCTTGACCGCTTATGAATATTATGGGCAGCACAATCGCAAGATGTTTGACATGGTATTGAAAGAAGCGGTCAAGCTGGGGAAAACCCTTCTGTTTCCCCTTTTTGAAGAAATGGATCGCAAGCCGCCCGAACTGGTTGCCGGCGGGATAAAAGTGCACCCGGCGGTGAAATCGATTTTAAAGGAATTCGGCGAAGGCGGGTGGCTGACCAGCCGGGTCCCCTATGAACAGGGGGGCGAACAACTGCCGCATATGCTGGCGGATGTTTGTGACTTTATTTTCGAAACAGCCAACTACTCGGCCCATGCCTATGCCGGCCTGACCATTGGTGCCGCCGGCCTGATTGAAACCTTTGGCAGCAAAGCCCTCTACGATACCTACGTGCCGCGGATGCACGCCGGCGATTGGCAGGGCACCATGGCACTTACCGAACCCGATGCCGGCTCCTCCCTCTCTGACATCGCTACCACGGCCGAACCCACAGATCAGGGCCATTACCTGATAAAGGGCCAGAAAATATTCATCTCCGCCGGCGACCATGACGGGGTGGAGAATGTGATCCATCTGATGCTGGCCAAAATCCCCGGGGCTCCGGCCGGCGTGAAAGGGATTTCGCTTTTTGTGGTTCCCAAGAAACGCATCGCTTCTGATGGCAGCCTGGTCTCAAACGATGTGGCCGCCTCCGGCGTCTACCACAAACTGGGCTACCGCGGCTGCCCCATCGCCCAGCTCAGCATGGGGGATAAAAACGACTGCCGGGGCTGGCTGGTGGGAGAGCCGCACCAGGGTTTGAAATACATGTTCCAGATGATGAATGAAGCTCGTATCGGCGTGGGCATGGGGGCTACCGCCATGGCCACCGCCGCCTACTATGCCTCGCTGGAGTACACGAAAACCCGTAACCAGGGCCGGAAACCCGGACAAAAGGACCCCAGCAGCCCGGCGGTCCCGATTATCGCGCATGCCGATGTCAAGCGAATGCTCCTGTTTCAGAAAGCGGTTGTGGAAGGTGCCCTGTCGCTGCTGATGCAGTGCAGCAAGTACGTGGATTTTCAAAAAGTGCTGCAGGGCGAGGAGAGGGAGAAATACCACCTGCTGCTTGAGATCCTTACGCCGGTGGCCAAAAGCTACCCCTCGGAGATGGGCAATCTGGCCATCAGCGCTGGCCTTCAGTGCCTGGGCGGCTCCGGTTACTGCGACGACTACCCGCTGGAGCAGTATTACCGCGACTGCCGCATCCATCCCATCCATGAGGGAACCACCGGGATCCAGGGCATGGATCTTTTGGGCAGAAAAGTCATTATGCAAAACAGCCAGGCATTGCGCCATTACCTCGATGAAGTCCGGGAGACGATATCCGCTGCAAAGAAAGACCAGACCCTGGCAAACTATGCCGGGCAACTGGAAGACGCCCTTTCCGAACTGCAGGAGGTGACCCGCCACCTGCTGACGGTTGCTGAAAAACAGGGCCCGGAGGCTTTTCTTGCCGATGCCACCCTCTATCTTGAATATTTCGGCATTGTCACCATTGCCTGGCAGTGGCTGCTGCAGGGCCTTGCCGCCCGGAAAGCCATGGAACAGGGAGCGGGGAAAAAAGACGTGAATTTTTATGCGGGGAAAATTTACACGCTGCGCTACTTCTATGGATACGAACTGCCGAAACTGAAAGGCCTGGGCAAACGGCTGACAGACGATGACCGGGTGACAGTGGAAATGCAGCCCGAATCTTTCAACGACTGAGGCAACGACTGAGGAGATTCTGAACCGAAAATATTTCAAAAAACAAGAACCTGATTGGAAACGCTCGGTTTTGACAAAAGACTCAGCCTGGAAAGGAACACCCGTTCATGGCCGGCAAACCTGAAAAGCCGTCATATGATTGGATCAAGGCCAGGCACTACTATGGGGCCAGGCTTCGCCAGTGCCGGCGGCTGCCCGCGATCCTGAAGGCGTCTCGAAAAATCCGCCGGATTCCCAAAGAAAGCCGGGAATCCTGGGGCAGCATGCTTGAAGCGGCCGCCCATAAATATCCGGATAACCCGGCGATCAAATCCCATGAGGGCCTGCTTGGCTATAAGGCGTTTAATGAATTGGTCAACCGGTATGGCACTTACCTGATGGCCCGGGGGGTGAAAAAAGGCGACAGGGTGGTGCTGATGATGAAAAACCGCCCCGACCTCCTGGCCGTCTACAGCGCCGTTGCCAAACTCGGGGCCGTCAACGTCATGATCCACCTCGACCTGGATAAGGAGGCACTGCTGTACTGCCTGACACTGAATCCGGTACGGGCCTTTGTCATCGGCGAGGAAATGGTGGATGCTTTTGAAGCGGTCCGGCCCGAGATGCTTCGCAATGGCGGCCGGCCTGTATTTTTTCTGCCGGAGGGCAAACGTAAGCCCGTCCCCAAGGGATTTATGGATATCAAGGCCGCGATTCAGGGTTGTCCGACCGGCAACCCCCCAACCACCCGCGCAGTCAAACCCGAAGACGCCATCGCCCATGTGTTCACTCCGCAACCCCCCGGCGGCATGCCGGAAGCCGCGGTTATTACGCATGGGCGACTAATAGAGGCAGCCTGCTTCAACGGCCGGATTGTCCTCGACCTTAAGCCGGCGGACACCCTCTATGTGCCCCTGCCCTTTTTCCACCCGAATGCCCTGATTTTCAGCTGGCCTTGCGTGCTTCCCGCCGGCGCGGCCCTGGCCCTCGGACGGGGATTCTCCGCCGAGAGCTTCTGGGGCGATGTGCAAAATTTCAACGCCACTGCCTGGTGCTACACCGGAGAGCATTGCCGTTCCCTGCTGAATCAGGACGAAAAACCCGGCGACCGCAGCCATACACTGACCAGAATTTTCGGGAGCGGCCTGCAGCCCGATATCTGGACCGAATTCAAAACCCGGTTCGGTATTCACCAAGTGTTTGAGATGTACGGCACACCCGGATCCAATCTCTTTTTTGTCAACCGGTTCAACCTCGACAACACCATCGGCACCTGCGCGGGTTCCCACGCCATTGTCAAATACGATGAAAAGGCCGGCAAGCCCGTGACAAACAACAAGGGCTTCCTGCAAACGGTGCGGAGGGGCGAAACCGGGCTTTTGCTCGAGGAAATCACTGACGCCGGCCCCGGCCCCCGCTTCCCCTGCGCGGATGCCGCGGAATCCAGAATCCTGCGCCACGTTTTCCGCCAGGGCGACGCCTGGCTGAACACCAGGGTTTTGCTTCGGGCTATCGGATACGGCCATGCACGTTTCGCGCGGCGGGCCGGCCCGGAAAAAACCTGCGAGGCCAGGGAGCAGGAAAGGGAGATGCCATGACCAAAAAATTTATCGACCTCTCGGTACCCATCGAAAACAATGAACACACCGATCCGCCGGGGCTGAGCCCCCGTATCACCTACATTACCCACAAGGAATCGGCTGACATGATCACCCATTTCTTCCCCGGGCTCAAAAAAGAAGAGCTTCCCGACGGGGAGGGCTGGGCGGTGGAAAGCCTGACGCTGTCCACCCACAACGGCACCCACATGGACGCCCCCTGGCATTTCCATTCCACCACGAACAACGGTCGGGACCGGGCGCCCTTTATTGACGAAATCCCCCTGGATCATTGCTTCTGCCCCGGCGTGAAACTGGATTTTCGCCATCTGCCCGACGGCCACGTGGTCAGCGCATCTGAAATCGATGCTGAACTTGCGCGCATCGGACACACGCTGGCACCACTCGACATTGTTCTGGTCAATACCTCCGCGGGAGCAGTCTTCGGCCAACCCGGCTACGTTGACAGGGGGTGCGGGATGGGCCGGGAGGCCACACTTTACCTGACCGAACGCGGCGTGCGCGTCGTGGGCACGGATGCCTGGTCCTGGGACCCGCCTTTCAGCCACACGGCCGCGCGCTGGGAGCAAACCCGTGACCCGGCGATCATCTGGGAGGGGCACAAGGCCGGCCGTGAAATCCCATACTGGCAGATAGAAAAATTGGGAAACCTGGAGGCCCTGCCGCCCCACGAGTTCACCGTGGCCTGTTTCCCCGTCAGGATCCGTCAGGCCTCGGCCGGCTGGTCCCGGGTCGTGGCCATATTGGACTAAAACAAGAAAGGTTTGACCATGAAACTGCTTTGCTATGACATGGGTACCGGCCCGCGCGCCGG
>CAZNSO010000131.1:0-7228 GCA_964575805.1 uncultured Desulfobacteraceae bacterium
ACGCCCGGCAGGATTCGAACCTGCGACCTACGGATTCGAAGTCCGGCGCTCTATCCAGCTGAGCTACGGGCGCTTGAGAAAAAATGGGGTGAGTGATGGGACTTGAACCCACGGCCACCAGGGCCACAACCTGGTGCTCTGCCAACTGAGCTACACTCACCATATAAAAAATTATTTCTACCAGAGCGGCCCAGCTATTTCAAGAATTTTTTCAAGCTTCCTCGCTTCCCCCGGCACCCCGACGGCCCGAAAAAAAACGGTCGAGAAAACTTGGTATTGACCTTATCCGCCATTTTTATTAAATATTTTTTCCTGAACCAAGTGCTTTTCCAGTTTGCCGCAGATGCTTGGATGCTGTAAAACAGGTTAATCCTCAACTGATCGGGGGTGTTGTGAATCAACTGCAGATATTTATTTTACGGGCCGCCCTGGGCGGGATCCTGTCTTACGTGCTCTGCCGCGTATTCCGTCCGGATGCCGGGCTTCCCGCCGTGGTCGGCCTGGCGATTATTCTTGTGGGGCTCTCTTACGTTTTTGAATTTTTTCGAAAACAAAAATCCTGACAGTCTCGTAAAAAGTCAGTTAAGGATGGCAAAGTAAAAAGTTCAAGCCCATTTAAGATCCGGGGGCGCCGCAAATCCCGAGGAATGCAGCGTACACAGGGTACGTGAAATTCCGATGGGATGCAGCGCAACGCAGATATTGGGCTTTTTACGAAGCCATCAAAATCCTGAAAATATTGGACAGCAAGCACTTGAAACAAATTATCCTGGGCACCGCCGGCCACATTGACCACGGGAAGACCAGCCTGATCAAAGCGGTCAGCGGGGTGGACACGGACCGGCTGAAAGAGGAAAAACAGCGCGGCATTACCATCGAACTGGGCTTTGCCGCCATCGATCTGCCAGGCAGCACCCATATCGGGGTGGTGGATGTTCCCGGACATGAAAAATTCGTGAAAAACATGGTCGCCGGCGCCTCCGGCATTGACGTGGTGGTCATGGTGATCGCCGCGGACGAGGGGGTGATGCCGCAGACCCGGGAACACCTGGAAATCTGTCACCTGCTGGGCGTGGAATACGGTTTTGTCGCCCTGACCAAAATCGACATGGTGGACGAGGAATGGATGGAGCTGGTCACCGAGGATGTTAAAGCCTTTTCCGAGGGCACCTTCCTGGAAAACGCCCCCATTGTCCCGGTTTCCGCCACCACCGGACAAGGCCTTGACGCTTTCGTTCAAACCCTGGACGCCTATTGCAGCCAGCTGCCTGAACGGGAGCCGACCAACCTGTTCCGCCTGCCGGCAGACCGCGTGTTTACCATCAAGGGTTTCGGCACCGTGATTACCGGCACCCTGATATCCGGCAAAATCAGCACCGGCGAAACCGTGATGATTTATCCATCCGGCATCAAAACCAAGGTCCGCGGCCTTCAGGTCCATGATCAGACGGTGAGCGAGGCCGGTGCGGGCATGCGCACAGCCATCAACTTTCAGGGCATCGAAAAGGCCACCGTCAACCGGGGCGATGTTGTGGCCCGGCCGGACACCCTGCGTTCCAGCTATATGCTGGATGTGGAACTGCTTCTGCTGGAAAGCAATGAACGGGCCATCAAAAACCGGGAGCAGGTCCGGCTTCACACCGGCACCAGTGAGGTGGCCTGCCACGTGGTCCTGCTGGACCGGGAGGAAATGATCCCCGGAGAAGAAGCCATCGTTCAGCTTCGCCTGGATTCTCCCGTGGCCTGCGTGCGCGATGACCGGTTTGTCCTGCGCAGCTACTCCCCTGTCCGCACCTTGGGCGGCGGGCGGATTCTGAATCCGGCGCCAAGGAAGCACAAACGGTTCCGGAAAAAGGAGGTCGACCGGCTGGCCAACCTGCTGACCCGGGACCCGGAAGCCCTGATCCGATTTCATGTTCAGGAAGCCGTCTACAACGAACTTTCCATGACGGATCTGAGCATCATGACCAACCTGTCGCACAGTCAACTGGAAACCGCCCTCCAGTCGCTGCTTTCCAAGCAGGTTCTCATCCAGACGGACAAAGACCCCAAGCGCTTCATTCACCAGGAGACCCTGGAACAGTTCAAAAACCAGGTGATCACGCGACTTTCGGAATATCACCGCAGACTGCCCTTAAAAGCCGGCATGCCCAAGGGGGAGCTCAAATCCAAGTTTCCCCCGGTCCTGAGCCACAAGTTGTTCAACCAGCTGATTCACAAAATGGCGCAGGCCGGTGCCATCTGCCAGACGGAAAACACCATCCGGCTGCCGGAGCACGAGGTGAAGCTGGCGGAAGAGGAATCGGATTTGAAGGAAAAGATTCTCGGAGTCTTTCGGGAAGCCGGCCTTCAGCCCCCGCTTTTCAAGGATCTCGTCAACCTCTTGAATGTTCGGCCGGAAACCGCTAAAAATATAGTGATGGTCCTGGTGGATGAAGGCAAACTGGTCAAGGCAAAGGATGATCTTTTTTTTCATGCCGATACCCTGAAGGCGCTTCAGGAACGGCTGGTGGCGTACCTTAAATCAAACGGGGAAATCAGCACCCCGGCTTTCAAGGAGATGACCGGGACGACCCGAAAATACACCATTCCGCTGCTGGAATATTTTGACTCCGCCAGCATCACCATCCGGGTCGGTGACAACCGGAAACTTCGCCGGTCCGCATAAGCCCCGGGAGCAGGGGTTCCGGACGGAACCAGGAAGAAAAGAAGGCCCCGACAGACGCCAAGCAAAGGAGACAAAATGGACAATTCAACGCGCAACGGCGGTATCGATGGCGGTATCGACACGCAGGACCCGGAATTTAAAAAGTTTGCCTGGGTGCGTATCATTGCGGCCCTTGTCCTTGCTGTTGCCGTGTTGTGGGCCATCACCTGGCTGACGGAAACGCTGGATTTTTCAAGGCAGGCGGCTTCATCGGCCAACCAAAGCACAGCCGCGTCGCATGAGCAGACGAAAAGCGCGGCAGAAACGGAAAAAACAAAGGAACCGGCAGAAACGGAGAAAAGCGGGGACAGCCACGATAAAACGGAACGGGCGGCCGACTCCCATCAATCGGAGGCTGCCCATCCCTCAGCCTCGGCTGCGGGAGATGAAGAACCCCAAGCCAAAGGGGTTCATTTCGTGGATGCCCTCATCCAGCCCATCAACTACGAAGTCAATGAGCGCTTCTGGGGATGGCGGCCCAATGACATTCTCAATTTCACGGACAATGTCAACGAGATGCAGCTGGGCACCCTGGAGGTCACCCGGCGCGTCACGGTGGCGCTTACGGAGAAGATTTCCCGGACCGGCAGTGCCTCCTCGATTAACCCGCATCTCGAGAACGCCATGAACGCTTTTATGATCAGCGCCGACAGTTACTGGATGCCTTCGGCGGAGGCCGCGTACAACGATGCCATTGATGAGCTCAAAATATACCGGCAGCAGCTTATCCGGAACCAGGCTTCGTTCTACACCCGCTCGGACAGCCTGATCCCCCTGCTGCAATCGCTGGAAGAGCTGTTGGGAAGCTGTGATGAAAATCTGGTGAAGCAAACAGAAGACAATGGCGAACCGGTCAGCACCTTCCGGGCCGACAATTACTTCTACTATGCCAAGGGCGTGGCAAAGGCCATGACCACCATCCTCCATGCCGTGGATGACGAGTTCTCGGGGCTTCTTGAAACCCGCGGGGCCAGGGACATCATGCATCATGCCATTGAATCCGCCCACCACGGGGCGGAACTCGACCCCTGGCTCATGGTCACCGAGGCGAGCCACAACGGCATTCTGGCCAACCACCGGGCCAACATGGCCGCCCACATCAGCCATGCCCGCTACTACCTGGGCGTTCTCGTCAAAACCCTCTCAACCTGATTCCCCAAAACGGGGCACAAAAAAGCGGTTTTCGGGCGGCCGCTAAACAGCCTGGGTGAAGTCCGCGGCGATGGCGTCCGCATAAAGCATCCCCTCCCGGGTCAAGGCGCAGCGCCCCTCGGCAAGCGCAAGGTAACCGGCCCTCCGGCAGCGCTTCAGCACATCGGCGAAGTGTTCCCGGAAGTCCACTCCAAAACGCCGCTCAAAACCGGCCACGCGGATTCCTTCCGCGCGGCGCAGGCCCAGATATATGGCCTCGATCATCTTCTGTTCAGGCGTCAGTTCCTCCGCCGCGGCAACCGGCGCCCGGCCCGCCCGTATGGCCTTCACGTAGGATGCCACAGAGGCGGTGTTCCACCATCTGCTGCCGCCGGCATAGGAATGCGCGGCCGGCCCCAGCCCGAGGTAGGGTGCATGAGACCAGTACTTTTGATTGTGCCGGGATTTCAAGGCGCTGGTCCGGGCAAAATTCGATATTTCATAATGAATGTAACCCCGGGCCGTCAAACAATCATGAGTGGCCAGAAACATCTCCCGGCTAAGGCTCTCGGAGAGCGGCGAGAACTTTCTTTGATGCAGCTGCGCACTCAGGGGGGTGCCGGGGGCATAGGTCAAAAGGTAGCAGGACAGGTGTTCGGGATCAAAATCAAGCGCCGCCTCAAGGTCTTGCCGCCAGTGCGCCATTGTCTGGCCGGGCAGCGCGTAAATCAAATCCAGGCCGATATTTTCGTAGCCGGCCGCCCGGGCCCGGCAAAGGGTTGCCGCCGCCTCTTCCCCCGAGTGGATGCGCCCGAGAAAGTCCAACGCGACCGCATTAAAAGACTGCACACCGATATTCAGGCGGTTGACGCCCGCTTCCCGGTACTGCAACAGCTGATCCGGGGCGAGGGTTCCCGGATTGGCTTCCAGGGTGATCTCGGCCTGCCCGTCAATGTCAAAGCTCTGGTAAAGCGCCTCCAGCAGGGTCCGTATCCGGCTGCCCCCCAGAACCGAGGGGGTGCCCCCCCCGAAATAGATGGTGTCCACCGGACCGGTAAACCCCGTGGCCATGCGGATTTCATCCAGCAGCGCCGCCTGCCAGGCATCCACAAAGCCCATATCCGTGATGGAAAAAAAGTCACAGTAGGGGCATTTCCGCCGGCAAAACGGCACATGCACGTAAATGCCCGCAGGCCTATTTCCCGGATCGGTCATTTGATAACCGGGCGGCGCCTCGGTAAGCGCCGGCTGCAGGAGATTTTCCATCCGCCATCAGATAAACCGCTGCATCAAATCGTTGATAACCGCGTCGGCATTCTCCGGTGTGATCCCGTATTGCCGGCAGGTCTGGGCCACCTTTGCCGAAAGCGCTGAATTGTCCAAATCGCTCAGGCGGCCGAACATGCCCAGGCGGCGCCCCACCTGGTAGAGCATCCGCTGTTCGGCGGGCATGTTCAAAAAAGTACGCAGCGTCTCCAGCATCGATTCTTTATCATCCGGCAGTCTGCCTTCCAGTTCCTGAAAAAGATTCAGGATATGGTCGCTGCGCACCCGGCTTTGAATGCCTTCCAGGTTTTCCAGCAGCAGGAGCAGCTCCTGGATGGCCTCATAGTCGGTCAGCTTCTCGAAGCGGCCGGCTTCGTAGTCTTCATAGAGGGGCACGGATTGAGGGATGGCCAGGGTCCGGATACGGATAAAATCCGGGTTGACCTGGTTTAAGGCATCGGCCGTTTCCAGGGCGTGGGTGCGGCTGAGGGCCCTTCCCCCAAGACCGGGCATGATGTATTCGGACAGCTCGATACCCGCTCCCACCACCTTTTGCCCGGCCTTGATCTGCAAAGCTTTGCTGGTGCCTTTTCGAACCATCTGCAGGACCTCGTCGGAGCCGGATTCCATGCCGATATGAATACGGTTCAAACCCGCCCTGGCAAACTCCTTTAAGTCCGCGTCATCGATTTTGGCCACGGTTCGGGACCGGGCATAGGAGGTGATACGGACAATCCACGGAAACCGCTCTTTCAGGTACCACAATATCGCGACCAGATCCCGGGGCTTGACGATCAGGCTGTTGGCATCCTGGAGGAACACGGATTCCATTCCCGCGGCATACCAGTTCACCGCCGCCATAAAAGCCTGGCGCTCGTCCGGTTGGAGCCTGGCATTGTAGGTGTCAATGGCGGAGCGCGATATCCGCCCGGAGCCGTCGCTCATCTCCTGCAGGGCGGCCACGTGCCGGTAGACCGCGTCAATATCCTTTTTCACATGCTCCGGGGGGCGCAAAGAAAACCGGCTGCCTTTGTAGACCGGACAGAACTTGCATTTATTCCAGGGGCAATTGCGGCTCACCCGGATCAGGAGACTGTGGGCCTCGCTGGGCGGTCGTATGGGCCCTTGTTCAAAGCCATTATATTCCTCTGTTTTTTTTATTGATTCATTCATTTAAAAAGCTCCCCCCTTTTATATTTCCCAACTCCCGCCATCGGTTTTTTATGATGCCAATTGCAATACCGGTCGGAAATGTTTTAATGTAGATCAGAAGATAAGGATGAATCAACGAATATCAATGAATATCAACGGATCAAACACCTGCTGCCGGCCGGGCACCCGCACCCGGCGCAAGCCGCGGCCGGAATAAAACCTCCCGGAATCTCGTATGAAAAAATTACTGATCGGCCTGCTGGCAGGCCTGGCCATATTGAGCGCCGCCCTGGTTTACGGGGTCATCGACCTTTACCGCTACATGCACGCCCCCATACATGGGAACCGGGCCTCCGCCGTATATCTGCACATTGAACAGGGCGACAATTTCAAGGGGATCATGCAAAAACTGCAGGACAAGCACCTGGTTACGCACCCGTGGAAATTTGAGCTTGTCGCCCGCTGGAAGGGCTTTGCGAGGAACCTTCAGGCCGGTGAATACCGCATATCCCCGCAAATGAATCCGCTGGAGGTACTCGGCTCCCTGAGCAGGGGAAAAGTGGTGCTTCATCGGGTGACCATACCCGAGGGTTTTAACATCCGCCAGGTGGCCCGCCGCCTGGACGAAAAAGGGTTGGCGGATGCGGACGCCTTCCTCGGCGCGGCAACCGACCCGCAGCTTGCCCAACAGCTCAATATCCCGGCGGATACAGTGGAAGGCTACCTTTTCCCGGACACCTATGCCTTTGCCCGAAGCGTTTCCCCCGAAAAAATAATCCGCACCATGACGGGGCAGCTCCGGCAGCATTTCCCCCCGGAATGGCGGGAGCGGGCACGGAATATGGACTTCTCGGTCCATGAGATCATCACCCTGGCCTCCATCATTGAAAAAGAGACCGGGGCACCGGAGGAAAGAAAGATTATCGCCTCGGTTTTCCACAACCGCCTGGAAAAAAACATGCGCCTGGAAAC
>CAZNSO010000132.1:0-7047 GCA_964575805.1 uncultured Desulfobacteraceae bacterium
GACGAGGGCCCCAGCAACGAGCATAACGCCTGGAGCTGTTTTGTTTCGACGCTTTTTGAGTAAAACTTTAAAACACGGGTGGGGGGCATGACGGAAAGACAAAGCCTGGGGCGGATCCTGATTGAAAAGGGGCTGGTGGCCCCGGAGAAAATCGATCAGGCCCTGCGCATCCAGACCGGCGGGGACCGCCGCCTGGGGCAGATTCTGATCCAGATGGGCCTGATCTCCGAGGAGCAGCTTTTCTCCGCGCTCTCGGACCAGCACGGAATCGCGGTGGCCGATCTTTCCGGGGATCTTCCGGATTCGGTGTTAAAACGGGTGCCCCGGCATCTCTGCCAGAAATACAGCGTGATACCGATCGGCATCGAGGAAAACAACGTGCTGAACCTGGCCATGGTCAACCCCCTGGACCAGGCCGCCCGATCCGAAATTGAAGTTTTCACCGGCATGGCGGTCCAGCCCTTCCTGGCGCGGCAGCAGACGGTCACCCGCACCATCCGGGAGCAGATGCCGCTAACCGCCGGGGACCTGCTCCGGCCCCTCTTCCACAGCCGTAAAGCCCGGATCGTCTGCGTGGTACTGCTGGTCATGGCCATCGGCCTGGGGATTTTCAGCTACCGGGAGATCCAGCGGGAAAAATACGGCGTGGTTTCCAGGAACGGGGACCTGTGGGTGTTCTCCAACCACGAAATGATGATCGGCGTCGAGGGAAAGGGCGCGATTTCACTGATCGGCCACGGCCCCTATGCCAAGGGCTTCTACTCCGTGGTGTTTGACACCAAGAAAGAGCTGCTGGCTTTTGTGGAGAAGAAAAAGCAGGTGCTCACCCCGAAGCAATACAAGTGGATTCACTGGGTGGTGCAGGAAAAACTCGATTTCCGGAATTAAACCCCGCCCCGGGCGCTAGGGGCGAAATTCGATTTTGATTTTCCCGCTTGCCCGAATGTGGGTCTGCCCGCTTCGTTCAACCCTGAAACCGCCCATGCCAAGCAGCCCCAGACCGGATTCCACCGGCTTGTCCCAGACATCATTGTAGCTCAGCTGCTCGCCGGGGTGCCTGATTTCTTCCGGGGAATTGTATTCAAACTCAAAATACGTCCAGCCGTCTTCCAGGGGCCGGGTTTCCATGCGCTGGAAAATCTCGTCAAAATTCCTTACATTGTCTTCCATATCCCGGATTTGCTGGACATAGGCGAGGTTAAAGGGAACCGCCCGCTCCAGATCCGCCTGGCCGCCACTGCTTGCGGCATAAGCTTGGCTGAAGCCCACCACTTTGCCCAAAACCCCCGTTTGGGCGGTCACTTCGCCCATTTCCCCGTCCGTCAGGGCTTCCATCTCGGCAAAGCCGACGTGAATGCAAAACCCCGCGATCAAAACCAGAATGATACCCCACCAATAACGTTTCATAGTACCTCCCCGAAAAAAGAATCAAATCCATTTGTTTTAATTCTTATCGGAAGGCTGTGGGAGATCTTTAACAAAAAAATCAGGGCACCCCGATTATCCAGTTTTTCAACTTTTGCCAGAGGGATGGCGGTTCCGGGCGGGAATTCGGGGCTGCAGCAGGATCGGGGCTGCCGGCTGCGCGCAGCAGGATGACGGAAATATTGTCAGCCCCGCCATTTTTATTGGCAAGGGCAATCAACCGGTCCACGCTTGCCTGCTCCGGGGCCCCTTCGGCCAGTATGGCGGCGATGGCCCCGTCATCGACTTCACTGGTCAGGCCGTCGCTGCACAGAAGAATCTGCTGGTTCCCGGCCAGCTCCCCGCGGACCGTATCCACGCGAAGTTCCTCGATGCTTTCAGCGCCCAGGGCCTGGGTGATGGCGTTTCGCTCGGGATGGCGGTCGGCCTCGGCCTCGCTTATGGCCCCGGAGTCAACAAGAGACTGGACATAGGAATGATCCCGGGTCAGGCGAATCAGCTGCCGGCCGTCCCACAAATAAGCGCGGGAATCGCCCACCCAGGCGATTTCATAGGTATTGCCGTCGGTTTGCAGGGCCACCACGGTGGAGCCCATGGATTCATAGGCCGGATCGGATCGGGCAAAACTGATGATTTGGCGGTGTATGGCGGAAATGGCGGCTGCCAGCGGCATCCGGTCGCGGATGTCCCGGGCCAGATGCTCCACTGTCATGCGGCTGGCGGTATTGCCCGCCCGATAGCCGCCCATGCCGTCGGCAACCGCCCACAAGCCGATATCCGGGTGAACGCACAGGCTGTCCTCGTTTCGCTGCCGTGCCATGCCCGCGCTGGTCCCATACCCGAAAGATACAATGCCCATACCGGTCATCCCTTTTCCAAATCGCCGCGGAATTACCGCCGCAGCGCCGCCATGGGCTCCATCCGCGCCGCCTGGACAGCGGGAAATAGCCCGAAAAAAAGCCCCACACCGACCGAAAGCCCCAGCGGCAGCAAAACCGCCCAGGCATTGACAAGCATCTCCCAGGTGGCCGCCATGGAAATCAGGCAGACGGCCCCAACGCCCAGCAGAACCCCGATGATCCCGCCAATAAGGGTCATCAAAACGGATTCCGTCAAAAACTGGGCCACGATGTCGCCCCGGCTTGCCCCCACCGCCCGGCGGATGCCGATTTCGCGGGTCCTCTCGGACACGGATGCCAGCATGATGTTCATCACGCCAATGCCGCCGACCAGCAGGGAAATGCCGGCCACGGCAAAAAGCACCATGCTGAAGGTCCGCCGGGTTTTGCGGGCTTCCGCCAGAAGCTCCGAGGGCACCAGGATTTCGGGGCTGCCCCCGCCATGCGCCACCTCCAGGATCCGCCGGATAATGGCCGCTGAGGCCGGCACATCCGACTCACTTTTTACCCGAACCACCAGTTCGCTCACCCTGCCGGCATCCGGCCGGTAAGCACCGCCAGGGGCGCCGGGGCTTTCGGGAAACAGGCGCTCCAGGCCCAGCGGAATAAAGAGCCGCTCGTTGGTATTGCGCCGGGAAACCACGGCATCCACATCCGGGTCCCAGGAATTTTGGCCGAGGCGGCCCACAACCGTGAACACATGGCCGCCGATGCGCAGATGAGCGCCGATCCGACCGGCCTCCGGCATTTGGTCCGCAAGGGCGCCGCCAAGCACGCAGACCTGCGCTCCCCGGTCAATATCCATCTGCTTGATAAAACGCCCCTCCCGCATGCT
Source organism: uncultured Desulfobacteraceae bacterium (assembly GCA_964575805.1). Taxonomy (GTDB): domain Bacteria; phylum Desulfobacterota; class Desulfobacteria; order Desulfobacterales; family Desulfosalsimonadaceae; genus M55B175. Next base: position 3,160 of record CAZNSO010000132.1, read on the forward strand.
CAAGCCGAGCATGCGGGCGTAATCCGCGCTGCTTGCCACAACGGGCGGGGACATTTGCCGGTACGGCGCAAAAACAGCGGCCGAAAACTCCGTTGCAGCGGCAACGGCAACAACCTGGGGACAATTTCGCCGGATACGTTCCGCGTCAAGGCGGGTCAAGCCGGACCTCCCCGCGTCCCGGGCATTTTCCCCCTGGTTTGGCGCCGGTGTCGCCGGCCGCACATAGATATGGGTGGTGCCCAGCTTCCGGAGTCCCTCCAGGACCTCCTTTCTGGCGCCCTCTCCAATGGATATCATGGTTAAAACCGCCATTACACCGCAGACGACCCCCAGGATGCTCAAGGCGGAGCGAAGCTTATGCAGGAAAATACTGCGCACCGCAGCCGCCGCCAGCCCTTGATATGCCTCAAGCGCCCGGCGCATGCAAACCTCCGGGGACGAATGCGCCATCCTGAATGTAGAGCCTTCGGCCGGCCAGCGCGGCCACCCGCGGATCATGGGTGACCATCATCATACTGGTGCCCCTGCTGTTCAAGCCCTTCAACAGCTCAAGGACCCGGTCCCCCGTTTGGGTATCCAGGTTTCCCGTCGGCTCATCAGCCAGGATCAGCCTGGGCGCGGTCGCAATGGCACGGGCGATGGCGGTTCTCTGCATCTCGCCGCCGGAGAGCTCGGCCGGGCGGTGATGAATCCGGTGGGAAAGCCCCACCTCCGCGATGGCCGCCAGTGCTTTCTGCCTGGCATGGCGGCTGCTGGTTCGGGAATACAAAAACGGCAGCGCCACGTTTTCAAACAGGGTCAATGTCGGCACCAGGTTGAAGGTCTGAAAAACAAATCCCAGGGAACCGGCCCGCAGGCGCGAAAGTGCCCGGTCATCCGCAAGCCCCACATCCCGTCCGTCAAAGGCATATGTCCCTTTTGTCGGCCGCTCCAGGCAGCCGACAATGTTTAAGAGCGTTGATTTGCCGGAGCCCGAGGGTCCGGTGATGGCAAGGAACTCGCCATGGAAAAGCGTCAGGTCAATATGATGAAGCACCCGCAGCTCCTGGGCACCCACCGGGTACTGTTTTTCAATACCCCTTAGCTCGACAAGCCCCTGCCTCATGAGTCAACCGAGAGGACCCGCTCCGGCTCGGGCCGAACCAGGCTTACGGCATCATCTTCGCCAAGCCCGGAGAGCACCTCGATATAGTCTTCATTGTGCCTTCCGGTCGCCACCCTTGTTTTTTGGTACCAGCCCCCCTTGAAAAGGTAGCAATAGGAATGCCCGCTGTCCTTGAATATGGCATGCACGGGAATGGTCAGGGCATTCTCGACACGATCGGCCAGGATGGCCACCCGGGCGGTCATCCCCGGCCGCAGACGCATGTCCCCGTCTTCAAGACGGATGGTGATGCCGAAATATTTTTCCCCGGACCGGTGTTCCGGACGGCTGGATGCCAGGGAGCCGATAAATTGAACCCGGCCGTTGTAGCGCGTGTCCGGAAAAGCCTCAACCGAGACCACAGCCTTTTGATCCAGCGCCACCTTGTGCAGCTCGATCTCGCGGACCCTTGTTTCCACCTGCATTTGCGATATATCCGGCAAATACAGGATGGGCTGGTTCTGTATGGCCAGGTCCCCGACCCTGGGTTTTCGCTTCTCACCGCCGCGGTAAGTTTCATAGAGGATGGCAATGCCGGAGAAAGGCGCGGTAAGCGTTGTGCGGTCCAGCTCCGCCCGCGCCTGCGCAAGCGACTTTTGGGCGGAAGCCAGCCTGGCCCTTGCCGCCTCAAGCTCGGACATGGCCTGGGCAATCCGGGACGCCCCCAGCTTCCGGATCTGGATCAGGTCCTGCCTGGCTTTCTCCACTTCCGCCTCGGCCTTCTCCTTCATGAGCGGAAAAATGTGATCCCGGTAGGTTTCCAGTTTGTCCTGAGCGGAGCGGCGCTTGCCCGCCAGTTCCGCCAGGCGTTTTTTGGCTGTGCTTATTTCGGCCGGATACGCATGCCCCTGGTGTTTAAGTGCATCCAGGTCCTCCAGGTAGGCGGCGTACTGTTCCATGTCCTGCCGGGCCGCGTTCACCGCCTCTTCGCGCTGTGCAATTTCATAAGGCGCATCGCCTTTCACCAGCTTCTTCAGGTTGAGCCGGGCAATGGTCAACTGGTATTGCCCGTTTTTCATCTCGCCTTCCACGTTGTTCTTTTCCCACTCCAGCATCTGTTCCCCGGCATCCACAGCCGCGCCAAGGGCGGCGACTTCCCCCTCCAGGCGCTGCGCCTTTTCTTCAAACTGCGTGGAATCAAGCCTTACCAGGACATCTCCCTTCTCAACATGCGCACCGTCCGAGACCAGCTCGATAATCTTTACCTCGTCGCTGCGAATGCGCGAGGCCACCATGTGCGAGTTCAAGGCATCAAGCGTGCCAAGCGTCCGGATTTCAATGGGAAAAGATCGAACCCGGCTGCGGACGAGCTTTTCGGCCTCCCGCGGCGGCTCCGTGCCGGGCAAGCGCCAGGATATCAGGCCCAGCATCAGCACGGCTACCCCGACGGCTGCCAGCACGGCCATTTTTCGAATCCCTTTATAAGGCAAGGTCCAGTTTTCCCTCAGCATTCAAAAGTTTTCCCATTACCGCCCGGAGCCGGTACTGATTGACGATATATGCCGCCCTGGCCCCTGCCAGGCCGGCCCTTGCCCGGAAGAGCTCGGATTCCGCCTCGACCAGGTCAAAGTTGTCCGCCATGGAATGCTTGAATTTAATCCGTGAAAGCTTCTGCTTGCCCCGGGCCTGGCGAACCTGCTCCCGTTTAATCCGGATGCGGTCCCGCCAGTTTTCGAGCACCTCCAGCTGATTGCGGACCTCGGCGATAATCTGGTCCCGCCGGGCCTGGATGCGCAAGCGCGCATCCGCCGCATCCAGCAGGGCCTGCCGGTACCGGGCCTTCTCGCTTGTCCGGGCCCAGTCCGTTGAACTGACCAGATTGATCTGCCACCTGTCCTCCGGCCGGTCCACGCTGAAACCGAAATCATCCGTGTCCGAGACCCGCTCGTAATCCAGGACCAGGTCCAGTTCCGGCGACAGGTCATCGCGGGCCACCCCTGCCCGGCGCTCGGCTTCCGCCAGGGCGTCTTCGGCCTGGGCAATTTCTTTCCGGTTTCTCAAGGCAGCCTCAATGGCCGCATCCAGGCTGAACGAGACCGGCCGGCAAGTGAAGGGGGCGCTGACCTCAACCGGCTGGTCCAGGGGCAGGGCCAGAATCCGCTTCAGGCTGTTGCGGCTGCGCGACAGGCCGCTTCTGGCGGCCGAAAGGCTGTCCTGCACATCCTTGAGGCGAATCAGCGCCCGGTAGACATCCATGGCATCGGCCAGATCCACCTGCTTTTTCATCCGGGCGGTCTCGACGTGAACCGCCATGTCCCGGACCTGGCCCTCAAGCAGGGCGATCACTTCACGCTGTTCGATAATTCCGTAAACGGCCGACACGGTTTGCATCACGGTATCGACGCGCGACAGGTCAAGGCTGCGCCCGGAAGACCGGAGGGAATAGGCGGATTGATCGATGGCATCCCGGTTGACCGCTTCACCCCGCCCCTGCAGCAGCGGGATTTGAACCGAGAGATCCACCAGTGCGTGGGTCGCGTCCCCAGCCCGCGATACCAGGGGGGTCACCCCCAGCCGGGTACCGGAGTAAAGGCGTTTTTCAACGGTCATGCCCGCCCCCAGGAGCGCTTCGTCGTCCGCCGCCCCGATGTTGCCTGTGGGCCGGTATTTGAAATCAAACGCCGAGCGCGCCCCCTGAAGGGACAACTCGGAGCTCCGGACGGAATTGGCGGCAAGGCCGATATTGCGGTTGGAGCGAAGCGCCAGCGACACCGCCTCTTGCAGGTTAAGCCGCAGGGCGGGAA
>CAZNSO010000133.1:0-7038 GCA_964575805.1 uncultured Desulfobacteraceae bacterium
CGCCAGGCATGCGGTGCCGTATCTGGAAAAAACCGGCGGATGTATCATCCATATTGCCTCCACCCGGGCCCTGCAGTCAGAACCGCACACCGAGGCATACGCCGCATCCAAGGGCGGCATTGTCGCGCTCACCCATGCCCTGGCCGTCAGCCTGGGCCCGCGGATCCGCGTGAACTGCATCAGCCCGGGCTGGATTGAAACCGCAATGTGGCAGAAAAAAAACAAACGCCAAGACCCCAGGCTCACCAAAGCAGACCATTCACAGCACCCGGCGGGCCGGGTGGGCGACCCCCGGGATGTGGCCGGACTTGCGGCCTGGCTGGCATCCGACCGGGCCGGGTTTATCACCGGACAGAATTTCGTGGCAGACGGCGGCATGACCCGGAAAATGATTTACACGGAATAAAATTCCCGAAAAAATAGCTGCTTTCAAGGGGCCTCATGGTGCGCCCCGGGGCCTGAGGGTTGGCAAAAGCGCAGGCCAAGTCTTTTGCCGGCTCATGGCCCCCGGTTCATGAACCGGGGCCTGCCGCAGGACTTATGCTTCCCGGATTTTCAGGCCCGGGCGGATTTCCTCTTCCCCGCTCGCGTAGAGCCGGTCGAGAAAGGCGGTATAGAAGGAGCCCGGCTGGTCGCTGACGGTGACGGCCAGGTCGGCGCAGCGTCCGTAAAAACCAAAGGCCGCGGCTGCAGCCTCGAGCAGCGAATCTTTCTCCACTGCGCAAAAAGCCGCTGTAACAGCCGACAAGCCGCACCCGATGCCGGTGACGCGCGTCATGACCGGTTGGCCATTGCCCACGCGAAACACCCGGCGGCCATCCGTGATGCAGTCCTCCGGTCCGGAGGCGGCAATGATGCAGTTTTTCTCGAGAGCCAGATCCCTTAGCGTGGAAACGGTTTGATCAGAGATCAAAAGCGAGGAGGACACCCCTCTGGTGCGGATATCAGCAGATGCCAGGGAGAGCACCTCCGAGGCATTGCCGCGCAGTACCGAGATCCTGCAATCCGCCATGATTTGCTTGACCGCGTTGGTCCGGTACCGGGTGGCGCCCGCGCCGACCGGGTCGAGCACCACGGGGATGGCTTTGGCGTTGGCCGCCTGCCCGGCCCGGATCATTGCCTCCAGCCAGTCGTCCTGGGGTGTACCGATATTTAACACCAGCGCCCCGGCCATGGCGACCATCTCTTCCACCTCCGCGGGGCTGTGGGCCATGACCGGCGAGGCCCCGAGGGCCAGCAGAATATTGGCGGAACTGTTCATCACCACGAGGTTGGTAATATTGTGGACCAGTGGTTCGCGCTCTCTGACCTGTTCCAGAAGGTCAATGGTTCGGGTATCCATCTCCACCATCCTGTATTTATCCTTGTTTATCCAATCCCGTCCAGGCGTTGGGACAGAATTTCTTTTAAGCGTTTGGGGTTGGCTTTTCCCTGGGAGGCCTTCATGGCAAGTCCCATGAAAAACCCGAGCACCTTGGGGTTGCCATTTTGATAATCAGCCACGTCGTCTGGATGTTCCGCCAGGATGGCCTCCACGATGGCCTCTAACTGGTCTGCATCCGATACCTGCTGAAACCCGTCCCGGGTGACGATCTGCTCAGGTGCGGCCTCATCGTCCAGCATTTTGACAAGCACTTCACGGGCCGCGCCGGCATTGATTTGTTCCTGGTCGAGCAGCAAAAGCAGGCCGGCAAAACGCTCCGGGGTGAGGCAGGTGTCGGACAGGCCCTGGCCGCGGTCCTTGAGAGCCGGGGTCAAATGGCCGGCGATCCAGGTGGCGGCCTTTCGGGGGGGCACTTCCCGTTTGACCGCGGCTTCGAAAAATTCGGCCGTATCCCGTTCCTGGCTCATGGAGAAGGCTTCGCTGGCAGACAGGCCGAAATCGGCCATGAACCGCTCGGCTTTTTGGGCCGGCATTTCGGGTAGTTGCCGGCGTATGGATTCCATCCGGGCGGCATCCATCCGGATGGGGGGCACGGAAGGGTCCGGCACGCAAGGTCCGGCGAATTTCTCCCGCATGGGGGTTGTAACGCGCTTGTCCGGGTCCCAGAGCCTTGTATGCAGGGTCACGGGTTCGCCCCGCTCCAGGCATTCCGCCTGGCGCAGGGTCTCATAGGCAATGGCGTCGCCCACGTGGTGGATGGAGTTCATGTTTTTGACTTCAACCTTGGTGTTTAAGGTGTCGGTGCCGGCGGGGCGAAGGGAGATATTGGCGTCCGCCCGCATGGTTCCCTGCTCCATGCTGCATTCCGTCCCCCCGGTATAGCGAAGCCGGTTCCGCAGGGCTTTTAAAAACTCCATGGCCTCGTAGGGGCTGCGCATATCCGGCTCGGTGACGATCTCGATCAGGGGCGCCCCCGCCCGGTTGAAATCCACCAGGCTGATGGGCGTTCTCCCCTCGGTTTCATGCACCAGGCGGGCAACATCTTCTTCCATGTGGATGTGGTGGATGCCAAGGCGTCGGGATTCCCCGTTTTCGCCGGCAATGTCGATCCACCCTTTCACCGCCAGGGGCTTGTGGTGCTGGGACAACTGGAAGCCCTTGGGCAGGTCCGGATAATAGTAGACCTTCTGGTCAAAGGCGCTTTCCTCGGCAATGGTGCAGTTGGCGGCCAGGCATCCCAACACGGCTTTTTCAAGCGCCTCGGCGCTGAGGCGGGGCAGGGCCCCGGGAAGCCAGAGGCAGACCGGGCAGGTGTTACGGTTGGGGGCGTCCCCCGGCTGGTTGGGGCAGTCACAGAACAGCTTGGTGGCGGCATTTAGCTGCACATGGATTTCAAGGCCGATGACCGCTTCGTATTTGCTGGTATCCGGATTCATTCGCGGCAGCCTCCCTGCATGCTTGAGTATATTTTTTGGCCGGCAGCCAGCACCCGGGCGTCGCTCATGCGGGGGCCCATCAGCTGCAGGCCGAGATCGGATGCGCCGTCGCAGACCATGCCCGGGATGCACAGCGCGGGCAGTCCGGCCAGGCTGGCCGGCAGGGTCAGGCCGAGGGCGGCATAGGTTTCCTCCAGGGTTTCGGCCCCGGCCGGGTCTATCCGGGGCAGCCGTGCGGGAAGGGCCAGCAAAGGCGCGGATGCAAACCCTTCATCAAGCCGTTCCACCAGTTTCCGGCGCAAAGCGCAGGCGTTTTCAAAGGCTTTGTAATTTTCGAACTGGAAATAGGCGCCCTGGAACAAAAAAGCCTTGATCCGGGAGCCAAATGCCCGGCCCCGGGACTGAAGGTACATTTCGTTCCAGTTCCGGGCCTCTTGCGCCCGAAACCCGAAGCGGACCCCGTCATACTTGCCGCAGGAAGAAGAGGCTTCCACGGAAGCGATGACCTGGTGGGCGAGCGTAAAAAGTTCCGGGTTTGGCAGGTCCTGCTCCCGGATGTCAAAGCCGGCCCGGACCGCGTGCTCCAGGGCTTCGGAAAAGGCTTTCCGGGCCGGCTCCGGCAGATGCTCCCGGATCTGGCGGGGCACCCCGATGCGGGTTGGCGCCGACCCGGCGGTTGGCGCCGGATTTATATCCGGCAGCGGGTCTGCGGTCATTGAAAAATCCTTTTCATCCGGGCCGGCGATGACTGAAAAGGCGGCTGCGATTTCAGCCGGGCCCTGGGCAACCAGGCCCGTGCATTCCATGGAGGGCACCAGCCCCACCAGGCCCAGGCGCGAAATCATCCCGAAGGAGGGCTTGAATCCATACCAGCCGGCCTGGCAGGCGGTCATGCGGGCCTCGCCCAGAAAGTCGGTAACCAGGCCCATATCGCCGTGACCTTCACAAAGGGCCCGGGCCATGGTGCTCCCATTTATACCGAGTCCCAACTCGGCCATGCGGGTGCTGCCAGCCAGTCCGGCGCCCGCGGCTGTAACCCGGGCGACCGCGGTGGCGTCCGTGAGCGCATGAAAACCGCTCAAAGCTTTGCTGCCGGCGTCGGTCAGCCAGTCCTTGACGGAGAGATCCGGTTGAATCAGGACCCGCCTGCCGGCCAGGGGGCCGGACGGGCAGGTCTGCAGGGGGGCTTCGGGTTGATGGGTGAATATTTCGGCGTTCATATCTGTCCTTTTTTTGTTATTCCAGAACCGGTGCGACCTTGAAGTATCCGCCCTTGACCGCGGGCGCGTTTTTCAACAGGGCCTGGTTTTCCGAGAGTTCAGAGGGCGTGGCCGTTTTTCCGGCGCGGAACCGGTTGGCTGACGGCAGCACGGAAAAAAGGGGGGCGGCGGGATTTCCAGTGTCCGCCGCCGCCTCCCGGCCGACTCTTTCGGCCAGAGTCTTTGCCTGTTCCACGGAGGTTCGGATTTGTTCGCGTTCCGGCTCTTCAATGGCGATGCGCGAGACCCAGGACAAAGATTCCAGAAGGTCTTTTTGCCGCCCGCTGCCGGGAAGCGCTGCGTCCCCCTTGATGTCGAGCAGTTCCAGCTCGGCCAGCTGTTCTTGGGAGACCGGGGCCGGGGCCTGGGTCAGGGGGCAGAAGGCACTGCGGTTTTTGGGAAAGGCGATGACTTCCCGGATAGAGGGGGCAGAGAGGATCATGGCCGTCACCCGGTCCAGGCCCAGGGCCATGCCCCCGTGGGGCGGGGCGCCGTATTCCAGGGCCTGGAGAAAAAATCCGAATTTTTCCGCCACATCCTCCCGGTCCAGGCCCAGCGCCTCAAAGACCTTGTCCTGAAGTTTTGGGTCATTGATACGAATGCTGCCGCCGCCGAGTTCCTCGCCGTTTACCACCAGGTCGTAGGCCCGGGATTTGAGATCCAGCAGCGCGTCTTCATCCATTGGGTCGAAATCGGTTTGATCCGGCATGGTAAAGGGATGATGACTGGAGGTTACGCCTGCGTCCGTGCTTTCAAACAGGGGGAAATCCGTCACCCACAGCGGCTTGTACACGCCTTCGGGAATCAGCCCGAGCCGCCGGGCCAGGTGCAGGCGCAGCTGGCCCAGGGCCGTGCAGACCAGGTGCCAGGAGGGATCCGCGATCATTAAAATCACGTCGCTGTCCTCGGCGCCGAAGCGTTCCAGGATCGCCTGCTGTTCTTTCTTGCTGAAAAACTGCACAATGTTGCTTTCCAGGCCGGCATCGGAGACCCGCATCCAGGTCATGCCCCGGGCCCCGAAACCGGGCACGATTTCCTTGGCATATTCATTCTGCAGGATGTTTTTGCTGAGGGCCCCGGACTGGCCCTTCACGTTGATGCCCTTGATGCAGCCGCCCCGCTCCAGGATCTGCCTGAAGATGGCGTAGCCGGTGTCCGTGAAAATGTCGGTGGCATCCACAAATTTCATGCCGAATCGAAGATCCGGCCGATCCGAGCCCGTGGTGTTCATGGCATCTGTCCAGCTCATGCGGGCAAAGGGGCGGGGCAGTGCAATGCCGCCCACGGCAAACATGTTTACCGTCAGTTCCTCAAAAAGGCGGTAAATGAAATCCTCGTCGATAAACGCGGCTTCCAGGTCGAGCTGGGTGAATTCCGGCTGGCGGTTGGGGCGCAGGTCCTCGTCCCGGAAGCAGCGCACGATCTGGTAATAGCGCTCCACGCCGCCCACCATGAGCAGCTGCTTGAATAATTGGGGCGACTGGGGCAGGGCGTAGAAGCTGCGGGGGTGATGGCGGCTGGGCACAATGTAGTCCCTGGCGCCTTCCGGTGTGCTGCGGGTCAGCATGGGGGTTTCCACCTCGATAAAGCCCTGTTCATCCAGGAAATTGCGGATGGTACGCGTTATGGCATGCCGCTTGATGAGCTGGTCCTGCATGGACGGGCGCCGCAGGTCCAGATACCGGTACTGGAGTCTCAAATCCTCGGCCACGGATTGATCCTGCCGCACCGGCACCCCGGCCAGCATGGATTTTTCCGATATGGGAAACGGCGGGGTTTTTGAACGGCTCAGGATTTCAAGATCCGATGCGCCCACTTCCACATCGCCGGTAGCAATATGGGGATTTTCCGTGCCCCCGGCCCGGCGCACCACCCGGCCGCTGATGCGGACACAGAATTCGTTTCTCAGTTGTTCGGCCTGCGCGCAGACGGCCGGGTCCGTGAATTCGGGCCCAAACACCACCTGAATGACGCCGCTCTGGTCGCGCAGGTGGATAAACAGGACCTCGCCATGATCGCGAAGGGCATCGACCCACCCGGACAGTACCACCTGCCGGCCCTCATGGGAGACGCCCACGTGGCCGCACAGGGTTCGGGCCCCGCTATCGGCATGAAATGTTGTGCTCATGGTTTTCCTTTGTTGAAATAGGTTTTGAAAAAGGCGGCTGCCTGTGTACCTGTGCAAACGAAATCCTGTTTTCAAGCAGGCAAACTATATTTCTTAACGTATCCCGGCCTTGGATTAAAGAGATTTTTTTGGCGCTTTGGGATGTTCCGCTAAACTAATGATGGCTTCGCAAACAGAAGAAAAGGCGGACACGCTGCGCTTGGTCCGCCCTACGAGAGCTGTATCCATCGGCGTTTGCGACGTCCCCAGATCTTGGATGATTTATTACGAGAGTATCAAATTTGTTCGATCCGGAAATCGGCATTCTGTTTGTGCCATGGGATGTTATACCGTTCCGGATAGGCTCCTCAGGATTCAGCCCCGGCATGTAGTGGAAATATAAAACTAAAGGCTTGACATCCTGCCCCACAGTGGGGCGGACCCAGCGAAGCGTGTCCGCCTGCAGAAGAAAACCAAGACTTGATTCACTTTGAGGAAAAGGCGGACACGCTTCGCTGGGTCCGCCCTACGAGAGCCCTGCGAGATGCGAAAGCCCAGCGGACGGAAGCCGTCCTCCGGGTTAAGCATTATTGCCGGGCAGGTCAGAACGGCGGGGGCTTATTGCAGCAGCAGCATCGGAATCCCAGGTGATACGGACACTGCGTTTGGCCCGGGACGCCCGTCGCGCAAATAGTTGCCGCGCCCGGTGGGCCACAGAAGCTGGTTTTCCGCGGAACCCGGTACCGTGTAAATAAAGCAGCCGGCGCCTAATGCCCGTCAACCGTCCCTGAATCCACGCCCCCCGCTGCTGCTCACAGGCAATAACCCGGCTTGTTTGACATAAGTCAAAGA
>CAZNSO010000134.1:0-6995 GCA_964575805.1 uncultured Desulfobacteraceae bacterium
GCCCCGGTCTTCAAACGGCTTCCAGTACCATTTTTTTAGCAGGGCATACCTGGCGGCGAACCACCCGGGGGCCTCGGCAAAAAGGGAGTAAAGGGTGGGAACCACCACCAGGGTTAGAATGGTGGCCATCATCAGGCCGAAGATGACCACCACCGACATGGACTGCCAGTACTGGGAGGTTTCGCTGATCAGGGAGATGGAGAAATCCCGGAAGTTGACGGAAATGCCGGTGGCCATGGGAATCAGGCCCAGCGTGGTGGTGATGGCCGTCAGGGCAACCGGCCGCAGACGGGTGGCCCCGCCGGCAATGACCGCTTCATGGCAGGGCATTCCCCGGCTTCGCAGCTTATTGATGTAGTCGATCAGCACGATGGCGTTGTTGACCACCACGCCGGCAAGGGAGATCACGCCCACGCCGGACATGATAATGCCGAAAGGAAACCGCATCAGGGTAAGCCCCAGGAATACACCGCCAAGGGATAAAATGACGGAGGTCATGATAATCAGGGGCTGGCCGACCGAGTTGAAAATGGTGACAAGGATTAGAAAGATGAGGCAGATGGCGATCATAAAGGCCTCGGACAAAAAGGCCTTGGCCTCCTCCTCGTGTTCGTGCTGGCCGGTGAATTTCATTCGATAGCCGGGCGGCAGCGTGAAGTCGGAAAGCAGGGTTTCCGCCTGCATTTTGGCCACGGAAGCGGGGATCTTGGTCTCATCCACATCACCCTTGACCGTGACCACGCGCTCGTGGTTGATCCGGTTGATGTCCCCGAGACTTCCCGAGAACCGGATATCGGCCAGGGTCGTGAGCGGCACCATCTGACCGGAGGGGGTCGGCAGCATCAGTTTGCGCAGGACATCCGCCACCTTCCGGTCCTCTTCCGTGAACTTGACGGTGATATCATAGTCCTCATCCCCCTCCCGGTAAGTGGACACGGTTAATCCGTTGTAGGCGGTTTTCAGGCCGAACCCGATGGCATTGGTGGTCAGCCCGAACATGGCGGCCTTCTGACGGTCGATATCCACCTGCACGGAAGGCAGCGCGTCCATGTAGTCATCCTTGACATCCACCACGTGGGGAATCCTGGCCACCATGGCCCGTACCTGGCTGGCGAGTTCCCCCAGAACGCGGACATTGTCCCCGGAAATTTCAATATTGATGGGCGCGCCGGTGGGCGGTCCGCCCCGGGCTTCGGCAACGGTGATCCGGGCGCCGGCAATGTCTTTGACCCTATGGCGAATGCGGTCAATGTCTTCGACCGCCGGGGTTTTGCGATCTTCAAAATCAATGAACTGGATGCCCAGGCGGTTGTCTGAATATTCGGAGAAAAGCGAACTCCCGGCTTTCTTCTTGGCCGTGGCATAAATATGTTCGATATTGCTGATATCCGTCGGCCCCTCGAAGGTCTCCCCGCCTCTTTTCACATGCACCCGGGGAACATAGGCGCGCTCGTAGCGGTCCTGGAAAGTGCCGGCCGCAGCGCCGGCCGGGTTGTCGGCAACCGCCATTTCAATTTCTTTAACCACCCGGTCCACGTATTCCAGGTCCGCCCCCTCGGGAGGATCAATGTTGACGTAAGCGCTATCCGGATCCACGCTTGGGAAAAATTCCACCGGCTTTTCCAGGCCGACAACCAGCTGCCAGAGCTGAATGAGAACAAAAAGCAGCAGGAATGAGGCGCCCACCACGCTCAGGCGGTGGTTCAGCGAATACTGCAGAATGCGCCTGTAGGCGCGCAATATCCGGCCCCGGATTTCCACCGGCTTTTCGCCCATGGCCTGGATGGCGGCAGCCGTTTGCGCCCCGGGCGCTGGCGGTTGCTTTTGTTTGACTTTCATGAAGAATGCGGCCAGCGCCGGGTTGATGACCAGGGCCACGAACAGGCTTGAAGACAGGGTGATAATCAGGGTGATGGGAAGAAACTTCATGAATTCCCCCATGACGCCGGGCCAGAAAGCCAGGGGGAAAAAGGCGGCAATGGTGGTCAGGGTAGAGCCGATCACCGGGTAGGCCACCTCGGCGGTGGCTTTTTTGGCAGCCTCGACCCGGGAGATGCCCTGCTCCATGTACCGGTAGATATTCTCCACAATCACGATGGCATTGTCCACCAGCATGCCCAGCGCCAGGGTGAGGGAAAACAGCACCACCATGTTCAGGGTGATCCCCATGGCATAGATCACCATAAAGGACAACAGCATGGAGAAAGGGATGGCCAGCCCCACCAGCACGGCGTTTCGAACGCCCAGGGCAAAAAAGAGCACCAGCACCACGAGTACCAGGCCCGAAAGGATGTTGTTTTCAAGGTCAGCCAGCATCAGCCGGATGCCCTTGGCCTTGTTCATGAGCTTGGTGATCTCCACCCCTGCGGGCCATCCGCTTTTCCGGGCATCGATGAGCCGGTCCACGGTATCGACGATATCGATAATATTTTCCCCTGCCCGCTTTTTGACCGCGATATTGACGGAATCCCGTCCGTCCAGGCGGGAGCGGCTTTCTTCATCCTTGAACCCGTCGCGCACCCGGGCCATATCCTTCAGGTATACCGGCCGGCCGTCGAAATTGCCGACGACCAGGCCGTAGATTTCATCCGGGCTGTTGAACTCCCCGCGCACACGCAGCTGGTAACGGCCATCCCCCAGGGTGATGGCGCCGCCCGAGGTGTTTGTGTTTTCATTGGCCACGACCTCCTGAAAGGCGGTGATCGGGATGTTGTAATAAGCCATTTTGTCCGGGTCGACCTCGATGATAATCTCGCGCTCCCGGCCGCCGGTGATATCGACTTCCAGCACCCCGGGAATGGATTCGATATCGTCTTCCAGATCATCGGCGATCTTTTTCAGCCGGGCCATTCCGGTGGACCCGTGGAGGGAATACACCACGATGGGCAGCTCTGACAGGTTGACCTCAAAGACGGAGGGGTCGTCCTCAAGATCGGTCGGCAGGTCCCGCCGGGATTCATCCACCTTGTCCTTGACCTTCTGGAGCACGTCATCGATATCGGTTCCGGGAATGAACTCGATATTGATGTTGGACTCGCCTTCGGAGCTGACGGATTTGATGCTCTTGACCCGTTCGAGGCCTTTTAATTTTTTTTCCACGGGTATGGTTATGGCGGTTTCAATGTCGGCCGCCGCCACCCCTTTGTAAGGGGTATGGACAAAAACATAGGGGATGGTGACGTCCGGCTCGTCCTCCCGGGGGATTTCGAAGTAGCAGTAGACCCCCATGATCAGGATGATAACGGCCAGCACCATAACGCTGACACGGTTTTTTACCGCGATATCGGAGACTATCAAGGCTTGATTTCCTTCACGTCCGGTACCGTGCGGACCAGGCTAACCGGCTGACCGTCACTGACGCGCCGGTGCCCCTGCACAATAACGCGCTCACCCGCGCTCAGCCCTTTCGTAACCTGGATCTGCCAGCCTTCCTGAATGCCGGTTTGAATTTTCCGGGCATGGGCCGTGTCATCATTCACCACAAAGACGGTTTGCCCCCCGTTTGCGGAAATAATCGAATAAAGCGGCAGGGACAGGGCATTACCGACTTCCTTTTTGACAATATCCACCCGGGCGAACATGTCCGGCAGGATCTCATGGTCCGGATTCTCGATGGCCAGCTCCAGGTCATAGAGACGCGCCTGCGGGTCACTGGAAACGGAGAGGAAATGTTTTTTCCCGGTAAAAACCTTTCCCGGCAGGGCGTCAAAACGAACCTGGCAGTCATCAACGGTGCGGACCGCGCTGACATCGGACTCGGGGATGCCCACTTTCACTTTGACCCGGTCCATCCGGATAAGCTCGGCCACCGGTGTTCCCGCATTGATATATTGGCCCGTCTCCATATGGAGCTGATTGAGAATGCCGGTGATCGGGCTCTGGATGGTACAGCGGGCAAGATCGAGCCGGGCGGTGGCCACCTCTGCCTTGAAGCGCTCCGCCTGGGCCGTTATATCATCGAGCTGGGATTTGGAGGCCAGCTGCTCGGCATATAGCTGTTCCACCCGCTTTTTTGACGCCAGGGCCGTGTCATAGGAAGCCCGGGCCGCCTGAAGGGCGATTTGATAGTCACTTTTATCCAGAACCGCAATAATATCGCCCTGCTTGACAGGGGTGCCCTTTTCCATGCGCTTTTCGATCACTTTGCCCTGCACTTCGGCGATCACGTTGAATTTCACCCAGGGCAGGACCACGCCGGGGAGGTTGATCCGGTCCTGCATCTTCTGCGGGGATAGTTCCAGGGCGACCACATTGACAAGCGGCCTGTCCGGGCGGACGTCGATTTTGTTCTCCGCTATCTGACGGCGGATATCGGCAATCTGACGGGCAAAAACGTCCTGCTGCGCCCTGGCAAACTCCGAGAGGGGCATGTGCAGAATGGTGTTGACCTGGTCCGGCGCCAGGTCCAGCTGCGTCTCCAGGCGCTCGGCCGCGGTTTTCAGGTCCGGCGCGGTTTTCAGGATGGCGGTCACCGAATCGATCTGCGCCGCCGCCAGCTGCTTGCTTTCAAGGACGCGCAATCCTTTTTTTACAGCCTCGAGGCGGTCTTTCTGGGTGTTGACGAGCTGGGTGAGAACAACGATCGCGACCAGGAGCAGCACGATGGGAAGCCCTCCCCAGATGCGCATCAAAAGCCATTTCCCCCGGGATGGCGGGGGGGTGGGAATCTGCTTAGCGCTCATGAAATGGGATCTCCTGCAGGGAATACCGCGTTTTGATGTTTTTCAAAAAAATGCCCTGCGCCCGCTGCAGGTCCAGATAAGCCAGTGCCAGCCTGTTTTGTGCCTCTGCCAGCTCTGTTTCCGAATTGAGCAGTAGCGTGTTGGCATCCATGACATCCAGGCTGTCGGCCTGGCCCAGTTCAAACTGACGGGTGATGGCATCGAAGTTGGCACGGGCGAATTTGAGCTGGTCTCCAAGGGCGGCGATGCCTTCTTTTGCAGCGATAACATTCAGATGGGCCTGCTCGACCTCCAGGGCGATCTGTTTTTTGAGCCTTTCCAGCCGCAGGCGGGTGTTTTGTCTCTCTGTCCTGGCCTTTCCGATCGTGGCCTTGCGAAGCCCCCAGTCAAAGACCATCAGTTCGACGTTTACGGCACCGTAGAGGCTCTCGTCTTCCGAGTCGTCACCGGGTATAAGGTCAAATTCGGCGTTTTCCACCTTATAGCCCGCCTCCAGGGACAACACGGGCCAATAGGCGCTTTTTTCGATGGCCACGTTGGCCTCCGCCAGGACCACGCCCGTGTGTGCGGATTTGATTTCCGGGCGATTGTTTTGCGCTGTCCGGAGAAATTCGGTCAGACGGCCTTTAACGCTTGTCTCAGGCGGTTGGCCGGGCGGTTGCACGCCAACCCCCCGCGGCAGATCGACCAGGCTGGCCAGGGCGGCGCGGGCATAGGCAAGCTCGTTTTCCGCCCCCACCAGCTCCGTGGCCGTGCCGGAGAGCTCCGCCTCGGTCCGCAAAAGGTCCGTTCGGGGGACCGCTTCCAGCTGGAGGCGCTTTTCCACCGAGGTTTTGTAAGTTTCCAGCCGCCTGACGTTGGCCCTTAATATTTCCACCTGGTTTTGCTTGTTCACCACGTCATAAAAACCAGCCGCCACGGTGAACAGGTAAGCCTCGACCGTGGCCGACAGGTCGTATTCCCGCTGCTTGATGGTGTCCAGGGCCGCCTGGTAGCCGGTCCATTCCCTGCCGTTCAGGGTTACCTGCTGCTGGAGCCGGGCGCCGTAGTCATACGCGGATTCGGGCTGGAGGGGGTTGGATTCGGTGTAGCGGATATAGTTGCCAAAACCGGACAGCCTTGGCAGAAGCGCGGACCGGGCCCGATTTTTGTCTTTTTCAGCAAGCCAAAGATTGTTCCCGGCGATCCGGATTTCCTCCGAACGCTCAAGGGCAAGCCGGTAGAGCGCCGGCAGTGTGTAAACATCCGGCCCGTTGGCCTCCGGCGTTCCGGCAAGCACAACAACCGGCAGCAGCAAAAAAATCAAAGCCCGTCCAGGGGCGCTTAACCATCTGAGCATGAATGTTTCCGCAAAGAAAGAATGGCCCATCCAATTGTAGCGATGGGGGGACGGCAGGCCTGATAAAAAACCCGCACCTTTCATTTCGACGAGTTGAATACACCGGTATTTTTAGAAAATCAAACAATTTTTCCCGGTCCTCCGAATCCGGTCAATATTGCCGAAACATTGGTGTCCCGCATTAGGAAGCCTTGCATTATAATGCTCTGAAGGATTATATGGATATCGCGGAGAGGGTCTTCAGGTCACAAATCAATCCAGATGCCAAAGGCCCAGGAAGCTTCCTCAAACTGAGCCAATTCACCGATCAGGGAGCGGCCCTCCCTGTATTCGAGACCGATCCGGAACTTTCGGGGAAGCTGTGCGGCAGGTACCGTAACACCGGCCTGGACCGTGACCTCCGGCTCCCACTCCGATTCCTCGAAGGAGACGAGATCCAGGGCGGCGTAATAGCCCATCCGGCCGTTGAACAAACCGTCATGCGACGCGAACTCCAGCCCGGACTGCACCCGCCATTTTTCCTGAAAAGTTTCATTTCGGAGATCAAAGGCCCAGCCGGCCTCGCCGTAGGCCCTGAGCCCCGAAAGAACCGGCAGGCTCAGGCCCAGGACATATTCCTGGCGGGTATAATTGATCCGCACGCGGCCGGTGCGCTCCGCATATTCATCCCCTATATGGCTGGAGTCATGATGCAGCCCCAGCTTCAACGCCAGGCCGGATTGATGGCGCCAGTTTAAATCGAGTCCGTACAAACCGTCCCAGCCGATGTTGTCCAGGGAGTGCGCCCGATCAAACATGCCGAGGAAAGTACCGTGAAGGCTGAGCTGCACCCCCCGGTCCACATGCTTTGACGGAAATATCCGGAGCAGCCCGAGCCTCCCCCCGATGCGGAACACGTACCGGCGGTCGCCGGCCTCGGGTATTTGCGAATCCCTGTAGGAAACAGCGGTCAGAGCCGTTGTCGGGGCCCGTGG
>CAZNSO010000135.1:0-6991 GCA_964575805.1 uncultured Desulfobacteraceae bacterium
GTTTTCGTGCCCATGACAGAGAGCAGCAGCGGCCAATACCGGGCGGTGCTGCCGGCACCGGCGGAATACACCGATCGGATGACGTATCTTTTCCTCGTGGTCAACCGAAATGAGCAGGTGGTGAAAACCCATCCCTTTCAGGTGCAAAAGTCCGGGCCGGAAAAGGAGCCGCCGCAATGGCAGCAAACCGGCGCTGAGGGGGACCTGTCCATTTACACCGAATTGCCGGACCCGCCCGGGGCGGTTGCCGGTTTTTCCGATTCGGTGACCATTGATGCGGTTGAATCCTCGCTGCGTTTCGGCGTGGTTTCCGGTCTTTACTCAGTCGTGAGCGGCTCTGCCGGCTCGACCACGGGTGCGGCGGCAGCGGCGACGAGTGCCGGGAGCATCAGCGGCACGGCGGGGCTGTCCACAACCGCCATAGTCGCAACAGCGGCCGGCGTGGCCGCCGGTGCCGGGGCGATCGCCGCTGTCAGCGACAGCAGCGACGGAAGTAAAGACGCCGTGAACCCGAGTGCGAGCATTTCCTGGGGCGATGCCAGAGTGCCGCCGGAGGACAGGTTCCAGGCGGTTCTTGGAAAGAAGAACCTGGGCACCGCCTCGAGCATCAGAATGGTCAGCGGGCTGCGGGTGGGCCGTTTTGATTTGCGGATCAGGGCCGTATCCGTTGTCGGGGAATACGGCCTTTTCATCGTGGAGTTGGGCGGGGGCGCCTATTTCGATGATGACGGCGGTACACGGAAGGAATCCGAGCTTGCGGAAGGCGAAAGCGTTGTTTATCCCGTTTTTATCCCGGATACCGGCTCCGCCCGGATTGAATGGTAAAGTTTTTTAGTCATTATCTTGAAAACTGTGCAGGGGAGGATTGACCCATGAACGCCTGTAGGCTGTTTTTTCTGCTGGTCTCAGTGATGGTTTTTACCCTGATGGGCTGCAGCGGCACCTCCGGGGAGGCTGAATACGGGGAAACCGCCAGTGTGGCCTTTTCCCTGAAATGGCCGGACCAAACCCATGCAGCGGCAGCCCCGGGCAGCGGCATCGGCCGCCTGCAGGAAGGGGCGGGCGGCTACACGGCCATGGCGCTCTCCGATGATTGTGACGCCCGGGGCGTTGAAACGGTGGCGGTTATCGTAAGAGACGGGCGGGAAAATTTCCTGGCTCAGGCAAGTTTTGACTGTGAAGCGGGCGAAGGCGTGATCGACCACGTGGCGGTTGGCGGCGAGCGGATGTTTATGGTTTCCGGACTGGATGCGAGCGGCAATGAACGTTATTACGGCGAGAAGACGGGCGTTGTCCTGGAGTCCGGGGAAAACGATGTGGGGGTGATCGAGATGGTGAATGTCACCTCCTCGCCCATCGCGGTGATCAGCGGACCCGCGGACGGCAGCATTTTATCCGCCGGCAGCGATATCACGTTCACGGGAAGCGCATCAGACGGCGAAGACGGGGATTTGACCGGCCAGTCCCTGGTCTGGACATCCAGCATCAATGAGCGCTTCGGCACCGGCACCACGGTCACCACGGGCAACCTGTCGCCAGGTACGCATACCATTACACTTATAGCTACGGACAGCGAAGAGCGAACCGGCAGCCACAGCATCACCCTGACCATCAACAGCCGCCCGGTGGTGGCAATCAGCCAGCCCGGGGAAGAGGCGGTCTACACGGAAGGGGCGGCGGTTTCCTTCAGCTGCGAAGCCAGTGACGCCGAGGACGGCACGCTGGGCGGGTCCGCCCTTGTCTGGGATTCCCATGCGGATGGCCGGATCGGCACGGGAAGCAGTTTCTCCACCGCCAATTTGTCCGCCGGCACGCACACCATCACACTGACAGCAACTGACAGCCATGGCGGCACCGGCAGTGACAGCATCAGCCTGATCATCAACGCGCCCCCAGTTGTTGCAATCACCGCGCCGGAGAATAACGCCACTTTCGCGCAAGGCACGGAGATTGCCTTCAGCTGTGAGGCAAGTGATGCCGAAGAAGGCTCCCTGTCCGGGTCCCAGCTGGACTGGAGCTCCGATGGGATCGGCCATATCGGTTTCGGCACCAGCATGACCGCGGCGGATTTCCCCGCCGGCACCCACACCATCCGCGTCACCGCCACGGACAGCCACGGGGCAACGGCAGGCGACAGTGTCTCCATAAGCATCTACACGCCCAATTCCCCGCCGGAGGCAAGTATTTCAAGGCCTTATGACGGCAGCGTGCACACTGAAAACGCGGCTATCTACTTTGAGGGCTCGGCCACTGATCCCGAAGACGGCGTGATTGACAAGGACAGCCTGGTCTGGTCCTCGGATATTGACGGCACCATCGGCTTCGGGCCGGTCTTCTCAGCCGACTCCCTCTCAGCGGGAACCCACGCGGTGACCCTTACCGCAACGGACAGCGAGGGGGCCGTCGGGCGCGATATCGTCTCGATTACCGTGCTTGCGCTCAGGCTGCCGGATACCGGCCAGACCCAATCTCATACGGACATATTCGGGGAAGATGCCGACTACACCATCAACCCCCCGGCCTATGTCAAGCTGGACGCCTCGGGAAGCGAGCTGCCTGCGGGCGCCAACGAGTGGGCCATGGTCCGGGACCGGGTGTCCGGCCTGGTCTGGGAGGTGAAAACCAATGATGACTCGGTTCATCAGTACTCGGACAGGTATTACCTGGAGGAAGCCGAGGATTCCTTTATCGGGTATCTCAATGAAACAGCCTTTGGCGGCTACACGGACTGGCGGCTGCCGGAGATAATCGAGCTCTACAGCATTGTCCATGGCGGCCACACCTACACGGCCATTGACACCGCCTATTTCCCCAATGTGTGGTACGAAGTCAGCTGCTACTGGTCCGCCACCCTCATACCGGATACGACCGGGCAGGCCTGGGCAATAGATTTTACGGATGGCCTGACCTGCGAAAACGACAGCGCCAAGCCGGTGCGGGCGGTCCGGGGACCGGAATTGACCGCGGGGGAGCTGGTTGCCAACGGCGATGGCACGTACACGGATGTGGCCACCGGCTTGATGTGGGCCACGGAGGTACTGGATACCGGCATAAACTGGGAAGCGGCGCTGGAGTATTGCGAATCGCTGACAAGGGCGGGGTATTCCGACTGGCGCCTGCCCAATCTCCACGAGTTGAATTCCCGTTTTGATTTCACCAGCTCCTCCCCCTTTTATATCATCGGCTTCTGGTGGTCATCCACCTCTGATTTTTATTATGGAACGGATGCTTATGTGTTGAATTTTGACGGCACCGGTGCATTGGAGAGCAAGACCGGCACGACACGGTTTGTGGCGGCGGTCCGCGGGGGGCAGTAGACAGTGTGCGGCCGCCGGCACAACAGCAAGGCGAAACCCTAAACTTTCAGGATGGGCATATGAAGACCAAAACCATTTTTTCCATTTTTGCTGCCGCCGTATGCGTCATGACGGCGCTGGCACCGGTGTGCCATGCAAAAAACGAGGCGAAGCTGATTGTTTTTGTCAGCCCGGAATCGCCGGCCGCGCTTTCCGCGGGCGAGGCCCTGTTTGACGAGCGGCTGATACCCGCGGAAAACCAACTGGCAAAGGCGCTTAAGGAGCAGGGGGTCCGGGTGATGACCGCCGGGGATCTCGTGCCGGGCGGCAAATTGTCCGCCTCGCAGATTGCGGAGGCCGGCCGGGGCAGTTTCAAACAGGTCCACCAGGCGGCTGTTGTCAACTCGGCCCATTATATCCTCAACGGCTTCCTGGGCGCGGAGGTCACGGAAGAAGAGGCGGTGGGGGTGAAGCTTAAAAAAGTGGTTTCAACGATCAGCTACAAGCTCTATGAAACCGCTTCCGCCGAGGTGCTGCATGTGGATACGGCGACTTTCACGGATGTGGGAAAATCTCCCAAAAAGTTGTTCGCCGGCACCCTCAATCAGATGGCCGCCGGCATTTCCCGCGAGATCGGCGAGATCCTGCCGCGCACGGTGACAAAGGAGCAGGCCGCGCAGCTGGCTGCCCTGCAAAGGCAGGCGGGGGCGCAGGAGACGCCCGCCTATGACTCCGGCCAGGAGAAATCGGGAACCCCCCAGATCGTTATCATCAATCCCCCGCTGGGCCGGGGGTTCACTATTGAGCAGAAGGAGCGGGCCGTTGATATGGAAGGGATGGTCATCGACCATACCGGCAGCGGCATCAAGTATTTCAAGGTCAACCGGGAGCCGGTCCGCTTGAACGACTCCGGCGAATTTACCTACGGCATCATGCTCGACCCGGGCGACAACCAATTTGAACTGGCCGCCATGAGCAACAGCGGGAAAATGGTGGAAAAGCAGGTCACCCTGACGCTGCCGGATGACAAAACCCCGCCAAATATCGTGATCACCGAGCCCCTGATCACAAGGGGGTTTACCACCATTGTCAAGGACCCGGTATCCCGGCTTGCCGTAAAGGGACGCGTCAGGGATGACAGTGAAGTACAGTATGTCCACGTAAACGGCGAGCCCGTCGAAATAGATGAACAGGGCGGCTTCGCAGCGGATGTGGGGCTTGGCGGCGGGCAGACCCGGGTGGCTGTCGTATCCGCGGATATTTTCGGCAATACCACCAAAAAGGAATTCCAGGTTGAAAAGGGCCGGCGCGGCGCCATCTCGGCATCCGGTTCAGCATCCGGCGCGCCGGATGAGTCCCGGGAGAGCGCCCGGAATCCCGTCTTGTGGGGCCTGGGCATCGGGGTTTCGCAATACAGCAGCAGCATCATGGATTTAAAATACGCCGTCGAGGATGTCAAAAGCATGGCCCGGTTTTTTGAGTCCCAGGCCGGCCGGCTGTTTTCCGAGGTCCATTTCAAGGTGCTGGCGGATGCGGACGTGACCCGGGATGCCATAATCGAGAACATGGCCGCGCACCTGGGCCAGGCCGGCCCGGATGACGTGGTGTTTCTTTTTATTGCCGGTCACGGCATCAAGCACCGCCAGACCGGCTCCTATTATTTTGTCCCCGCCGATGCCGACAACAAGAATATTGTTTCCCGGGGCCTGCGGATGTCGGACTTCGAGGAGGCCGTCAGTATTTTGTCCAAAAACGTCAACAAGGTCATTATCGCCATGGACACCTGCCACGCCGGGGCCATGCAGGTGGGCATGCGCTCGGGGGTCTCCTCCGAGAACCTGGCGGAAACCCTGCGGGAGGCCTCTGGTTTGTACATTCTTTCCGCTTCAAAGGGCGGGGAGACGTCCATGGAAGGCGAGGAATTCCAGATTGACGGCAAGGGTCCCGGCCACGGCGCATTCACCTATGCCCTGATTACCGGCATGCAGGGGGAGGCCAATTATGACGGGGATTCGATTGTTTCCTTGAACGAACTTTTCCAGTATGTGTCAAGGACGGTGCCCAGGCTGACAAAGGGACGCCAGCATCCTTATCTGCGCGTCAGCGGAACCGATATGCCGCTGGTGATGATTGACAACTAAGCGGGCCGGGCAAGTCCCGAACCAAAAAGGGGGGTTAGTGTGAAACGGCGATTCAAAAGGCACTTGGCCATCGGAATTTTTCTCTTGTCGCTGCTGTATCTGTTCAGCGGGTGTGCAAGCCAGGCGGGCGGGCCGAATACGGCGGGCAGCGATGTCGTCACCGAGCAGCCGCCGGTGGACTGGCGTCAGCTTCCGCCGCCGCCGGAAAAAAAAGAGCTGATTGCAGTGGCGGGGTTTGAAAACAGGAGCACCTATTCCGCGGACAAGCTCTGGGACACGTCTTCGCAGATGCTGGCCAGCTCGCTTTTGCGGGCCGGGTATTTCCGCGTGGTGGAGTGGGAGAAGATGAAGCAGCTCTTTGACTGGGACACCTTGAGCCAGGCCAGCCTGGTCAAAAGCCCGGAGGACCTGAAACGGGCCCAGCGGATTCTTCTGTGCGAGTATTTCGTCTCCGGGGCCATCACTTATTTTGACGTGAACCAGCATTCCAAGGTGAGCGCGCTGTCCAAAAGCAAGCTGATCGACACCACCATCCGGGTGGATCTGCTGCTCCAGGATGCCCGCTCCGGTGAGTACCTGGCAACCGGCAAGGGCTCGCACATGATCCGCCAGACCTATGAAGGCGGTCTTTCCGGCGGCCGGACGGGCTCCTGGGATGCCCATGCAGCGGATCAGGCCCTGTCCTCGGCCATCAACAAGGCCTTGTTCGAATTGATCGAAAACTTTGACCAGGCCGCGCATTGAACCGAAGAACATTATATGAGCGTCAACGGCCATTGCGGAAGGGCGATGGCATGGATCGGGTGAACGCGCAGGGCCGGGCCAGGCAAAAATGGTTCCTGAGCCTGCTTGTTTCCGTTTTTATGCTCCTGCCGGCAATTATGGTTTTGCCCGCCACCGCGCCGGCGGAGTTGCCGGAGGCTGTTGAGATGAAGGAGACCTGGTGGCTGGCCGAGAATTTCTCAAATTACGCCCCGGAGCGCATCGCGGTTTTGCCCATGGAGAACCTTTCCCTGGAGCCCGGCGTGGAAAAAGCCTTATACGATGAAGTCTATGCCCGGCTCACCGCAAAAGGCTATATAAAAATCGCCGTTTCAGAGGTTCGGCGGGTCATGGAGCAGCTCGGCATCCAGACGGCCGGGCAGCTGGCCGGGATTTCCCCCGCCCGGCTGGGGAAGCTGCTTCACTGTGACGGCGTGATAAAAGGGCGGATTGACCAGTCCGGAACCGTTCACCAGGGTGTCTACGATGCCCTGGTGGTTTCCTGCTCCTTGCAGCTGGTTCATTGTGAAACCGGCAAGGCGCTCTGGTCCACCGAGCAGTGGCGCAGCGCCCATCGCCAGTGGCAGGCGGACCCCATCAACCTTTTGTTGAGTTTTGTCTCCCATGAAAACGGTTCAAGGAAAGAGCGCGTGGCCTGGCTGGTGCAGGAAATGCTGAAGACTTTGCCGAACGGGCCGGTTCAGGCTGTCGGGGACAACCTGTTGGAACAGGCTACCCCTGTTCCGGGCACTGAGTGATTAAAAACCAAACGCAACCGCGTAAACGCAGCCA
>CAZNSO010000136.1:0-6958 GCA_964575805.1 uncultured Desulfobacteraceae bacterium
ACCCTGAATGTCACGCGCGTTGCCGCTCTGCTCGCCGGTATTCCGGATACTGTTCCGGCCGTGACCATCAACCGGGTTTGCATTTCCGGCATGGAGGCCGTTCTCTCCGGGATGGCCATGATCCAGGCGGACATGGCGGATGTGATCCTGGCCGGCGGCGTGGAGCACATGTCCGGTGCGCCTTACGTTCTGCCCAATGCCCGCTGGGGCTGCCGCCTTCAGGATGACGTCATGGTGGATGCCCTGATCCGGGGCCTGCACTGCGGCTCCCACGTGATTCCCCACCCCGAGGACGGGCCGGTGGATGAAACTCAGCCGCCGCTTTCCTATTTTGTGGGAAAGCCCTATATTATGGGGCATACGGCGGAGTTCGTGGCCCAGAAACACAATATTTCCCGGCAGGAGATGGACGAGGTGGCCCTGCGAAGTCACAACAATGTCGAGCGGGCCAGCAAAGAAGGCGATTTCAGCGAGGAAATCGTGCCGGTCGAGGTCCCGCGCAGGAAAAAAGAGCCCCTTGTGTTTGATAAAGACGAGCACTTCCGGCCGGGCCTGACCATGGAAGACCTCCAGAAACTGCCGCCGGCCTTTGTTCCCAAGACCGGCAAGGTGACGGCGGGCAATTCCAGCGGCTTGAATGACGGCTCGGCGGCCATGGTGATCATGTCGGCGGACAAGGCCAAAGATCTGGGCATTGCGCCCCTGGCCCGCATCCGGGCGACGGGAAAAGGCGCCTGCCATCCCTCGGTGATGGGGCTGTCTCCGGTGCCGGCGGTCAACAACCTGCTTGGCAAAAGCGGATTCAAGCTGGATGAATTCGAACTGATCGAGCTCAATGAAGCCTTTGCCGCCCAGTACCTGGGCTGTGAAAAGGAGTTGGGCTTAAACCGTGAGCGTGTCAATGTGAACGGCTCCGGCATCGGGCTGGGGCATCCGGTGGGATGTACCGGCGCGCGGATCATGGTGTCGCTGATTCATGCCCTCAAAAAACGGGGGAATTCCCTGGGCATGGCGACCCTTTGCGGCGGTGGCGGGGTTTCCATGGCAACGGTTCTGGAGATGATGTAGACTTGCCGGACATGCAGGCTGTTGAAACCGGCCGCTGATTGACCGTGCGGGATTGGTTCCAATGTTTGCAAAAACAGGTAACCATCAAACTAACATGTACACGTCATTTTGAAGGCGGACACGCTGCGCTTGGTCCGCCCTACGAGAGTTACCAGGGTTACGGGAGCCTTGCGGGGCCCTGCGAGTTTTCTCCGCCAGGGAGATTGAATCCATATCAAAAAATTAGGCAAACCTAATTAATTCGCCGCCGCAGGCCTGAGAAGGCCTGCGGCGGCGATTGTTCAGATATGTTTACGTTTTATCATTTCCGGCGAATTGCCCGGATGAAGCAGGTGTCGTCATCGTCGCCACCGGCGTCAAAGGTCGGGAAATCCCGGTAGGCAAAGGGGTCAAAGA
The DNA here is from genome assembly GCA_964575805.1 of uncultured Desulfobacteraceae bacterium. Lineage (GTDB taxonomy): Bacteria > Desulfobacterota > Desulfobacteria > Desulfobacterales > Desulfosalsimonadaceae > M55B175. The sequence continues at coordinate 1,465 of CAZNSO010000136.1, forward strand.
CCTTGGTCATGGAAAAGAAGTTCGGGTCGAAGGCCGGCGTGCCGCCGAGCCCCGGCAGGATGTTGCCGGACTCACCCAGCGGGAACATGCTTTCGATCCGGGTGGGCCCGGAGCTGCCGAATTCCACGCAATGCGCGTAGGTGGAGCGGGAGGAAAAGGGCATGGTGTGCAGGGGATTGAGATCCAGGGGCTCCTGGTTGAAGAGGTCATGGTTAAACCGGATTACCCCGCGCTCACCCGTCCCCCAGGGGCGTTCGCCAAGCTCGGCCAGGACATTGTCAAGGGCAGCCACAATAATTTCTTTGGCGGTCTCCTCCGTTTCCGGCGTGGTGACATCGTCGAACCAGTCGTAATTGTTTTTGATCGCACTGTCCGGATTCAGTTCGTGCAGGATCACGTTGAAAAGAATTGTCGGGTGCGCCCATTTTTCCGAATCTTTGTCATACAGCTCGGCGTTCCCGAGTTCGTCGAGAAAGGTCAGGTCGATGACTTCCCGGATCCAGGCATCCGCAAGCACCCATGCATCTGAGCGGTCTTCACCATCCACCCAGTTTGACTCCCCGCCGGCCACGAAATGGCCGTCAAAGTCGTCCATTACCGACAAGGCGCTGGTTCGATCGCTGCTCGGGTTATCGCTGACCGCCTGCCGGAAGTCATCTTCCACGAAAGCCCAGGGATTGCCGCCGCTGCGGATGGAGTCCGTGGTGGCGATGTTTAAGGCAAGGTCTCGGATTTCCTCAAATGTCAGGTCGTCATGGGCTTCAAGGTATTCCGGGATCACGTGGGCCCTGTGGAACGGCCCGAAAAAATAGCTCATGTTGTTGTAGGAGTGGGGGTAGTCCGGGTGGGACTTGTTGTTCCACCCGCCGTAAAAGCCCTGGGATGTGTTCCTGTCAGTGGAAAGGGGCTTTAACACGTCGTCGTCCCATTCAGCCTGCGGGGCGCCGCCCATGCCCTGCGGAAACCGGTAGTCGAATCCCTCCGGCCGCACCGGGTCCATTCCGGACATCCAGTAGGCGATGTTGCCCGCGTTGTCGGCATAGCAGAAATGCTGGCTGACAGACACATCCCGGATAGCTTCCCCGAATTCGTCCATGCTCTCTGCCCGGGCCAGGTCGAGAAAGGCGGTGAGGTTTTCAAATTCCTCGCCCCAGTGGGAATAGCGCCAGGCCACGATCGGACCGTCCGCTCCCGGATCGTAGGCGGACGGGTTGAACGGGAGAGGGTTGATCACCGGCCCGTGGTCCGAGCGGAAGACCGGGATGGTCACATCGTCCCCGCCGGCGACCGAGATGGTTTCCGTGCGGTGGAGACTGACATCCGCCGGCGTTTCAAAATAGTAGTCCGTGGTATGGGCATGCCCCACCTGCATGGACCAGGCGTGATGCGGGGTGCGACCGATAACGATTCCCGGCAGTCCCGGGATCGCCATGCCCGAGATTTCCAGTCCGGCCGCTTCTATGGAGCCTTCCTGGACGATGGCCGGAACGGAAAACCCCATCTGGGGGCCGGAGTAGATGACCGGCCGGCCCGAGGCGGTCTTGTCGCCGCTGACGACCCACGCATAAGAGCCCATTTTTACCAGGGCATTGATTTCCTCAAGGGATTTTCTCTGCCGTTCCATGCGCTGATTCAGTTTTTCAGCCAGCTGCTGCAGGTCGTATTCCGGCATCCGGATGTTGGCCGCGCCCATGGCCATGGCCCCGGCAGGCGATGATTTTACCCGCCGGCCGGCGTCGCTGGCAGCCTCGGCCTGGCTTTGTTCCGGGATATAGGTCAGGGCATCCGGGTCATTGGTCCACCGCAGGTCAGCAAACATCTGCTGCCCCGTGGGGCCGCCAAACACGGTGGTCAGGTACTGGATAAGGGCGGCATTGTCTATCTGCCCCCGTTTGTAGGCGCCCGGGTCAAAGTTCCGGTTCAGAACGGATTGCCATGCCAGCACATCTTCAGGGGTCCAGTCCGCGGGCAGCAGGGGACCCTCCATGCCCAGCTGCTGGCCCATGACATGAAATTCAAACGGCAGTTGGGTGAGATCGGCCGTGACCTCGGCAATCCGCTGATTCACCCCGGCCACGTACCCATCAAGAACATCTCGGGTTTCCTGGTTCAGGGTGTTGTAGCCGCTGGTCAGTTCCTCATCGCTGTAGCCGGTTGTTCGCATGAAGATGTCCTGCTCCAGCTGCCCGGAGCCGAAGATGGCGGCAAGCTCGCCCTTTGCCTGGCGCCGGAAGGTTTCCATCTGCCAGAGCCGGTCTTCGGCAACGGCATAGCCCATGGCTTTGAAAACGTCAAACAGGCGATCCGTGTCATCGCCCTTGACAAACCAGACGCCCTTGCTATCCCGGCTGGTACTGACCTCCGCAGCAGAGAATGCCGGAAACACCAAAATGGTTAAAAGTGTGACAATAACTGCCAGGCGTGAATGCTTCATCGTATTTCCCCTTTCATTAAGCGTTGATTGGTGAAACGGTGGCTATCAAATATGGACAGGATTGTCGGCTGGTTTTTGCATCGGCAGCATATCAGGGTGTGAGAAAACAGGGGATGGCCGGCCGGGGCATTACCCTCTCGGGTACAGGCAGGACGGAAATTACAAAACGGCATGGCGTCATTAATCCGTAAAATTGTAATTGCGGGCAAAGTGCGAATTACCCTTAAGGTAACATTGTATGCGCCCTGTTTCAACAAAATTGAACGGCAGACCCCGGGTCCGGGGCGGTTATGTCAACTTTGCCAGGGAGGGGAGAAACCCAGGGTGCAGGATAAACAAAAGGGGCGGTTCTTTGCCGGGCGTCGGGCCGGCGGTGTCTTTTAGCGGAATCGGCCAGCGGAATCGGCGGGGCTGCGCTTCGCCCCTTGTTTTACCTGGCGCTGCGAATAAAACAGGTGGCGGAAAGTTCTTCCTCCGCATCAGAATCCCCGTCTGATTCCAGCCAGAGGTATTCCACCGTGATCCAGGCGTTATCGGATAAATTGAGCCCGTACCAGAAGGTGCCGTCAGCCAGGTCAATGCCTGCGGGATTGACCACCCGCCGGCCGTATTCATCCCGCCCGGAGTTGAAATTACTTTCATAGGCTGCCTGGGCTTGGGGCAGGCCCCGGCCGAGGCCGCCCGATTCGCCGCCGTGCGAGAGGTGCTCATAGATTTGGCGCTCCTCCTCAGGGGCCCAGTAGTTGTCGTGGATGTTCCAGGGCCCGATATCCCATACCGGGGCGGTTTCCGAATGACCGTTGTGTTCGAGGCGCACCTCGTACTCCCGGCCGTTTTTCGAGCAAAGGACGGTCCTTGAGGGAAGCGCGACAAAATGGTCGTTTTCCACGATGACGTGGCCGTTGGCCGTGGTACCGCCCACAAGGCCTTCGCGTGTGGCAAAAATGGTGTACTTCAGGGGGTCATCGGCGGCGGCCGCCTGCATCAGGTTTTCCGGCGGGGCTTTCCGGGCGGAAGCCGTGGCACTTCGCTGCTGGTGGCGGTAGATAACGGTCAAATAATCCGAGTCAGTCATCCCCCTGCTGATGTGAACCGTTCCCGCCGCGGGCATGGCCGCTTCAATTTTCAGCGCCATGACCGCCCCCGGCAGCAGGGGGGTCTTCTCGAGCACCAGTATGCCATAGCCTTCTGCCTGGAGAATAACGGTATACGGAGCGGGTACATGGGGCACGGGAAGGCTGTTAATGAGGAACTTCCCCTGTGAACCGCTCCGTGCCCGGCTGGCCGGTTTTTTTTCAGGCAGCCGTATCCAGCCACCATTATCTGAGTTTATGGCATTCTCCGACGGATGAGAGAGGCGCTCAAGCGGCTGGTCCGTGACGGTGATCTCGACCCCGGAAAGCGGCCTTTGGTTTTGGGGGTCGGTGACTGTTCCGTAAATGTTTCCGTAAAGCGGGGGGGCAGCCCTTGCCGGCAGGCCGGCGGCCAGGCAAAGAAATACCGCCAAAAAAATGAACTTCAGACAAGACAGGGTGATTTTTCGCATATTTTCCAATCCGATCCTCTCGCCGGCCCTTGTTCCCGGAACGCCGGCGCGGCAGGCAGTGTTTCCAGTGTTTGCCCTCATTTTGTCAATTCATCGTTGTATGCGGTTTCCACGTACCTGGAATTGCGCGTCCCCTTGACCACATGGAGTGTTTCGCCTGCCGGAAGGACGGCCTTTACCTGCAGGGCCATGGAAGCCCCGGGAAGCACCGGCGCCATGTCGATGATGATGCGGGGCTTGCCGGCAGCCGTGATAATAATCGTGAAATCGGTTGATTTTCCGTTTATCGGGATTTTTTTGATAAGAAAGCGCCCCTCGGGTCCCGCGCGGCTTTGATAAGGGCTGGCCGTGTAATTCTCGGGCAGGCGAATCCAGCCGATATCTGCAAGACGGGCGTCAGCTGCCTGTCGGCTGACAGTCTCGGTCGGCTTGCGGCTGAGGTACACGCGGATCTTTTCGGGCTTTACGTTTGCGCTGCCATCAGGAAGCCGGACCCGGCCGAACACATTGCCGAATAATTGATCCTCGGATTGAGATACGCCGGATTGAGATACGCCGGATTCCGATGCCGGCGGGGCCGGGGGGGAGACGGTTGGCCCGCAGCCCACGGCCAAGACAAGACAGGCAGCGCTTATGAAAAGGATGTGTTTCATCCGATAAATTCCTTGAAGTATCAGGTATTTTTTTTAGGATTTTGACATTTCCCTGAACTGTCTATACCATAAAAAGGCTATTTTAAAAAAATATATTCTCCAATTCGTTTGAAAGTCGACTCCGCCAACCGGCCGCGTTCGGGCGGAGTCTCCGGGTGGCTGCGTCGTGTGGGAGAGTTCCGGGCGGGAGGGACAGGAAGTGGTTCATGAGGCACGGATACGGCATTTGCTCGGTGTACCGCCTCGAAACGGGGCGTATGTATTGTACTGGATGCAGCAGGCCCAGCGCACGGAATACAACCACGCACTGGCTTTTGCGGGCCAAAAAGCCGATGAGCTGGGCCTCCCGCTGGTTGTGGGCTTTGTTCTTGTCCCGGATTTTCCGGGGGCCAACCAGCGGCACTATCGGTTTATGATCGAAGGCCTTGCCGATGTGCAGGAGAGTCTGCACAAGGCGGATATTCCATTTGTCCTGCGTGTGGGAGAGGCAATGGTGCCGGCGGTGGTGAACCTGGCGGCAAAGGCCGCATGGGTGGTTACGGATGTCGGCTATTTGAGCATTCAGCGCCGGTGGCGGGAGCAGGCGGGCAAAGCCTTGAGCTGTCCGTTTACCATGGTTGAGACGGACGTGATCGTTCCGGTTGAGGCCGCCTCGACAAAAGTGGAAAGCGCCGCCCGGACCCTGCGCCCCAGGGTGTTGAAGCAGAAGGACGCATTCCTGGACAGGGTCGCCCCGCCGCATGGTCGGGGGGCGCCGGGGCTGCTCCCGGCAGGGCGGCCCGCTCCGGCTAATCTTCCGGCCGATCTTCCGGCCCTGTTGGCGGAGATGGCTGTTGACGACACAGTCCCCCCGGTTCAAGG
>CAZNSO010000137.1:0-6698 GCA_964575805.1 uncultured Desulfobacteraceae bacterium
GTTTGTGGATACCGGGTACCCCGAGGTCTGGTAGCCGGTCGCAGAAAGCAGCGGCCTCCAGACGATGACCCCCCGGGAACGCAGGATTGCAAAAATCGTTTTCTGGTGTGTTTCGCCGATCATGTTTGCCGGACTGGTGCGGCTGTTTTTTCTTTTGTTTTATTTCGGCTTCGGCATGCTGGCGCTGTGGGTCTTCGGTGCCAAACACCACCCGCTGATCTTCTGGTCCGCGGCCGGGGTATCGGCAGGCTCTACCCTGGTCCTGCTGGGAATCCTTTACCGGTTGTTCCGGATTCATATCCTGGAGCAGCCGTGACAAGGCAGAAGAAAGCAAGGAGGGGCTTATGCATGGCGGGCAGATTATTGCCCGGGGATTGAAGGCGCAGGGCGTGGAATTCCTCTTCACCCTTTGCGGGGGGCACATCTCTCCGATACTTGTCGGCGCAAAAGAGGCGGGTATCCGGGTCATTGATGTCAGGCAGGAGCCTACCGCCGTGTTTGCCGCAGACGCGGTATCCCGGCTGACCGGGGTTCCCGGGGTGGCCGTGGTGACCGCCGGGCCTGGAGTAACCAATTCGATTACAGCGGTCAAAAACGCTCAAATGGCCCAATCCCCGCTGGTGCTCTTCGGCGGGGCACCTGCGACCGCACTGCGGGGCAGGGGGGCGCTTCAGGATATCGAGCAGATCAAGCTTTTTGAAACCCTGGTGAAATGGTCCGCTTCCGTTCAGCAGGACTGCGATTTGCCGGGGATCGTGGAGGAAGCATTTGACGTTGCCCAATCCGGGGTTCCGGGGCCGGTATTTATCGAGTGCCCGGTTGACCTGCTGTATGACGAGAAACTCGTGCGCCGGTGGTACACGAAGGAATCGGGTGCGCCCCGGGGGATCGCCGACCGGGTGACCCGGTGGTACCTGCGCCGGCACGTGGACAAGCTTTTTGCCTGCTCCCCGATCAGCGCGGATTTGGCCCAAAAAGACAATGTCGTGCCCTTTTCCGTGAATTCCGGGAAAGTGCGGGCGGCGGGGCGCAAACTCCGGAAAGCCCGGGCTCCGGTGCTGGTTCTGGGCAGCCAGGTCACCCTGCGGACCGATCGATTGGCGGTACTTTCTGAAAAGCTGGGCAGCCTGGGGGTACCGATGTTTCTGGCCGGCATGGCCAGAGGCCTTCTTGGCGCGGACCACCCGCTGCAGTTCCGCCACGGCCGGGGTCGGGCTTTGAAAGAGGCGGACCTGGTGATCATTGCGGGCATGCCGTGTGATTTTCGCCTTGATTACGGCCGGCAGATTCATCCGGATGCGGTTTATATCGCGGTCAACCGGAGCAGGGAAGCCCTGAGCCTCAACAAAAAGCCGCATCTGTCCGTTCACGCCGATCCCTGCACGTTTCTGCTCGAGCTGGCAGAGGAATGCAGGGACCTCGGCCGCGATCGGATCAGTGCCTGGATCGGGCGGCTGAAGGAAAACGAAACAGCACGGGAAGATCAGATCCGGCGGTTTGCGGACGAGCAGACCGAACATGTCAATCCCCTTTACCTGTGCAGCCGGATGGACCGGGCGCTGAACTCGCACAGCATTCTCATCGCCGACGGCGGGGATTTTGTGGCAACGGCCGCCTCCCTGGTCAAACCCCGCGGCCCGCTTTGCTGGCTCGATCCCGGCCCGTACGGGACCCTGGGGGTGGGGGCCGGTTTTGCACTGGCTGCCGGCCTGGTCCGGCCGGAAGCGGAAATCTGGCTGCTTTATGGTGATGGCGCGGCCGGATACAGCCTGATCGAGTTCGATACCTTTGTCCGTCACAGGGTGCCGGTCATTGCCGTGGTGGGCAATGATGCCGGCTGGACCCAGATCACCCGGGAGCAGACCGAAATTTTTGCAGACGACACGGCCACGGTGCTCAGGTACAACAATTATCACCACATTGCCGAGGGCCTGGATGCAAAGGGGATTCTGCTTTCGGATGCAGCCGAAACCGAGGCCGTCCTTGAGCAGGCGAAAATCAGTGCCCGAAGCGGCGTCCCGGTGTTGATCAATGCCTTGATCGGAAAAACCGACTTTCGGAAAGGATCGATTTCCATGTGACACAAATGCACGATTTTGGGATCTTCTGTATCAGCGACCGGCCCGCTTTGCCGGGACGCGAAAAATTTCTTTATCACCGCCAAAAGGTGATTAGACGCCACGTTCGGCAAACGGGTCGGAATAAAAAAAGGGGGAACCCCTGCGGCTCCCCCCTTGTGCATTTATTCTCTGACTTATTGCCTATCCGTGTCCGCCAAAGGCGCCCGGATAAAAATTTCGTTTTTCCGCCCATTTTATATTCGGGTAATATTCCGGTGTATCAACCGCTTCTCGATTTATCATCTGCTGTCGTTCCTGCTCACCTTCGGTAACCCGATCTCTGCATTCACCTTTGCAATTACCCGTGGCATCACGGTCAAGTTCGTTCAGTGGATAATCGAAGATTGACACCTCCCTTACTTGGTTTTTTTCTTTGAAGAAGACAACCTGTTTTGTCTCCTGCCCTCTTCATTTTTACAATAGGAACGTCTTGCCCGATGTCAAGGGGAGGGCGGATATCGACTCGCCCCGCCCGGTTCCCGCCCTTCACCGCCGGCGCCGGCTGCCCTTGCAGAACCACCCCCCTCCCCTGCTATGCAGCGCTATCGGTGATTCTGCGCACCCTGTGGCCGATGCTGTCCATGCCCGAATACACGACCGGCACCACGACCATGGTCAGAAACGTGCCGACCAGAAGGCCGCTTCCGGCAACGATTCCGAGCGGGCTCAGGCGCTCCAGGCCCACGGCGGTTTCGAAAATCAGGGGCGAAAGCCCGATGATCGTGGAAAACGTGGTCATCAGGATGGGCCGGATGCGCAGCTCCACGGCACGGACAATGGCGTCGGTTTTCTCCGTCCCCTGTTTCCTGGCCCGGATAATGAAGTCAAGCAGCAGCACGCTGTTGTTGATAATGATGCCGGCCAGGAAAATCATGCCCATGGTGCCGGGCATGCACATGGGCTTGTCAAAAAGCAGCAGCCCCCACATGGAGCCGGCAACAGCCAGGGGAATGGCCGCCATGATGGTGACGGGATGGGCAAATGAGCCGAACATGGCCAGGAGCAGCAAATAAAGCAGGACAATGCCGATGACCAGGGCCTGGCGCAGCTGCTTCTGCGTGCTTTTCATGTCTGCGGCCGTGCCGGCGAATTCGATGTTGTAGCCGCCCGGGGGGTCTATTCCCGAGACCGCCTTTTTGGCCATGCCCGTAACCTGAGCGATGGTCATGCCATGGTTGACGCCCGTCACATCAATAGTGGCCTGCAGATTCTCCCGCGTGATAGAGGGGCGCTGCTGCCGCGTTTTCACCTCCGCCACGGCCCGAAGCGGGATCGGCCCGAAATCCGAGCCCACGTAAGCATGCGCCAGGGCCGAGAGGCTGGTGCGCTCAGTGCGGCCGTACTGCACCCGGATGGGAATATCCAGGAAGTTTTCAAGGCGCATGGAGGAAACCGGCACGCCCTGGACCGCCGCGCTGACCTGCCGGGAGACCGCCTCCGGAGAGGTTCCGTACATCCGAGCCAGTGCCGGGTCCACGGTCACATCCACCTGTTTCTGGTCAAAATGCCAGCTTCTGCGCACATCTGTCAGCCCCCGCACGCCCTGCAGCCGCCGCATGGTTTGATCGGCCAGCCGGTCCATTACCCCGGCCTCCGGTCCGCTGATGATGATATCCAAGGGCGCCTTGGTGGTGGCCATGGGCGTGGCCCCGTACTCGCTGACCCGGAAGCTTTTGATCCCGGGCACCTGGCGCAGCTTTTCCCGCCACGTTTCCTGGATTTCCCAGATGGATTTTTCGCGCCGGGTCCGATCCACCAGGTGCACGGTGATGGATGCGGACTGGGTGGTGGCCCCACCGGTGCCGAAGGATATGGCGCCGGGCTCGGAGCCGATCACAGAAGACACCTTTTCGATACCTGGCTGTGCATATATGATCTCCTCCACCCGGTTCAGGGTCTTTTCCACCTGCCCGATGCCGTCCGTGGCCGGCAGGTCGAATTCGATAATGGCAATTCCCGTGTCCATGGGCGGCATGAGATCGCCGCCGATAATCGGCGGGATGGTCCGGACCGTGAGCACGAAAAAAACGGCGGCCAGGACCAGGGTGAGCCCACGCCAGCGCAGGGCGCCCTTTAAAATAAAGACATAAAAGCGCCGGACAAAACCGACGCCCATGTCCACCCGGGAGGCGACACGTTCGGCGATATTCTTTTTTTCCTGTCTGCGGCCGAGTACCCGCGAGGTCAACAGCGGCACCAGGGTCAGGGCAATGACCAGGGAGGCCACCATGGTAATGGAGATGACCAGGCTCAGCCGGCCGATGGTCCGCTGGGGATAGCCGCCGATAAAAATGATGGGCACCAGAACCGCCACGGTGGTGAGCATCCCGGCGGTGATGGCCCTGGAAATTTCCCGGGCCCCGGTTTCGGCGGCGGCTTCGGCATCCGGCTGGCCGCCTGCTCCATCCGGGCCGTTACCGGCATGGAAATGGCGGTAGATGTTTTCCAGGGCCACCACAGAGGCATCCACCACCATACCGGTGGCCACGATCAGGCCGGACAGGGTGACCATGTTCAAGGTATACGGCGTAAACCAGAGCAAGGCCAGGGTGAACAGAAAGGAAAGCGGAATGCTGATGCCGGCCACAAGTGCGGCCCGCGTCTCTGCCAGGAAGAAAAAGATCACCGCCACGGTGAACAGCACCGCCTGGATGATGGAAAGCACCATCCCGCGCATGTTGATGTCGATCAGCGGCTGCTGGTCCTGGGTGATTTCAAAGGCAATGTCCGGGTAAAGGGCGGCAAGCTCCGGCAGGAAGGCCTTGACCCGCTCAATGGCGGCCACGGTTCTGCCGCCCTCCGGCTTGATGATGCCCATGGCGATGGCCGGCTCGCCGTTTCCGTGATAGGCAGAGCGCGGGTCCTGCTCGGTGAGCGCCACCCTGGCAATGTCAGAGATGCGCAGCAGGCCCCGGTCTACCCGGCGGACCGGCAGGCGCGCGATCTCGCTTGGATCCTTGAACTCGCCTGTGATGCGCACCAGGTATTCACTGTCGCCGGCGTAGATGTTGCCCGCCGGTGCCGAGATGTTCTGTTCGGCCAAAACCGCCATGACCTCACCGATGGAAAGGTTGTTGGCGGCCAGGGCGTCGCGGTCCACGTGCACCCGGATCTCGGGCCGATGGCCGCCGAACACGTCCACGTCGGCCACGCCCGCCATGCCCAGCAGCCGGTCCTGGATCTGGTTTTCCGCCAGCAGCCGAATTTCGGAAAGCTCACGCCGGCTGCCCTCTTTCGGCCGCAGGGCAAGGGTGAGCAGCGGCCGGGCCGTGGCATCGCTTAAGCGATAGATTTGCGGTTCCCGTGCGTTTTCCGGCAGGTCGGCCCGGATGCGGGCAATGGCGTTCTGCACGTCCAGGATGGCCTGCCCCGGGTCCTTGCTGTAGGAAAATTCCACCATGACAGAGGACACCTGGTCGCGGCTGGTGCTGCGGATGCTCTCCACCCCGCTCAAGGTGTTGCTCTCTTTTTCAACGACTTCGGTAATCTTGTCGCAGACATCATCGGCTGCGGCGCCGGGCTGTACCGTGACCACCACCACCTGGGGCGGGAAGGTGTCCGGGAAAAGCTCAGACGGCGTGCGCAGAAAACCGATAACCCCCATGGCCGCAACCAGCAGGACCGCGGCCGCAACCGCGTAAGGATGATTCAGGGCCGCCCGGGCGGGATTCATTGAACGGCCTCCACCTTCTGACCGGATGAAAGGGTGGCCCAGCCCAGGTAGGTGTTTCTGACCACCTGCGTTTCCGCATCAATGCCTTCGACCGCCACCCGGTCCGCAGCGCGTCCCAGAAGCCGGACCGGCTTTGCTGAAAGTTTTTCCTCTTCCACTGAAAATACATATGCCCTGCCCTGCGGCCCCTCGATCAGCGCGGATGCGGGAAGCAGGACCACATCTTCGAGCTGTTCCACGATAACGGTGACCGGCACATAGGCGCCCGGGTCGATGCCTTCTGCAGCCGTCCCGTCCAGCCAGATTTCGGCCCGCATCATTCTGGCCTTGTCAAGGGCCGGCTCCATGAGTTGGATTTCGGCCTTTCGGGTTTTGCCGTGCACCTTAAAAACAGCTGTCAGTCCCTTGTGTATGTCGGGCAGGTCTTTCTGCGGCACGTCAAAGGCCAGTTTCACTCCGGACAGGTCCTGGATGGTGAAAAGGTTTTTCGAAGGGGCGGCCATGTCCCCGGGATCGGCCAGGCGTCGGGAAACCACCCCCTCAAAAGGGCTGGTCAAGGTGTAATAGCCGCGCCGGGTGAGCAGTTCGGCCTTCCGCTTTTTCAAGGCATTGATCTGCTTTTTGATGGATCGGGATTTTTCCCGGGCCGCGGCCAACTTTCCCCTCACATCAGCGGCCTTCTCGGCCGTCTGCTGGGCTTCGGACTCCGAAATCGCGGCTTTTTCCACCAGGGCCAGCGCCCGTTTTTTCTCGGCCTGCCAGAATTCATGGGATGTTTCCAGCGCCTTTACCGTGGCCCGGCTGCCGGCAAGCTCGGCGGCAGCCTGCTCAACCCGGGCGGCTGCCGCATCAATGGCATGCCCGATCGCTTCGGCCTCGAGTCGGGCCAGAACATCGCCTGCCTT
>CAZNSO010000138.1:0-6620 GCA_964575805.1 uncultured Desulfobacteraceae bacterium
CTTGAACTTTTTACTTTGCCATCCCAAACTGACTTTTTACGAGGGTATCAATTTTCGGGCTTTCGAACATCAATTGCCATCCGCCAGTTTTTTCCGGATGGTCTCAACCAGGTCCCGGCGGCCGCGCTCTTCCAGCAGGGGCAGCAGCTCCAGGTAAAACGGCGCCCGGTGCCGGATGGTGATTTTAAACCCTTCAAACATTTCCGGGGTGACATCGTTTTCGACGAAAGCGCGGGTTTTGTCGAGGGCGTTCAGGGCGAGCAGCCCGGTCATGGTACGGACACATTTTTCGCATTTCCCGCAGTTCAGCCGGTCTTCGACGTTGGCCAGGCATACGCGCATGTTCTGAAGGCCGGGGTCCCAGTCGGATACGATCTTTAGTTTTTCAAGTCTTGTCAGGGCCGCGTCCCGATGCCGGATGCGAAGTTCAAAACTGGCGTATTCAGGGTCAAGCAAGGGATGCGAACCACAGGGGGCGAGATTTCTCAAATCATAGGAAGAGGCGATATAGAACATGTCCAGGCGAGGGGAAAAAGCATGGGCGACAGCCGCGAGCACCGCGCCGAAGAATTTGTTCAGCCATAAATCCCGGTCATCGCACAGGTGCCGGATGTTGGTGTATACAGGCACCGGGTTCAATCCCGCAGCCCCGGTGACGGCTTTCATGGCAGCCAGCCCCCGGTCAAAAACAGGGTATTTCATTCCCCGGGCCGCCACCCCGCCGATATCAAACCCGTGAATAAAAAAACAGTCCCGTATGGCCCCGGGGTGGCGGGGCGGATAATTTTGCAGGTTCAGCCGCAGGGCGGCCAGCGAGTCAATACCTCCTGAATAAAACATGGCGGCCCGGTACCTCGGCAGCCGTTCCGGCGCGCGGGTAATCTGCTGGGGCTCCAGGGCGAGCGGCCGGTATGCGCCGTCTGACCAGAGGTGCATCAGGGCCATTACTGTCTCCAGCCCTTCCAGCAGGCCGGGGCACACCGGCCCTTCGATGGCAATGCGCTTTTCACCGAAATGAAGGGCCGGGATCAGGCAGCCGACCAGGAAGGCATTGGGCTGGGCCGCCAGGTCAGCGGCGAATTCGACGGTGGTTTCAATAAAAATCTTTTTTTCCGGCTGTTCACAGTCCTCCCAGCTTACCGTGGCTTCGGCCCGGGGCCTTCCCCCCTTCTCTGTAAGATGCAGATTCCGGATGTGCATGAGTGTCATTGCCTCCTATGCTGAAAGAAAGGACAGGGCGCAGGCGATTATCTCAGCGGCGATATCTCTGCCGGTGACCGCCTCCATTCCCTTGAAGCCGGGTGAGTAGTTGACCTCAATAACCCAGGGAGTCCCGTCAGAATCAATGATAAAATCCACTCCGGCAACAACCAGCCCCATGGCCCTTGCACAGGCCGCAGCCGTTTGTTCGATCGCAGCCGGCAGTTCCACCGCCCTGCCGCTGCCGGAGACATGGTAGTTGGAGCGAAAATCCCCGGGAGCGGGCGCGAGTTGCATTGCCGCGCTCACCTTGCCGCCGATGACCAGCACACGAAGATCCTGCCGCCCTTTCGGAGCAAAGAAACGCTGAAGCAGCAGCCCCTCCCCGGGGTCCAATAGCGCCAGGCAATCCCGTCCCTGCCCGGGCTCGCGAATCAGGGAAACATCGCGCCCCTGCCTGCCGCTGGGTTTTTTAACAACCACGGGAAAGCCGCCAAGCTCTTCAATGGCCGCCCAAAACAAGTCAGGGGAATTAATGAAAATGGAATCCGGGACATTGATGTGGTTTGTTGCCAGCACCTGAAGGGTCAGGTACTTGTTTCGGGCAATCAGAATTGAAGTCACATCATTTGCCAGGGGTATCCCCATGGCCTGGAACTGGCTGAGCAGCACCAGGCTGGCATTGCCGATCTGAGCTCCCTGCCGCGGCAGAACAACTCCCGGAAGCCCCGTTCCCTCCAGGTCCCGGAGTCCTTTCCGGCCTTTCCGGATACAGGGGCTGAGCCGGTAGGGGTTGATAAATGTCAGCCGGCATCCCATTTTCATGGCTGCCTGCTTGAGCCGGCGGTTGGGGTGGTAGTCGGCCTCCCTGGCAGTTACAACGCCGATATCAATGGGGTTTGCATTCATCCCGCGGTTCTAAAGGCTGATTACAGCAGCATCGCAGGCCGCGTGGATCAGTTCCGTGGCCGGGGCCATGCGCGCCCCTTCAATCAACTCTTCTTCGCTGATGCGGCGGGCCCGGGCGCAGGGCGTGCAAACCAGGATGGGAACTTCATGGGCCTGCAGGTAAGCGATGAGGTCATCGGCAACATCGCCGGTAGCCGCCCGCAAATGAAGGGCCAGCCCCTCCTTGGCAATATAGACGGCCTCATCCAGTAGAAAAACCGTCACGTTTTTTCCTTCCTTGTGAGCGACGGTGGCCAGGTGGACCGCCCGTGTGGCCCGGTTGGGGTTATTGGTCCCGCATGCCAGGGTGATCAGGACATTTTCCGTCATTTGCCTCTCCTTTTTTTCTGTGTTCCGGGACTCGGCGGTGCATATTACCGGGCCGGTTCCGGATGTTTCCGTTTCTGCTTTTCCTTGCCTTACCTTGAATGTAATCGCTTCAAATGCAATGGCAACTATTTCCCGTCTTTGCAAAGAAAGCATACCAGGATTATTCTAAAACAGACCGCGGTTTATTTGAAGCTTTTATGCGGCTTAACTGTTTATCCCTGGAAAACCGGGCCATATCGGGAACTCGTGAGCATCGGGAAATTCATAAGGCAAGGCGTGATTGGGGAGTTCAGGAAAAGGAGGTGGTGCCCGAAACGGAGAATTTGGCATATTTTTGCTTAACGCGTCAGTCAACCACAGGAAAAAAGCATTACAAGGAGCGGTTATGAGAAGAGCGATGCAGTCAATCGGGGTGATGTTGTTATTGTTGACCTTTTTTGCAGGTCACGTCCAGGCCGGCAATGATGCCGGGATGGATACGGACTCCGCGGTTGACATCACCAAGGAAGTAATCGTTGGGCCGGGCAGTGTGGGTATTTCCACCAAGCAGGACATTATGATGAGTTTCGGCGCAAGGACCCGCATTATTCCAACAAGCGAGACCGATTATGATTTCGGGTTCGAGGGTAATCTGGAGGCCCCGCTGCTGGGAGGGGCGCTCGGGGACGGGTTTTTCAAGGAGCATGTCAACGAGACGGGCTGGGTGAACAACAATTACATTCGAAACGAAACCCAGATTTATTTCAATGCCCTGCCCAAGGACCGCAAGTGGAGTTTTTACGCCGCCCTGGAATTTGACCGGCCCATGGATGTTCAAGTTGCTGACGACAGGGGCGGTTTGAATGACAAAACCAATGATTTCGGCCTGGAACGAATCCACGGCACCTATCAACTGCCGGCAAATATGCGGTTTCATGCCGGTTTTGATATCTGGGAAATTGACGGCTCCCAGGGGGGGCTGGTTTATGGTGATGACGCGCCGGGCTTCTGGGTCACCGGCGAGTATGACGCCTTTGATTTCAACCTCGGCTATTTCAAGCTTTCAGAAAACAATTTTCACGTGGAGCCGAACCTGGTTGCAGACGGAAAGGACGATGACCGGGACCTGTACGCCGGTTATCTTGATTTTCAGCCGGGCGAGGGGATGAACCTGCGGACGTTCTATGCCTATGACCGCATGCGAAGCATTCCGACCGGCGGATTGGTTCAGGCCCTGAGCGAAAATATGGGCCAGGTGCCAAAAACAGACGCGCATTATCTGGGTGCCTACTACACGGGCGACTACGGTCCTCTCGAGGTGTTTGTGGAAGGGGTGTACAAATTCGGCGAGGCAGCAGACACCGGGATGGAGCGTGACGATTATGATATTGCCGGCTATGCCCTGGCCGGGGATGTGGCCCTTAATATCAACGATATGATCAAGCCCCATGTCGGCGCTCTTTATACCTCCGGCGATGACGATCCGGCCGATGACGAATTAAGCGGCTACACCGGCGTGGTCAACGCCCAGCGGTTCTCCCGGTATTTTGGGGGGGAGAACACCATCATCGCAGATACCAATTTTATGCTGGGCACCGCGGTATACGGCTATGTGCCGGAATTCTACGGAAACGGAACGCCGGTGGCGACCGGCGGGCTGCAAAATTTTTCCGGTTTCGGCAACGGACGCGGTGACAACCCCGGGCTGACAATGACGAGTGCGGGCGTCACCATCACGCCCAAGCGTTTTCTCATCTATCGCACCAACGTCAATTCCTTCTGGTGGAATGAGGATTTTGTCGTTCCCAGCTTTGTCAATCCGGTTGTTGAAACCCCGGTTGACAGCGGCTACACGGGAACGGAGTGGGACAATGAGATAACCCTGGCCACAAGCCGGCAATCGTTTATCAAGGCCCATTTCTCGTTTTTCTTCCCTGGCGAGGTTATAGAAGATGTGACCAGCGCACGCGCTTCGCGGATGATACCCGGCGACGGGCCGGAGAGTGATGACACGGCCTATCGCCTTGGCATGGAACTGATCTGGATGTTCTAAGGCGTGGCAAGGTATGCTGCGGCCCGGAGATAAGATTTTTTACGGTTTTTCGGCCTGTTCCCGATCCAAATCCAGCTGAAACCGTACCGGGCCGCGATACCCCCCGCCGAATCGGGTATGCAGGGCATACTCAGAAGTTGGCAGGGACCAGGAAGTGGCTATGGCCACGTGCCCTTTGGGAAAAGGGGCGACTTCGGCCGGAATGAAATCCAGCGGCGCCAGGGCACAGGGCTTTTCAACCAGTGAATCGTTTTCGCCGTAGCAGATAAGCATGGGGATGGCTTTTTCTCCGAGCCGCTTGATATTCAATGGTTGATTGAAGGCCTTGAAGGGCAGTTCCCCCTCTTTTGTGACGGGGGTATTATATGAGGCAAAACTCAGCTTGGTGATTTCCATGGGCAGATCGTGCCGCTGGTGATAGAGCCAGTGGTTGAGTGCCAGAATGGTCTTGCTGAGCGGCGCGCCTTTTTTCCTGAAATGCCCCAGCATGGACAGGTCCCGGTACATGGCCACCAGTGGATATTCTTCCCTTATGCTTTTGAGTTTATAGACCCAGGACATGAGATCCCCGTCTGCCACCTGATTACCGTTGGAAAGGGTTTTGGTTCCATAGGCAAGATCGTTGAACCGGGGGGGCAAATTTTTCAGAAACTGCCCCAACCCTGGACTGCGGGTGCCATCTATGGGGGCCACGCAGGTGATATGGGCGTCTGCAAGACCATCGAGCTCTCCTGAAAGCATATTGGCGAGGGTGATCAAACCGCCCTGGCAGTAGCCGTTCAAGGTGACGGGGCGGCCATGTTTTTTCCGGATAACTTCGCAGAAATGCTTTGTGTCCCGGATGTCATCCTCGAGCGTGATTTGCTGCACGGCCGGGTTATGGGTGATGTCTTTCAGTATGCGCACATAGGTGGGAATGTGCTGATTGGCAAAACAGTGCACATAGCTTTTTTGGTCGGCGGGCAGAAACGCCAGGATATCCGCGCCCAGCACGTAAGGATGCACGATCAGGATGGGCTTGCTGTCATTTCTCACCTCGATGTTTTTTTCGTTCGGAAAGACCTGGTACAATATAAATCGGTCGGTCTCCGCGATTTTCGCGCTGCTGCCTTCCCGCTCAAAATGGAACCCGAATTCCTCGGCAATATCCCGAATGGCCTGGGGGAATTCATGGGCAAGGGCATGGCGCGTGCCCGTTTTATGTTCCATGCAGGCCAATGCCTGGTTGGCGCTCCGGGCCGGGGTCTCAGCAGGTGCGGACCAGGATGAGAGGGCCGAATTGAATTCCTGCAGATAATAATCCCATATGGCCTCTGTGCTGCTCAAGTCCGCTTGATGCGCTATCCCTGCGTTTAACTCCAAAAGCGCCAGATAATCCCAAAAAGAGCGCCAGGGCGAGGTAGTAAGCATTTTTTTGGCTTCAACGGTTTGAAAATACAGCACCGATTTGCTGAAGGGGAGGAAGAAATCGTTTTGGTATCGCGCCAAAGCGCCCCAATAGTCAATCGGCGTCTGCATCAGCTGTTGTGATGCCCTTATTGTCCGCATCCATTTTTCCGCCGTCATCCCTGCCGGCTCATCCGCCGTCCGGGATGCGGCCCCGGCTGTCTCAGTTTGTTTCTCCATATCCGCCTCTTCCTGATTGCTGTGTCGGGGAGCAAATTTTTCAGTTCTCCCTGTCGGTTTCATCCGGCCCTTTTTCCGTTTTCTCCCGGGTGGCGCCGAACATTTGAAAGATATCGGCGAAAGAGCTCATGTCGGAGAATTCCGGGGGGTGGGTTCCTGAGAAATCCATTCCCATTTTCAGCCATTGCCTGAAGTAATTATCAAAGGTCATCTTGGAGTTGACGTAAATTTTTAGGGTTTCCTCAAGATATTGGTCGAAAAAGTCACTCAACAGGTTGTCGCCATAGCGAATAATCAGGTGCAGCAGGGAAGCCGGCAGCATGGCATGCTTTTTCGACTCTTCCAGGATGATCTGGTTGAGGATGAAGCTGGTCACGTCCTCTTTGGAGGTGGCTTCAATCACCTTGATTGTCCGGCCGGACTTTATCATCTCCGCAACCTGCTCAAGCGTTACGTAGGTGCTTTGTTCCGTATCGTAGAGCCG
>CAZNSO010000139.1:0-6527 GCA_964575805.1 uncultured Desulfobacteraceae bacterium
TTTGGTCGGGGCGAGAGGATTTGAACCTCCGACTCCTTGCACCCCATGCAAGTGCGCTACCAGGCTGCGCTACACCCCGACGATGGATAACGAAAAGCTACTTAACACGCCCTTTTCAGGATGTCAAGACGGAACCGGCGGCCCCGGGGGAGGCGCATCCGGAAATCGAAGATTGTCTGCCAGAAGCTCCATGATCCTGGCATTTTCCGGCAGCGGGGCAACGATCCAGAGCTGCCGGAGGCTGGCCAGTGGCGCCTCCGAAAGGGCCTGTCCGAGCAGGCGGGCAAAACTTTTGATCGGCAGCCGACCGTGGCGCATGGCCAGCAGGGGCATGCCGAGGGACCGGAGCCCCAGGCGCTCGACTTCCTGGAAAATGTTTTGCAGTGCCCGGGTGATCCATATTTCCCGGCACGGGGGGTCTTCATTAACATCATGGATGACCGCCAGCAGACGTATCGGCCGCCCCTTGCGGACAATCACGCTGCCCACCGGGCGCGGCTTGAAGTTTTCCAGTTCAGCCATCAGCCGGATGGGGTGCGTTTCAACCGGCAGTATGTCGGGATCGGTGTCCATTATGAGGAAGGTGTCCTCCTCGCGTGTCATAGCCGCCACATCAAAGGGGGGAGACTCCTGCGGCGCCGCCACAATCCGGAGGTTCCCAAAGGAAATGCTGCGGTGCAATCCGCCCTGAAGGATTTTCAGATTCGCTCTTTTGTTGTCTGTATTTACCATGGATGCACTTTTCCTGGCGGCAGGGAGGACCCTGAGGTGTTCTGCCGTATTGATAATATAACAGCCAATGGGCTGAATTCAACCCGCCGGGCGGAAAGGCGGCATCCCTTGACTTTTTAAGGAAAAAAATTATTTTATAAAGTCAATACAGAGAAAATCAAGCGGGGCGTCCGGCGGTAAATATCAGCCGATCGGGTCCGTGAGGACGGCCCTTTTAATTGATCTTTGCATTATCATCGGGGCATCACCGGTAACCGGGGTAGGCGGCGGATGGCATGGGTTGTGTGGGATCTCAAGGCGAAAGCCGAGCGTCCCGGACTGTTTGAGCCGAAGGATAGTTGCCCCACCCCTGCCAGGCTTGTTTTGGCGGTATCCCCGATCCAGGCGCAGGCCGGGAGCAATGCCGGTGATGGCACCAAAAAAGTGCAAAGGTGCCCATAAGGAGAAAATAATGCCGATTTATGAATTTGTTTGCGAAAACTGCAGCCATAAATTTGAAGAACTGGTGTCCCTTTCAGATAAAAAATTGCCCGCATGTCCGGCATGCGAGTCCGCGCGGGTAAAAAAAGTGCTTTCTGCCTGTGGGGTCCGGCCTCATGGTATTCCCACGGGAAGCGGGGGGTTTAATGCCCCCTCCTGTTCGCCGGGCGGCGGCTGAGGGATTAACCGTTAAGCTTCCGTTGGAAGCTTTCGGCAAAAAGGGGACTGGCCGGGATCAGTAAGGATTCAAAGCTGTTTTCAAGACAGGGGGAAAAGCTTTGCAGTTTCGGCAGAGTTTGATTTTTTCCGCCCAGTTGTCCTGGACGATGCCGTTGCAAATGGTGCCGTTGATAAACCAGCAGAGCGTGCCGGCGTTGAATTGGCCGGCCGGACATTTAATTTTTAATGCTCTCGGGCAGTTGATGATATCCCAGCAGGGAGTCCCTTGAACCCAGTTGCCCTCCTTTAGAAAAAGGAGAAAAAGCATCTGCCGTTCCGCATGGGCCGGAATCGAGCGCCACCCTTGTTCGTAGCTGCGAACCGCTTTAACCGACCCGCCAAGGAGCTGGGCCATTTCCTTTTGGGTTTTGTTCAGTTGTTTGCGTATCCCGATGAATTCTTCTGATACCACTTGCCGTTATCTCTCTAATTGATAAAAGATGGTTTATTCCGCCCTGTCGAGCAGTTCCCTGACCTTATGGAGCAGGCTCTCCGAGGTGAAAGGTTTTTGAAGCAGTTCCAGGCCGTTGTCAAGGATAAAATCGGTATGAATGGCATTTTCGCTATATCCGCTGGCAAAAAGCACCGGGAGTGAGGGCTTTGTTTTTTTTATCCGGTCGAAAATAACTTTCCCGCTTTGGCCGGGCATGACAACATCAAGGATGGCCATTTCAACCCCGTTTTCCTGGTTTTCAATGATTTCAATGGCCTCTGCCCCATTTTTGGCAGTAAAAACGGTATACCCCGCGCGTTCCAGGATGGTTTTCATGAGATCCCTGACCATCTGGTCATCCTCTGCGATCAAAACGGTTTCGTGGCCGCCCCGGCTTTTCCGGGGAATTTCCGCTCCCACCGCCGCAGCCCGCCGTTCCACCACGGGCAGGTAGATCTTGAAAAGCGTGCCCTGGCCGGGCTCACTGTATACGTTGATGGTGCCCTCGTGCTGGCGGATGATTCCGTATACCGTTGAGAGCCCCAGACCCGTGCCCCGGTCCACCTCCTTGGTGGTAAAAAAGGGGTCAAAAATCCGCTCCTGGGTTTTCCTGGACATGCCCACGCCGTTGTCTGAAATGCAAAGCAGCACGTATCGGCCGGGCCGGGCCTCAAAGTGCGTGTCACAGTATTCCCCGTTGATGAACACATTGGATGTTTCGATCAGGAGCTTGCCGCCTTCCGGCATGGCATCGCGCGCATTGATGCAGAGGTTGATGATCACCTGCTCGATCTGGCCGGCATCGGCATGGATCAGCCCCAGGTTGTGGCCCTGGATGAATTCGAAGGCAATATGTTCGCCGATAATGCGCTGAATCATTTTGCTCAGATTGTAGACCAGTTCATTCAAGCCCAGGTCGCTCATTCGCATGACCTGCTGCCGGCTGAATGCCAGCAGCTGCCGGACCAGGTCGGCAGCGCGCCTGCCGGCGCTCAAAATTTCATTGAGTGCGGGGCGGGAGGGGTGGTCGGGGGCAATTGCCTCGGTCATCATGTCCCCGTAGCCGTTGATGATTTGGAGCAGATTGTTGAAGTCATGGGCGATTCCACCGGTTAATTGACCGATGGCCTCCATTTTCTGGGACTGCCGGAGCTGGGTTTCCAGTTTTTTCCGCTCGGCTTCGGCGGTCTTGAGCTGGGTGATGTCCACGAGGATAAAACTGATGCCCGCCGACCATTCATCCGGGTCAAGCGGTGCGGCGCTCAGCTCGATATTGATCAACCGGCCGTCTTTTCGCTTCCAGCATGTTTCCACTTTGCCCATGCCGCTATTGCCTACCTGGGCGTAAAGTTCCCGCCCCACCCGCGCGTATTCTTCCGGGGACTCGTACAGCGCCCGGGTCTCCTTTCCATGGAGTTCATTTTCAGGGTACCCCGTTATCCGGCATAAACTGTCGTTGACATCCCACAGGACCCGCGAGCTGACAGCGTCGTTTGCAATTGTGGGGATGGCGGTTCCGATTCCCACGGGGGCGGCCTGGAAAAGGCTTTTCAGGCGGGCTTCACTTTGGCTTAGGGATTGCAGCACCTGTTTGAGTTCGGTTACGTCCTCAAGGCAGACCAGAACCATTCGCTCCCCCAGTTCCAGGGGAATGGTGGAGACCCAGAGATCATAATGTCTTTCGGGGCTGGTGGTGTTCAGGGTGATTTGCGCCGCCACCTGCTTGTGGGCCGTGCCGGTGTGGTAAGTGTCCAGTATGGTGTTTCGTATGGCACATTGCCGGCAGGCCTCTCCGAAGCCGCACCCTTGCGGATCATCAAGCGCATGAATGCAGCGCAGCGCTTCTCCGCCTCTTTTGCCAAGGACTTCCTCGTACTCCCGCCCGGCGGTCTTTATGGCAGCCGAGTTGGCTTTCCGGATTTTGCGCTCTTTATCCACAAGCAGAATGGGGGTGGGGGTGTTCTCATAAATGGCGGAGAGCTCCTGCTGCTGTTTTTCAAGCAGCAGCTCGGTGGTTTTGCGCTCCGATATATCCCGGATGGTAACAAGGGTGGTCCCGGCGTCCTCTGAATGCGTTTGAACCGCGCGGATTTCTCCGGTAAAAGCCTTGCCGCCGGGCCACTCAAACTCCGACTCGATGGCTTTTTCGCAATCAAAGGGAAAGGGGAAGGGCGTGCCGGCCGGGGTGTTGGCGGCCGCTCCCAAAAGGCGGCGGCCGGCTGTATTGGCAAACCGGATATGCCCCTTGCTGTCGATCACATAGGTGGCGTCCGGATTGGAATCCACAATGCCGTGGAATAATTCCCGGTTGGCGCTTAAATCGGCCTCCAGTTCCTGGCGGGTGGGGTTGGCGGCCACTTCCAGACTGCCGTCGGTTGAGATGAGGTTGTATTCGTGGCGGCCGCTCAAGTTGACGATATCCAGGGGGGAGCATTCGTTCAGGGGGTAGATGCAGAGGGCGAGGATTTTTTGGCCACTGATAAAACGGTCAAATCGGGCTTCATAATCGACGGCTTGCTGAATGTCCATTTGGGAGGGGCGGAAAGGGTCCCCGGCCAGCCGTAATCCGTCAAACCCGCTTTCTACTGCCTGTTCAGCTTCACCGATCCAATTGGCGATCGCCGCCTCCGGGTCAAAGTCAGCCCCGGAGGCATACCAATCCGCTGTGGAGCTGATTCGGAGCTGGTTTTTGCGGACAGGGGCCTCCGCATGGGCGGATGCCTGGAGCAAAGCCTTTTTCGCTGTCTGTTCAGATACAGCCCCTGAGGTGACCCACAGGCAGTATTCGTTGGATTCAAGCCCGGCTTTAAAGAAATCGACCAGAATTTGCGTCAGTTCGGCAGGAGATTCGTAGAAGAGGCAGCAATGGGTTCCCCAGGGGACTTCTCCCAGGCCTTCAATGTGGGTGGGCCGAAAGGACGGCGATGATTTCCGGTTCTCCATGGGCTTAGGAATCCCGTATAAAAGGTATAGGTTATGCCCGTGACTATACCCCCATCTCTAACATAAGTGATACTTATGTTAAACCAAAATCGCAGGTGTTCGAAAATGCACTGAATCTGCCCGGATTTTATATGTCCCCGATCCGCCCGGATTCGGCCAGCAGCTCAAGCCCCGCGTAGTCGGTGATCTGAATATTTCTGCCATTGACCCGGATAAGCTGCTGTTCGCTCATTTTTTTCAGGATACGCGAGAGGGTTTCGGGGATGGTGCCCAGGAAGCTGGCCAGGTGGCCCTTGGAGATGTGGAGGTGCAGTTCGGAGCGGCTCTGCTGCTCCTCTGCGAGCAGAAGCAGGTATCCGGCCAGCCGGCCGGGCACCTCTTTTAAGGAAAGATTCTCGATCTGGACGGTAAACTGGCGCAGCCGCCGGGAAAGCACCGCCAGCATGTTGAGCGCCAGGGTGGGATCATTGGTGATCAGGTCGATAAAACGGTTTCTGGGGAAAAACAAAACCCGCCCCGGTTTGACGGCCTCGGCTGATGCCGGGAACACATCGCCTGAGAATACCGGGACTTCGCCAAAAGGCTCGCCCGGCCCGAAGATGTGAAGAATCTGCTCTTTTCCCTCAAGGGAGAGTTTGTAAATTTTGACCTGCCCTTCAGTGACGATGTAGAAGCCGCTGCCCGTGTCCCCCTCGGAGAAGAGCAATTCGTTTTTCTCCACCGGCTTTTCCACGGCTATGGCAAGCACGGCTTCCAGGTGGTGGCCGGGCAGGTCCTTAAACAGAATGGATCGGGAGACGATTTCCTTGTTCATTCATCCGTCGGCATGGTTTGGCATTGGCAACAAAACCCCGGTTTGTGATGAAACCGTTCCGGCTGCAGGGCGCAGCCGGAACTTCACTATTCCACGGAATAGGTGAACGCGTCAATGAGTTTTACTTTTCCGGCCACGGCCTTGGATTTGATGGTGTAGGCGCCCCTTGCCGACAAATCCAGATCCGCTCCGAAACCGCCGGACATGCCCATGGCCATGACGGTTTGCGTGTCGTCTCCCGGGCCCGTAACCAGGAAGCCGACTTTCGGATTTTCAAGTGACTGGCCTTCCGGAGGCTGGATATAGAGCATCAGGTGGTGGGTGGCTTCCATTTCGGGCATTTCTTTCATGTCCTTCATTTTTGCCTTCATGTCGATGAGGCGATAGCTCAGGGTGTGTCCCCGGACCGTTGTCTCGCGGATCAGTTTGCCGTCATGCCCGTGGTTTCCGGATGCGTCGGCATGGCAGTCGCTGGCCGCCGCTGCCTGGGGCATGGCCAGGCTGAGAGCGAAAACGGAAAAAACAAGTATACGGCTGACAAAGTGTTTCATGGCGGTTCTCCTTTATTATTCTGACGGTTGTGCCGGCGGGCTTCCACTTTTTCCGGCCCGCCATGGCTGTGGCATCGCTGCAGCAGATGATACAAGTACCGTGCCACTGCCCGGGGCAAGTGTGATTGACATGCTTAATAATACGCATGAATTTGTGAGCAGCTATTATTTAAAGGACTTTTCCGGCAAGTGCCGGGCGGGGCGGGCCATGGCAGGCTTCATTTGTTCAGCCGGGGTGCGAAGAAATGCCACAGTTTTAAAAAATCGGCTTGAAATGTGCGTAAAAATTTCGCACACAGGAGGCAGGAACTTCGGAAGCGATTCCGGCTGCCCGGGTGGAAACGTTTCGCTTTGG
>CAZNSO010000140.1:0-5177 GCA_964575805.1 uncultured Desulfobacteraceae bacterium
CGGCAGGAAAATGAGGGCAGGGAGGGGGCAGTTTTGGGTATGAATAAAGATATAAATGTATGAAAAAGTATACGAGGGAAGGGTGGTCGGTCGGAAGGGGGTCGGGATGGGGAAACCGGGTACGGCCGCGGGGGTGCCGGCCGAACCCGGTGGAGGGGGCCTTGCTTGCTGCGATTGGGTTAGCGGGTGAGGGTGCGGATAAAACAGCCGCCGGATGCGCTGTCGGCTGCTTTGTTGTCTGAATCCGAATCTGCCTGGCTGTCATCGGCGGCAGCTTTGGCCGTTTTGAGGACAGGCCCGCCCGGATCGACGATTTTTTGGTCTGGTGTCAGGATGTTGTCTCCCCTGTCCGCGTCGGAAAAATAAAGGGTGATGACGTTTTTCCGGATTTCCGCACCGGTAATTCCATCATACCTGAAGGAATACCAGTGGTCCTCCGGGTTCTCCGGCGTGGGGCCATAGTTCATGTAAGCCGCGGGCTCGGCGTTTCGGGGCAGGTAGATGGTCAGCCAGGTCATGCCGCCCTCGCCAAGCCCGGTTATGGTAAAATCAAAGAGGCCGTGGGGAAAATCGTATTCGTCGGGCATCTCCCGGCCGTCCGGCAATGAGCGGATTGCCCGGCAGTCTTCCAGGCGGGTGCCGGGCCCGGATTCCAGGGTGACAAAGCCCCGGCCGTAGGAATCCGGAAACGAGGCCACGGAATCCTGTTTGTAGTCGGGGATGCCGTCCTGGTTGCCGTCGCCGCCGTGGGGGGCGCTTTGCTCCATTTCATCCGGCACCCCGTCGCCGTCTGTATCCAGGTCCCCGTATGTGCCGGCATTGCCGTCATAATCATTCGGGTTGCTGGTGTTTTCAGAAGGGGCGGTGTCGCTGGAAGTCGAATCATCCCCCCCGTCAGCGGCGAATTGCGCGCTCACCCGGATGTCGCCGGACACGTTGGTGTCGGTGCGCGGGTTGGCTGTGCGGCCGTCGCTCCACCGGGTGAAGTGATAGCCGTCTTCAGGCTCTACGGAAACCGACGCGCCGTTCGCGCCGTGCGCCACGGTCTGCGGGGTGTCGCCCCGGATCGAACCGTTGGCCCCGCTTTGGTAAGTCAGGGTGTAGGTGTTGATCGCGAACCTGGCGGTGGCCCTGATCGCCCTGGTCACGTTCCGGTCGGTTCGGGGGTTGTCGGTGCGGCCGTCGCTCCATCGCGTAAAATGATAGCCCGTGTCCGCCTCGGCATGGACTTTTTGGCCGTCAGCGCCGTGGGCCACGGTTTGAGAAGCTTCGCCGGAGATCCTGCCGTGGCTGTCGGAGCGGTAGGTCACGTCGTGGGTGTCGGCCTTGAAAGCGGCTGTTACCGAAACATCGGCTTCCGGCATGGTGAGAACGGTGCCGGCCTGGTTCCTGTCCGCTATCCAGGCGGTCTGCCCGGTCCACTGATGGAACGTGTGGTTGGCGGGCACACTGGCGGAAATGGGGACCTCCTCGCCCGGCAGGTATTGCCCGCCGCCGGCACCGTTGGTAACCGTCAGGGTGTAGCGCGTTTCCGCCTGCTCCTTGTAAGCGGCCGTCAGGGAAACCGGTTCGGCCGGCATGGTCAATGTTATCTCGGGGCGGTTGATGTTGTCCACGTGCGCCGTGTCCCCCTGCCATTGGTCAAAAACATGGCCCGCTGGAGGGGTGTCCGCTGCCAGGCGGATCTCTTCGCCGGCCAGGTAGCTGCCGCTTCCCGAGCCGTTGGTGACCTCCAGTTGATATGTGGTGGGGGGCTTGTCCTTGTATTCGGCGGTCACCATGGCTGATGCAGCGGGCATGGTGATGGTGGTCTCGGCCCGGGAGGCATTGGCCACGGTGGCCGTGTCGCCGCGCCATTTGTCAAAAATCCGGCCGGTATCGGGCGGGTCCGCCTTCAGGTTGACCACGGCGCCGGCGCGGTAGCTGCCGTCGCCGCTGCCGCCGACAACGGTGAGGCTGTATAATTCGGGTTCCCTGGGCTTGTAGCTTGCGCTAAGGGCCGCCGCTGCCGCCGGCATGGTCACGGTGGTGTTGGCCAGTCCGGGGTTGGCGGCATGGGCCGTATCACCGGTCCATTCATCAAATACGTAACCGGTGGGGGCTTCGTCCGCGGATATGGTCACGACTTTCCCTTCGGGGTAATCGCCCGTGCCGATGCCGTTGCTTATTGTCAGGGTGTATTCGGCAGGGTCATTGTCACCGGAGTCGCCCCCGCCGCTGCTGTCCGGCGATTCTTCGCCATCGTCATCTTCCGGGCAGGCCAGGTCGCTGCCATTGCAGTCCTGGTCAATGCCGTCGCCGCAGATTTCCGGTGCGCCGGGATGGATTGAGGGGTCGTTGTCGTTGCAGTCGCCTTCGTTCTCCGTGTACCCGTCGCCGTCGTTGTCAATGTCTTCGGGGCAGACCGCATCACTGCCGCTGCAGTTCTGATCGATACCGTCACCGCAGATCTCATCGGCGCCGGGGTGAATCGAGGGGTCGTTGTCATTGCAGTCACCCTGGTTTTCCGTGTAGCCGTCGCCGTCATTGTCGATATCTTCGGGGCAGGTGAGGTCGCTGCCATTGCAGTCCTGGTCAATGCCGTCGCCGCAGATTTCCGGTGCGCCGGGGTAAATCTCGGCGTCATTGTCGTTGCAGTCGCCCTGGTTGACGGAATAGCCGTCGCCGTCGTTGTCAATGTCGTCCGGGTCCGGCTCCGGCTCCGGTTCAACAGGCACCCGGTACTGGATGGTTTCGGAAAAGTCGCTTTCATTGTCGTCGGCGTCAAAGCTGGTTGCGGCAAAGTCGTAGGTCTGCCCTTCTTCCAGCCCGGAGATCGTGCAGCTGGTCTGGCTTGCCGGCTCTATGGTCCGGTCCGCCCGGGATTTGAAGTTGGTGCCGCTGGGGCCGTAATAGATCTTGTAGCCGGTCACCCGGCTGTCGTCGGGCCGGGCCCAGCTCAGGGTGACCTCCGCACCATAGGCGGCTGCGGGCAGGAGGAAGAAGAGAAGCAATGAACAAAAGGAGAGGGTCAGGGCGGTTCGTTTTCCGGCCGGCTTATTCATTCAGCATTCTCCGGGTTGCGTATAATTTGGGGATGAAAATAAAGTGTCTTAAAATCAATGAGTTCAGGAATCCAGGGTAGGATATAGCAAGCCATGTGCCAGGTTTTGGCCTTTTTTTTGTGCTGCCGTAAAAGGCTGGTGGGGATTTTACTGAGTTGCCAATTAATGTATTTTATTCCGGTAGGTTATGGGCGAGTCGGGCGGGCGGGGAAGCAAGGGCTTGTATGTCCGCGTCCTTAATATGTGGCGCAATTAGCGTAAAAAGGGCGGATGCTGATGTATTAAATAATGTACAGGTGTGCATGAAAACACACGGCCCGCGGCCGGGTGTGCAGTCTGCCCTTGCAAATCACTCAGGCTGCGCTATATTGAGAACTCGCAGGACAAAGCAGCAGCAGGAGAAACCCACAAATAAAGAATGACGGCGGCTATGGCCACAGAAAAAGAGCATCCTTTCTCGGATAAAGCAATCTGCAAGGCCCTGGTCAGGCAGGGATTGATGGACAAGGACCAGGCCAGGGAGGTCTTTGACAAACGCGGCCGGATCCGGGCCAGCCTGGAAAAGGCCAAGGCGGACCAGGCAAGGCAGAGGGGCGGTACCATCGTGGAAAACCCCACCACCATTGTCGACGTGATTGTTTCCCTGCATTTCAAGCGGGCGGACAAGCCCGGGCTGGAGCTTGACGAGGATGCCGTATTTCATGCCCTGGCCGATGCGTGGGGGTACAGCTACAAGAAGATCGACCCGGTAAAGCTTGATTTAAACCTGGTCACCACCACCATCCCCCGCAATTTCGCCATGAAACACCTGGTCCTGCCGGTTGGCGTGGAATCCGGGAAGCTCGTGGTGGCCACCGCCAACCCGTTTAACCCGGAGGTCATCGAAGACCTGGGCCGGGTCAGCCAGATGCCGGTGACCATCGTGGTGACCGCCAAGTCCGACGTGATCCGGCTGATCAATGAATTTTTCGGGTTCAAGCGCTCCATTGCCGCCGCGGAGGTCCAGTTCGGGGACGGCGGCATTGACCTGGGCAACCTGGAGCAGTACGTCCGGCTCAAATCCGCCGATGAACTGCCGGCCAATGACCATCACATCGTAAACGCGGTCAACCACCTGTTCAGCTATGCCTTTGATCAGCGGGCCAGCGACATTCACATCGAGCCCAAGCGGGACACGGTTTTGATCCGCATGCGCATCGACGGGGTCCTGCACACGGTGTACAAGCTGCCCAAGAAGGTGCATTCAGCCATTGTCAGCCGGATCAAGAGCCTCTCGCGCCTGGACATCGCCGAGAAGCGCCGGCCCCAGGACGGCCGGATCAAGACGGACAAGGGCAGCGTGGAGGTGGAGATCCGGATCTCCACCGTGCCCGTGGCGTTCGGGGAAAAAGTGGTCATGCGGATCATGGACCCGGATATCCTGTTCCAGGAGGTGGAGGCCCTGGGGTTTACCACCCGCGATTTTGAGCGGTACAAGCGGATGTTTTCCATGCCGCACGGTTTGATTCTCGTCTGCGGGCCCACCGGCAGCGGCAAGTCCACCACCCTTTATTCCACCCTGCGGCGGCTCTCCACCCCGGACATCAATATCACCACCATTGAAGATCCCATCGAGATGATTCATGAAGAATTCAACCAGATTGCGGTTCAGCCGGCGGTGGATGTGACCTTTGCGACCATCCTGAGAAATATTTTGCGGCAGGATCCCGATATCGTGATGGTGGGCGAGCTAAGGGACCTGCAAACCGCGCAGAATGCCATCCAGGCCGCCCTCACCGGGCACCTGGTCCTGTCCACGCTGCACACCAACGACGCCCCTTCCGCCATTATCCGGCTGCAGGACATCGGGGTGCCGTATTTTCTCATCCAGGCCACCCTGACGGGAGTGCTCTCCCAGCGCCTGGTCAGGAAAATCTGTCCCAAGTGCATGGAAGCGTTTGACATGGATTGCGGCAGCCTCTGCCAGCTGGGCCTGGATCTCGGTAAAACCGGCACGATCCGGCTTTACCGCGGCAAGGGCTGCATTCATTGCCGGTACACGGGCTATTACGGCCGGACCTCGGTTTTTGAAGTGCTTCCCTATTCCAGGGCCCTGCGGCAGCAAACCACGCCGGAGGCGGACCTTTCCGCCAT
>CAZNSO010000140.1:5277-6374 GCA_964575805.1 uncultured Desulfobacteraceae bacterium
CTGCTCCGTGTGCAGCACGATGAGCTTGCCCACGTTGAAGGGCTTGAGGCCGATTGGGGGGGTGCCTGCTTCAAGCTGGCCGGTTTCCTGGTGGAGGATGTCGTATTGCTGGCCTTTCTCCACCCCGTCGGTTTCGCCTTTATCGATGAAAACCAGCTTGCGCTGGCCGATCAGGACGTTTCTTTCCTCTGTGTGCAGCAGTTTTCCGGAAAGCCCGGGCACGCTGTCCCTGATTTCGATTTCAGGGGAGCGGTGGACAAGCGGCATCACCATGTCGCCCTCGTGGATGTCCCGGAAGGCCTTGACCACATTGGCGATGACGTAGTCCGCCTCGTCGTCGGTCACCGCGACAACGCCGGTCAGATAATGCTGCACGCCCGGGGAATCCATGCCATAGGACGATTTTTCCCGTTCGAACGTCCGATACACGGTGTAGAGCCCGCCGGTTTCCATGGGCGGCCCGTCTCCCTTTTTGATGTAGACCCTGTCGGACTCCGAGATCAGGGCCTTGTCTTCACTGACCTTGAATAGGGTCCCGCTAGGGGTGACGGCCGGGTCCCGGATAAAGCCGACGCTGTCGATCATTTCATAGGTAAAATAGGATTTTTCGGGTTCCGCGACGGGTTTTTTCTCCGGGGTTTTCTTTTTTTGTTTTCCCATCCACTCCTTTTTATACACCATGATTTTCTGGCCGGGGTAGATCCAGTGCGGGTTGGCAATGCTGGGGTTGTAATGCCAGAGTTCGGGCCACTGCCAGGGGGAATCGGCGAATTTTTCCGACAGATCCCACAGGGTGTCGCCTTTCTGGACAGTGTAATAAAAACCGGTTTCGGTTTTGGAGATATGCTCCTCAATGCCGGCGGTTGCCGCTGCCGCTGACATAGCAAAAACGATGGCGGATACCATCAGCCAGCCGATAACGTTGATTTTTTTTAACATAGGGTGCCCCTGTCGGTGGATCGATTGATAATAAATCGCTCTGCCCCCGGGGCGGTTTTCCTCAAACCGGGGGCTGCCATACCTGCGTATTATACTTGTTAGACTGATTTCAGGTAGTTTGTCAAGGTTTTCATAATTTTCATGATTTTCAAAATACA
>CAZNSO010000141.1:0-6204 GCA_964575805.1 uncultured Desulfobacteraceae bacterium
CCTGATATCCTTGTAAATATTGTCCACATCGAAGGCCCGTTGAAGGGCGAAATCCAGGAACTCTCCGATGCCGAGATTCGTATCGGCAGGAATTTCGACTGCCAGGTGCGTTTTCCCGGCGACCTGCTGATCGTCTCGCGCGATCACGCCCGGATCATACGGGATGGCAACCGCTTTAAGCTGCTCAATAAAAGCCCCAACTTTACCTACTTGAACGGCAAAATGGTGGCGGCGGATGCCGAAGCTTATCTAAAAAGCGGGGATTGGCTGATGTTTGCCCAGGGCGGCCCCAAGGTGAGTTTTTTGACCCGGCGCGGCCAGGCTCCCCAGGCCGTCCCAAGCGGGCCGGCAGCAGCGGCAGGCGCATCGCCGCAAGAAGGAAACGCCGGGGCCCGCCCCCAAGGGCCAACGCCGGGGCCCGCGCCAAAGCCCCATGAACCGAAGCCTTCGGCGCCGGCTTCCGGCCGGGAACCAGCCGCGCCGCCCGAGGCCCCTGCCCAACCCGGTCCGGCCATTCCCCTGCTGATTCGTTACGGGCCGACGCTTCAGCGCTTTAAAACACTGCCCGTCACCATCGGCAAAGACGCGGCCTGCGATTTTACAATCGATCACGCCGCGCTTTCCCCCCGGCATGCCGAGATTTCCTACCGGCAGGGGCAGTATTGGGTAAAGGACCTCACCGGGAGGCAGAACCTTTTTATTGACGGCCGGGGCATTGCCTCCGAGGCCCCCCTGAGCGAGGGCAATAAACTGGCCTTGACCTCCCAGGGGCCGAGCTTCAAGTTCCTGGGCGACGGCCGCCTGGACGAGGTGGGCGATTAGGGAAGGAGGCAATTCATGCGCATTCCGGACATGCCCTTTAAAATACTGGTGCTCGCACCCTTTGCCATGAACCTTGGGCAGCCCTGGAAAGCGCCGCCGCTTGGGGTGGATTTGCATGACATGGATGCCGTGATGGACGCATTGGGGATTTCCGGCTATTTTCCGCTTCCCGCGGATCTGTGCCCGGCCGGGGGCATTGAGCTGCGCATTTCCAGGTTAAAGGATTTCCACCCGGATGCGCTGGTGCAGGGCCATCCTTTCTTGAAACAGCTCGTGGCGGCCGCCGAAGCCGAACCCCCGCCCGCGGCCAAAGCCCGAACAGAAGCCCGAACAGAAGCCGAACCCCGGGCCGAAGCGGCGGACCGATTGGACAGCATTCTTAACATGGTGGCCATGCCGGGGCAGGACGAAAAGTCTGCAGCCAGGGATTCGGCCAGGCATGCAGCCGGGGCCCGGCAGGTGGACACCCCCCTGCAGGCGGTGCTTGCCGAAATTTATGCGGACCCGGCCTTTCGTGCCACTGAATCCGCGTGGCGCGGCCTGAAATGCCTGCTTCAGCAGGGGCAGGGCCGCAAAACAGGGCCCGGCTTTCACCTGGAAATCGTGCCCGTCACCCGGGACACCCTTGAGGAGACCCTGGGGGCGCTCACCATCAGCCAGGTCAATGACCTGCCGTCCCTTGTGCTGGTGGATCTGCCCTTTGACAGCACCCCCCGCAGCGTGGGGCTGCTGGAAAAGGTGGCGCAGTTTGCCGAGATTCTCATGGCCCCGGCAGTGGCGTGGGCCTCCCCGGGACTTGTGGGACTGGACTCATGGGCGGATCTGCCCCATCTCCCCTTTCTTCCCCATCACCTGGACAGCCCCAATTTTGGCAAACTCAATCAGCTAAAATCCCAGCCCGAGGCCGATTGGCTGGCTGTTGCCTGCAACCGGTTTCTTTTGCGATACCCGTACGGAAAGGAAAACCCGCCCCGCCGGATTGTTTTTGAGGAACCCGGCAACCCCTGGGTAAGCCCGGTGTGGGCGGTTGGCGCCCTGATACTGGCGAGTTTCACCGGGACCGGCTGGCCGACCCGCTTTACCGACTGGCAGGCGTTTCAGTTAAAAGACCTGCCCCTTCACCGGGTGGATTCGCAAACCGCCATTCCAGCCGAAGTATTGATTTCCGAAGACCGGCTGGACCAGTTCCGGAGGGCCGGCATCATGGCCCTGGCTGCCGCGGCCAATAAGGATGCGGCCTTTATCCCCATGGAAACCGCATTCGGTGGGACCTCTCTTGCTTATCAGCTGTTTGCCGCCAGGATGGTTCAATTTTTATTGTGGTGCAAAGACCATCTGCCCCTTGAATCAAGCGGGGAAGCCGGTGCTGAAGTGTCGGGGCGGGATCTGGAAGAAGGGTTGAGGCGGGCGGTTGCCGCTTTCTGGGAAAAAAGCGGTCACCCCGTCCCGCAGGAGTTCAGGATCACGGCCGGTCCCCCGGTCGCGGAAAATCGGAATGCGGACAAGCGGATCCCCCTGCGGGTGGAGGTGACGCCTTCGCGCCGCATACTGCCGTCCGGGGAGGGGCTCACCCTGGAGATAAACTGGTAGGACACTATTCCACGGCTGCCTGCAGGGTCTCTTTCAAGGGGTCGGCCATGTTTTGCGCCGCCTCCAGGTCGATGATTTCCTGGAATGCCGGGATGCCGGAGAGTTGGGTGACGTTGCGGATAAAGTCATCGGAAGGCAGAAAGCTCTCAATCGGCGCTTTCAGAAGAACCACGGGCAGGCCGCCCAATTCCTGAATTTTTTCAATTGCCACGGTATAGCGCAAATCCTGGAGCAGCTGGGTCAGTTCCTTGAATTTTTCCAGCAGCAAAACCAGGGTCAGGTGCTTGATCAAGGCGGATTTGAGCTCCTCGGGCTGAGGGGTGGCAGCGCCGCTGGCCATGTCGCGCATCCGATCGTACGGGCAATCGCTCTGGTAGGAGAGAATCCAGCGGGTGGGCGCGGTGATCGTGGTTGCCTTTTCTTTGGCGGTATCCATGTAAAGGGAGTATTTATAGGGTGCGGCGTCGATCTGGCTGCTCATTGTCGTCAGCGGGGAGGGCAGTTTGCGGGTCAGGCCGAAGGGGGTCTCGCAAATGGCCGCATATTGTTCCTGGAGCTTGGCAAAGGCCTTGTCTGAGCCGGGCACGTCATCCATGCCGGTGGTTTTGATGTAGGCCCCGAGCAGTTTGACCGGGTTGAAAAGGGGTTTTAAAACAGCCAGATGGCCCTTGAGGCGTTTATGCAGGATTTCGCCGATTTTCTCCGTATTTTTACGCAGCCGGATGAATTGTTCGTTGTCCAGGTCTTTGCGGGGGACCGGGGATTCGCTCATAAAGTCAGCCTTTTATTAATGTTTGCATAATTCTATAGATATATTTTCAATCTCCCTGGCGGACCAGGCTCGCAGGGCTGCGCAAGGCTCGCGGTCACTCACGTAGGGCGGACCAAGCGCAGCGTGTCCGCCTTTAAAATCGCTGAGGATTAAAATTTGAGCCTGACACGGATATTGGCGCAAAAGACCGTTTTCGTTCAGGCTATTTAAGGGTCATCACATGCACTTCAGCGGAATCTTCGCTGGAGTAGGGGCCAAACAGAATGGCATCGGGATGGCCGTCAACCTTCGCGTAGTATGCAGTCTCCGGGGTGATTTCATTCTGCACGGCCCAGGCGTTGTATGCCAGATCGCCCAGATTGAGCTTCAGCCCCTGCACCGGGTAGTTCAGCACGCTTTTATCGGGCAGGCCGCCGGCCGGGCCGACCGCCTGAAATACAATTTCGGCGCCGGCCGCACCGAACATGGCGCCGGGCCAGGAGTCGGCGCCGGCCGGCCGTATTTCAAACCACTGGCCGATCTGTTCGTTGCCCAGGATATCAATAAAATATTCCGTTTCCGGGGAGCTTTGCGACTGGTGGGCCCTGGCCACCAGTTTGGCTCCCAGGCTGGCATCCGATAGCGGACAAACATCGGCTGCCTTCAAAGGAGTGGGCAGGTCTGCGGCAATCACCGGCTCTGTTCCGTTTTGCAGTATCACGATGTTCAGGGGCGACCCCTTTCGGGCCTGGGCGGAAAGGGACAGAAGCGATAAGCCGTAACGGATTTCCGCGTTTTCGAAATCCGCTTTGCTGCCAAGGATGGCCCATAAGACGGAACCGGAATCCACAAGTTCGTCCCTTGGCCCCATCCACGCCATTTTGGGCAGGTCATCGGTCCAGAAGTGACCCTTTACCTCGAGCCCGTATGGCTTTATCTGGGATATGAGTCCCTTGACCACCTCTTGCTGGGGCGTCAATGCAGTAAGGTATAAAGCCTTCATGCGATATATCCTTTCTCAAGCAGGGTGGGGGGCTGGGCGGGACGCTCAAACAGGCGTTGATGGTTCTGGGAGGCGTCCCCCGGGAAATTTTACTTATTTATATAACAATTTTTTTTATGGGATACAAGCATTTACTTGCTTTATCGAAGAATCCGGGATAAAATCAGAAATCGAAAAAGGTTTGTTCCATTCATGTCCACCGTTGCCCACAGGGACTCCCGCCGCAGCGGGAAACCCTGAACGGGGATACTACCCGGAGCAGCAGACTTTTTGCCATGTCTTCATCCCATAACATCGATAAATTAAGATCCGCCCTCTCTGATAAATACGAGATTGTTGAACTCATCGCCGCCGGCGGCATGGGGGAGATCTACCTGGGCATCCACCGCGTCCTGGGAAAAAAGCGCGCCATCAAGATTATCCATCAGGCGGTTGGCAAGGACCAGGACATCCGCCAGCGATTTCTCCAGGAAGCCCGGCTCGCATCCAGCATTGACCACCCCGGCATTATTCAGATAATGGATTTTGGCAGTCACGAGGCCTTTGACTACCTCATCATGCCCTATATCGAGGGGACCACCCTGGCGGAGGAAATGGCCAAGGGGCCCCTGGACCCGGAGCGGGCGCTTTCCATGATGACGGCCATGGCAGATGCCCTTGCCCATGCCCACCGGCAGAACATCATCCACCGGGACATCAAGCCCTCCAATTTCATGCTGGACAGGCAAGGCCGGATCATTCTGACGGATTTTGGCATTTCCAAGAGCATGGGGGATCCCAACCTGACAGCGACCAACATGATTCTCGGCTCCCCCCGCTTCATGAGCCCGGAGCAGATCTCCGGGAAAACCGTGGACAAACGAAGCGACCTGTATTCCCTGGGAATGATTTTTTACCAGATGCTTACCGGCCGCTATCCTTTCGATGCCGAGGAAATGACCACCCTGGCCTATAAGCAGGTCAATGAGGTGCCGCCGCCCCCCGCCCGCATGAACCCGCAGGTGCCTGAATCCCTGAGCGCGGTCATTGTCCGGCTTCTGGAGAAAAAGCCGGAAAACCGCTTTCCGGACGGCGAGTCCCTTTTAGCGGAGCTTTCCCGGATCAGGGAGCAGGGGATCGGTCAAGCGCAGACGCAGCAACCCCCGCCTGACCCGAAAACCATGGCGGAAAAACCCACCCGCCTGGTGGAGCGGCGAAATTTCGGCGATCCGCAGGAAACAAGGGCAGAAAAAAAGGCAAGGCACCCTGACCGGCCGGGGGAGGGCGGCATGAGGCGCATCGGGAATAAGCGTCCCCTTGTTTTTTCCGCCGCCGCCATTTGTTTGGCTGCCCTTGTACTGGCCCTTTTCACCGTGACCCCGGTAAAACGGCTGTTGCCGGCCATATTCGGCGGAGATGGCTCCGCCTTGGCGCTTCGCAGTAAAGAAAGCCGGGAAAAGGCCTTTTTAGGCGGATTGGAAAAGCACAACCGGCCCCTGGCACAAGACGATATTCGGGATTTGTGCCGCTTAAGCGTCGGGGTGGAACCGGCTGAAGGGGACGCCCGGGGCCTAGCGGATCAGCTGCGCCGGTTCCTGGCCACGGTTCCTTTTGTCCGGCTGGTGGACACGGGCGGCTGCGATGTGCTGTTCTCCACCGCGGACCATGCCCTCGGAAAAAAACTGGTGATCAACAGCAACCTGTATGACTGCCCGGACACCTGCAATGAGGAATTGCAAATCAATACGGACAAAATTCCCTTTTCCGGCATTGAAAGGCTCATCAAGCGCAATTACTGCTTCAACCTGTTCCATGCCCTGGCCCTGGTACTGGCCGAAACGGGTCGCCCCGGGATGGATCTGGACTTTCCCGGGAAATCCGAAAATGTTTTTTTCATCGGGGAGCCGGTGCAGTTTTGCATGAAGCCCGCTTTCAAGGCCCACAGCATGCTCCTGGACATCAATATGGACGGTGTTTTCAAACTGTTTCCCATTGACCGGGACCAGCGGGCGCAGCTGGAGAAGGGGGAGACCGGCTGTTCGCGAAAGGTCCGGGTGTC
>CAZNSO010000142.1:0-6146 GCA_964575805.1 uncultured Desulfobacteraceae bacterium
TGTCATTTGTTTGATTTTTCAATGGACATAAATTACTATAAAGTCTCCTTCCGGGTTTGGGGGACGGGAGGGCGGGCAAGGCAGGTATCGGGTTTTTTTTCGAAGCCTTCACATGAGATTTCGGGAAACTTTGTATTATGAAGCAATATGTTTGGGCACTTATCCTGGCCGCATTGATAGGGGGCCTTGGCTGGATGGTCTACGAGAGAATGGCCGCGTCGGAAGGGACGGCCGGCCGTAAAAGGTCAGAAAAGCCCGTCCCCGTTGAAGTCGCGCCCATTACCCGCGGGCGGATAGAACTGCATCGAACCTTTTCCGGAACCGTCGAGGCGGGCGCCCGGTTTCTTGTCGCTCCCAAGGTGAGCGGCCGGATAGAGCGTCTGGCCGTGGATCTCTCCGATGACGTCGCGCGGGGCCAGATGGTGGCCGAGCTTGACAATGCCGAATACGAGCAGGCCGTATCCCAGGCGGAAGCGGATCTGGCCGTGGCCCGGGCCAATTATTCCGAGGCTGAAAGCGCCGCGGAGATCGCCTCCCGCGAATTTGTCCGGGTAAAAACCCTGCTTGATCGCGGCGTTGCCTCAGAGGCGCAGTATGATACCGCGTGGGCCGAAAAACTGGCCAAACAATCCGCTGTCGAGGTCGCAAAGGCCCGGGTCACCCGGGCCGAATCCGCCGTTCAAACCGCCCGGATCCGGCTTGGCTACACCCGGATCACCGCGGACTGGACAGGCGGCAAATCCCGGCGGGTGGTGGCCGAACGGCTGGTTGACGAGGGGGAAACGGTTTCGGCAAATACTCCGCTGCTCTCCATTGTCGAGCTCGACCCGGTTGTCGGGGTGATTTTCGTCACGGAAAAAGATTATTCCCGGCTGCAGCCGGAGCAGCCGGCGCGGCTGGTCACCGACGCCTGGCCGGGGACCTCCTTTGAAGGCCGGATCTCGCGAATATCGCCGATTTTCAGGACAGGCACCCGCCAGGCGCGGGTCGAGTTGATGGTGGACAACCCCGGACACCGCCTGAAACCCGGGATGTTTATCCGGGCTTCGGTGACGCTGGACAAGGTTTCAGATGCCGTCATCGTTCCCGAACAGGCAATCACCCGGCGGGATGACCGGAGCGGCCTTTTCGTGCTGCCGGATGGTGAGCATTCGGTGGTCTGGCGGGAAGTGCGCACGGGAATCCGTGAGGACGATCGCGTGCAGGTGACGGGGGAGGGGCTGTCCGGGCGCGTGGTCATCCTGGGCCAGCAGCTCCTCGATGACGGATCGGCGGTCAGCATTCCCGACACAGAAGGCCGGCCCGGCGGGGGGCCCCCTGAATGAACCTGCCGGGTTTCAGCGTAAGGCGCCCTGTGTTTACCACCATGCTCACCCTGATCGTTGTGGTGATCGGGGTCGTCTCCCTTAGCCGCCTGCAGATTGACCTGCTCCCGGAAATCGAGCTGCCCACCCTGACCATCAGGGCCGATTACGAGGGGGCGAGCCCCGAGGTCATGGAGCGGTTGATCACCCGGATCATCGAGGAGATCGTGGCCACGGTTCCTGGCGTGGAGGAGATCACCTCTCAGTCCTCCGAGGGGAACAGTTCCGTGCGGGTCAGTTTCGCCTGGGGCACGGACATCGACACCGCTGCCCTGGATGTCCGCTCCAGGCTCGAGGATGAGCTCGACGAACTCCCGGAAGGCGTTGACCGCCCGAGTATCCGGAAATTCGACATTGCCAGCTTCCCGGTGGTTTTGCTTGGCATATCCAGCAAGCTCGATCCCGTGGAGCTCACTGAACTGGTGGAAAACCAGATTCGCTACCGGTTCTCACGCCTGCCCGGGGTCGCCCAGGTGGACCTGTGGGGCGGCTTTGACCGGGAGGTCCGCATTGAACTCGACCCCGAGCGCATCAAGGCCCTGGGGCTTCCCCTCGACCTGGTGATCCGCGCGATTCGCGATGCCAATCTCGACCTTCCGGCCGGCCGTATCGAAGCGGGCAGCCGCGAAGTCACCCTGCGGGCCCCCGCCGAATTCCAGTCCCTTGAGCAGATCCGGGAAACGGTCATCGTCAAGCGCGACGGCGGGACCGTCACGGTGGGCCAGGTCGCCGGCGTCAGGGATACTTACGAGAAGCTCTCCCGCAGGATCCGGGTCAACGGGGAGCGGGGCATCCGGGTGGCCATTCGCAAACAGGCGGATGCGAACACGGTGGAAGTGTCCCGGGCGATCCTGGATGAAATCGATGCGGCCAACGCGGCTTACCCCCAGATCCAGGTGGTGCCGGTCATCAACCAGGGCAATTTCATCGAGCGCTCCATCGCCAACGTGTCCCGCTCGGTCATGTACGGCGGGGGGCTGGCGATTCTCGTCCTTCTGTTTTTCCTGCGCAGCATCAGAAGCACCCTGGTGATCTCCATTGCCATCCCCATTTCGATTGTGGCCACCTTTGCCCTGGTCTTTTTCGGGGGCTTCACCTTGAACCTGATGACCCTGGGCGGCCTGGCCCTGGGGGTGGGCATGATGGTGGACAGCTCCATCGTGGTTTTGGAAAACATTTTCCGGCGGCGCGACGAGAACCGGGAAACGCCTGCCGCCGCCTCGGTGGAAGGCGCCCGGGAGGTGGCACCGGCCATTATTGCCAGCACCATCACCACCCTGGTGATCTTCCTGCCCCTGGTGTTCATCCGGGGGGTAACCGGCATCCTGTTCAAGGAACTGGCCTATGTCATTATTTTCTCCCTGATATGCTCGCTCGTGGTCGCCCTCAGTTTGGTGCCGATGCTTGCCTCCCGGCTGGTCACCCTCCATGAACCGGACGCAAAGTTCCGATGGGCCGTCTTTGCCCGCCTGTTCGCCTTTTCCGGGACCTGGTTCGCCCGCCTTGCGGATGGGTACCGCAGCCTGCTGCGCCATGTCCTGGATCATCGTCTGCTCACCATCGCCGTGACGCTTGCCATTCTTGGGGCCAGCCTGCTCCTGCTGCCGCTGATCGGCAGCGAGTTCCTCCCGCCAAGCGATGAAGGCGAGGTGCGGGTCACCGGGGAGATGGCCATCGGCACGCGCCTGGCGGTGGTTGACCGCCAGGCGCGGAAAATGGAGCAAATCGTCTACGAGGCCGTCCCCGAACTCGTATCCACCATGGCCGGCGCCGGAACCGGTGGATACCGTTCCAGTGGGGCGCCGGAGGCTCAGATGCGCCTGTCCCTGGTTCCTTCATCGCAGCGGGCGCGCTCCAACGTGGAGATTGCCGCCGACCTGCGCAAACGCCTTGAAGGCCAAATCCCGGGTATGGATATCCGTGTCCGCGCCCCCCAGGGCCAGTTCCTCCTTGAACGGCTCCTGGGGGGTGAGGAGGGCCTGACCATAGAAATCCGGGGCTACGACCTGGAAATCCTGGATACCCTGGCCCGGCGGACGGTCTCGGCCATTTCGGATGTGGAGGGCATCACGGACCTTCAGGTCAGCAAGGAGGCCGGCATGCCGCAGCAATCCATCCGGGTGGACCGGCATAAAATCGCGGACATGGGCTTGAGCGCAAGGGATATCACCCGGGTCATCGAAACCGCCGTGGCCGGATCCCGTGCCGGTGAATACCGGGCAGGGGGCAATTCCTACCGGATTTTCGTCCAGCTGGCTGATGCGGAAAAACGCTCCATCGACGAAATACTCGAACTCACCGTTACCGCGGCTTCCGGCGAACAGGTGACGCTGAGGAATTTGGTGGATACCAAGGCCGGGTTCGGGCCCATCGTGATCGAGCGCAAGGACCAGCAGCGCCTGGTCACGGTCAGCGCCAACGTGGCGGGCCGGGACCTGGGTTCGGTGGCCGCCGGGGTACGGGAGCAGCTCTCAACGATTGCGCGCCCCATCGGCTATGACCTGTTTGTGGCCGGAACATTCGAAGAGCAGCAGGAGGCGTTTGCCGAACTGATGATCTCCCTTGCCCTGGCCCTGATGCTGGTCTACATGGTGCTGGCCTCCCAGTACGAATCGCTTCGCGATCCCCTGGTGGTGATGCTCTCGGTTCCGCTGGCCATTGTGGGCGTGCTGCTCATCCTGTTTCTGACCGGCAGCACCTTCAACGTCCAGTCCTATATCGGCTGCATCATGCTGGGCGGGATCGTGGTCAATAACGCCATCCTGCTGGTGGACCAGGCCGGGCAGCTCAATCGGCGGGGGATGAGTGTCCGGGAATCCGTGATCGAATCCGGCCGCAGGCGGCTGCGCCCCATCCTGATGACCACCCTGACCACCATTTTGGGGCTGCTCCCCCTGGCTTTCGGCATCGGCGAGGGCGCAGACGCCCAGGCCCCGCTGGCAAGAGCCGTTATCGGCGGGCTTGCCGGTTCCACCGCGATCACCCTGCTGCTGATTCCGGCGGTCTACACCCTGTTTCACCCGGAACCAAAGGTTAATCAATAAATGAGACAAGCGAGCTGCTTCCTCCCGATACTATTTTGTTTTCTATGGGCTGCCGGGTGCGCCTCCGTGGCGCCGGTGGACCAATGGGAAATTTTCCGGCCGGACTACGACAAGGCCCTGGAAAAAGCCCAGGCGCGCCAGATACAAAAACCGTCGGACGTCCTCCCGGAAATGGACGGCACGCCGGTGCGCGCTTCGGATCCAACACCGAAGCAGATCACGGATCTGGCGCCGGACGGGGAGCCCCTGTCCCTGTCGGTGGAAGCGGCCGTCCTGATGGCGCTTCGCTTCAACCAGGAACTCCGCGTCCAGCAGTTAAACCCCGTGATTGCAGGAACTTTTGAAAAGATCGAGCGCGGGGTTTTCGACCCGGAGGTGTTTGCCGCCATGGAATACGAGCGGCTGCGGGCCCTGCAAACCTCCCGGGCCACTGAAGCGCAGTTCGGCGTCAAGGGCAGCGATGTTTCGTATGCGGCGGGCATCCGGCAGGCCCTTCCCACCGGAACCGAGCTGGAGGCCACCGTCAGACAGGAGCGCAGCCGGTCCAACCGCTCGCCGGAGCAGCAGACCGCCCGCCTGGGCCTGAGCGTCACCCAGTCGCTTCTGCGCGGCCTCGGCCCGGCCGTCAACCTGGCCCGTGTCAGGCAGGCCGAACTCGGTCACACCGCCAGCCTTTATGAACTGCGGGGGTTTACCGAATCGCTGGTGGCGGACACGGAAATCGCCTATTGGCGATACGTGGTGGCTGCCCGGGAAATCGCCATTTTTGAAAACG
Organism: uncultured Desulfobacteraceae bacterium; assembly: GCA_964575805.1. Lineage (GTDB taxonomy): Bacteria > Desulfobacterota > Desulfobacteria > Desulfobacterales > Desulfosalsimonadaceae > M55B175. The sequence goes on from CAZNSO010000142.1 coordinate 5,184, forward strand.
CGCTGGAGGTCGCAAAAGAGCAGCGCGATGCCATCGAGCAGAAGATCCGGGTCGGCCTCCTGCCAAGAACCGAGGCAGCGGCCGCCCGCGCCGAAGTCGCCCTTCGGGAGCAGGCCTTGATCGACGCCCAAAGCCAGCTCGAAAAACGCCGCCTGCGCTTTGTCCGACTGATTGCCCCCGGCTCTGAAGGGCAGGCCGACCTTGAGATACGGCCCGCCACCCAACCGGAAATCAGCCCCCAACCCATAAAAGACCTGGATGAACGGGTCCGCCTGGCCGAGCAGTCGCGCCCCGACGTCAACGAATCCCGCCTTCGCCTGCAACAGGACCGGCTCGAGCTGATCACCACCCGAAACGGTTTGCTGCCCCGGCTGGAACTGTTTGCCGCCCTGGGCCGGAGCGGCTATGCCGACAGTTTTTCCGGCTCGTTTTCCGAACTGGATGCAAACACCCACGACCTGTCCGCCGGGTTCCGGTTCAGCCATTTTTTAGGCGGCCGTACGGCTGAAGCCCAGGACCTGGCCGCCCGCGCCACCCGTCGCCAGTCCGGGGCCGCCCTGTCCAACCTGCTCCGGATCGTCCGGCTGGACGTTCGCCTGGCGGCAAACGAAGTGGCGCGCGCCCGCCGCCAGATCAGCGCCACCGCCGCCACCCGCGCCCTGCAGGAGCAGTCCCTCCGGGCCGAAGAAGAACGCTTCGAGGTCGGCGACAGCACCTCGCTCCTGGTCGCCCAGGCCCAGCGCGATCTTCTCGCCGCCCGGCTCGCCGAAGTAGAAGCCATTGTCAACTACCGCATCGCCCTCGTGGAACTCTTTCTCGCCGAAGGCAGCCTGCTGGAACGCCGTGGCATTGCCATGGGCCCGGGCAGCGGCTGATCCGGACCCCCGGGAATTTTACTAAGCTCCTGACCCGGCCTATATGCAGGCGGGGGCATAACAATGGTTTTTACTCAGAGCGAGTGGG
>CAZNSO010000143.1:0-5970 GCA_964575805.1 uncultured Desulfobacteraceae bacterium
AACTTTATTGCGGGGAGCCGCTAATGACACCGCCCTTTTCATTTGAAGTGCCCGTGCTGTTTGGCTTTTTTTCCGTCCTGCTCCTTTTGGGCGTCCTGATGCGGGCATGGCTTGGGTTTTTTCAAAAGCTCCTGGTCCCGGCAAGTTTGATCGGCGGCCTGTTGGGCCTGGCAGTGGTCAACGCCGGCGTATTTGCCTTCGACCCCGAGCCTATCAAAGCCTTTGCCTATCACTTGTTCAACATCTCCTTTATATCCGTGGGGCTCACCCCCCCGGAGTTCCAATCCGGCACCGGCGGTCCTGATCGCTCAATTTTAAAGGGATCGGTATGGATGGCGGTTGTCCAGGCGGCCACGTTCACCCTGCAGGCCCTGGTGGGTACGGTTTTTGTTTTCCTGTTTGCCTGGCTGGGCGGCACGCTCTTTGAAACCTTCGGCTTCCTTGTGCCCCTGGCGTTCAACGAGGGGCCCGGACAGGCGCTTTCCATGGGCCGGGTGTGGGAAACCGCCGGCTTTGCCGATGCCTCCACCATTGGCCTCACCTTTGCCGCCATTGGCTTTTTTTTCTCCTTTTTCGTGGGTGTTCCCCTGGCGAACCTGGGGCTTAGAAACCGCCGGTTCCAAAAATCCCCGCCCAACCCGTTTTTTTTGCGCGGCATCCTGCCAAAGAACAAAACGCCCGAGTCCGCCGGCGGAGTCACCACCCACAGCGCCAATGTGGACTGCCTGGCCTTTCATTTTGCCCAGGTGGGCCTTGTGTACCTGCTCACCTATTTCCTGATGATGGGCCTGTCGCACTGGGCCCCCCCGGAGGTGGGCAGCATATTATGGGGGTTTTTCTTTCTCTTCGGCCTGGTCGCGGCCATTCTGGTGCGCCGGATCCTGGCGGCCACGCCTTTTCATCACCTGCTGGATGCACCGCTTCAGCGCCGGATTACCGGCGGGGCCATCGATTATCTCATTGTTGCCACCGGCTGCGGCATCGAACTGGTGGTGGTGTGGCCGTACATCACCCCGATTCTTCTGATGGCCATGAGCGCGGGGGTATTGACCACGCTGCTCGTTGTTCTGCTGGGCAGGCGCCTGTCCGATTATCAGCTGGAGCGCAGCGTCGCCATTTACGGGGTTGTCACCGGCACTGTCTCCTGCGGGCTGCTGCTGCTGCGCATCGTGGACCCGGAACTCAAGAGCCCGGCAGCGCGGGAAATCGGGTTCATGAACATTTTCGCGATCCCGGTTATCGGCGGGCTGACCTTTTTTCTAAACGTTCCGCTCTGGTGGGGATGGTCCCTGCTGCATACCAGCCTGGTCCTGCTGGCGATTTTTCTCCTTGCATTTGGTGTTTTGTACAACCGGCGGCTCTGGAAGGGGCGCAGCCCCGGTCCCCTCAGCCCTTAAAAAGCATCAACAGCCCCAGCACACCGAGCAGCAAAAGCACGGCATGCCGGTAGTTTCGATCATTGATCCGGCCGTAGAGCAGGCTTCCGGCCAGCACGCCAAGGATCAGCGGCAGCACGCAATGGCCGAAAAGCCACAGTATACCGGGGGTAAAAAATCCGTGAAAAAGGTAAAAGGCAAACACGCCCATGCCGTTTATCATGAAAAAAGCCACCAGGGTGGATTTGATTTCCGCCTTGGACCAGGGCTGAAGCGAGGTGTAAATGATCACCGGCGGCCCGGAGGCCCCGATGCTGCCGGCCAGGCAGCCCGCCAAAAAGCCGGAGACATATGCCCAAAAGCGTTTCAGCGGTTTTGCCGGCCGGTAATGCAGCCAGGCATTGACAGTCGTGATGATCAGCACCAGCCCGACCAGGATTTCCAGGGGGCGCTGGGACACGGACTGGTGGATGGCGATGCCGGCCGGAATGCCGGGAAAAGATGCCAGGACAAGGGGCAGCCATTTTTTGAGCTCGAAATGCCCGGCCAAATGGTAAATGAGCATGACATTGATGACCAGGCCAAGCAGAATAATGAGCGGAACGGCCGTTTTTATGTCGATGAAAAACGCCATGAGGGGCAGCGCCACCAGCATGACCCCGAAACCGGTCAGCCCCTGGACGAAGCCGCCAAGGAACGCGATTATCTGGAGATAGACAAGATCAGGCATAAGATTTTCTGTATTGACTGGTTATCAAAAATAAAATAATAATCAATTTTAGAATGCTATTCTATAAAAATCAATAAAGGAGTTTGCCCATGACAACTGTTGCCGGCGGCCAGCTTGTTGCCGAAGCCCTGATTGAAAGAAACGTCGAATATATTTTCACCCTGAGCGGCGGTCATATCACCCCGATTTTCCAGTACCTGGAGAATTCCCCGATCCAACTCTACGATACCCGTCACGAACAGGCGGCTGTCTTCATGGCCGAGGCCTGGGGGAAGATGACCCGAACCCCGGGCGTGGCCATGGTGACCGCCGGACCGGGATTCACCAACTCCCTGACCGGCGTTGCCAGCAGCTTTTTCTCAAACACGCCGCTGGTGCTTATCGCCGGCTGCGTTGGCCTGGACAACAAGGAAAAACTGGATCTTCAGGATATGGACCAGAAATCGGTCATCTCCCCCATGGTCAAAAAAACCTTTGTCTGCCAAAAAACCGAACGGATCCCCGAGTATGTGGACATGGCCTTCCGAACCGCCGCCTGCGGCCGCCCCGGTCCGGTTTACCTGGAATTCCCGGTGGATGTGTTGAACGGACAAGTGGAACGCAGCGCCGTTAAAACCCCGGCAACGGCTGCCGCATCCCGGCCGGTGGATCTTAACGGCGCCCGGGCCCTGCTGGAAATGCTTCAGACAGCCGAAAAGCCGGTCATCGTGGCAGGCGCCGGCATATGGCACGCAGAAGCCGGGGCGGAGCTGGCCGAGTTCGCCGGGAAAACCGGGATCCCGGTGTTTACCTCCCTTGCCGGCCGGGGAACGATACCGGACAGCCACCCCCTCTGCTTTGAAGGGGCCCTGGCCATCCGCCCCGGCGCCGCCTTTGCCGCCTACCTGGAAACCGACCTGCTGATCGTCCTGGGCACGCGGATGTCGCTTTTTTACATGTTTGGCGATGTCTTCAATCCGGCGGCCAAAATCGTTCAGGTGGATATCCAGCCCGAGGAAATCGGCCGCAACCGGCAGGTGGATCTGCCGATTGCAAGCGATTTGAAGGCCTTCCTGGGCGCCTGCAAGCAAATGACGGAAGAAAACGAAAATGCCGGGCAACTCCCGGAGCGCTTCGCCGGATGGGTCGACAAACTCCGGGTTGCCCATAAAGACGGCAAGGATCCGGCGGAAAAAGACTGGACCAGTGAGAACGTCCCCATTCATCCCCTCCGGCTGGCCAGAGAGATTGATGCATTCATGAACCGCGGGGATGATATCGTGGTGGCCGACGGCGGCGACACCACCACCTGGATGGGCATGACCCGAACGATTAACAGCCCGGGCCGGTACCTGGACTACGGCCTTTTCGGCTCCCTTGCCGTTGGCCTGCCCTATGCCGGCGCGGCCAAACTCAGGCACCCGGAGGCCCGGGTGCTGATGATCTCCGGCGACGGCAGCATCGGGTTTAATTTCATGGAATTTGAAAACCTTATCCGCAAAAAGCTTCCCATTGTGGTGGTTATTTGCAATGATCTGGGCTGGGGCATGATCCGCCACAGCCAGGAAATTCGTATCGGCCATGCCATCGAGGCCGGAACGTATATCGGCCGGGTGGATTATCACAAAATGGTGGAAGCCATCGGGGGGAAGGGGTTTTTCGTGGAGCGCCCCGGAGACATCCGGCCGGCACTGGAGCAGGCTTTTGCCTCGGGCCTTGTCTGCTGCATCAACGTGATGACCGATCCGACAACAGTGAGCCCGGGCAGCACGGCCCTTGCCAATATCGGGGCCTACAAGGCATAGCCGGCACGGGCGGCTTCACCTGCAAGGGCATTTCTTACTAATGCTTGCATAATTTTTTAGACATATATTCAATCTCCTTGGCGGAAAAAGGGCGCAGGGCTCCGTAAGGTTCTCGTAACCCTTGTAACTCTCGTAGGGCGGACCAAGCGCAGCGTGTCCGCCTTCAAAATGGCGTGTACACCTTGGTTTGATGGTTACCTGTTTTTGCAAATATTAGCAAACCGGAAGGGAGCGAATATGGATCCTGCCGTTCTGGGACCGATTGATCAGGTCCATCTCAACTTCAGCCCTGCGGGGCTCATGGTGATCAATGCGGCCATCGGGCTGATGATGCTGGGCGTTTCACTGGATCTGAAGCTCGATGATTTCAAGCGGGTCCTGATATCGCCAAAGGCCCCGGGGATCGGTCTGGCCGCCCAGTTTATCCTTTTGCCGGCCTTTACTTTCCTGCTGACCCTTATCCTCCGCCCCCACCCGTCCATCGCTCTTGGCATGATACTGGTGGCGGCCTGTCCCGGGGGAAACCTCTCCAACATCATGACCTACCTGGCCAAGGGCAACTGCGCGGTTTCCATCAGCATGACCGCCATTTCCACCATGGCGGCCATTTTCATGACACCGCTGAATCTGTCGCTCTGGGGAAGCCTGAACCCCCGTACCGCCGAAATCCTGCGAAGCGTCAGCTTAAGCCCGCTGGATGTCTTTGTCACGGTCTTTGTCATTTTGGGAATCCCCCTGATCCTGGGGCAAATCCTGACCCGGACATTTCCCGGGCTTGCCGACCGGGTCCGGCGGCCTTTTAAAATCTTCGCCCTGGTGTTCTTCATCCTGATCGTCTGCGGGGCGCTGGCGGCCAACTGGCAATATTTCATCGCCTACGTCGGGATGGTGGTATTCGCCGTGTTGCTCCACAATGCCCTGGCTCTTAACCTGGGCTACTGGAGCGGCCGCATCGCCGGATTAAGTGAACCCGACGCCCGGGCGGTCTGCATCGAGGTGGGCATCCAGAACTCGGCGCTCGGGCTGGTGCTGGTATTCAATTTTTTTGGAGGACTGGGCGGGATGGCCATACTGGTGGCGTGGTGGGGCCTGTGGCACATTATTGCCGGCCTTGCAACCGCCTTCATCTTCACGCGCCGGCCGCTGCCCCCGGGCGCTGAGGCCACAGACCCGGATGCCTGCAGAATTAAATAGTGCCTGAATAACGTTTGGCCGCAGCGCGGTTTGGAAGCCCTGCATTCAAGCATTAACAAGATTGCCTTTATTGGGAAAAGATCGTGGAGAAACGGGAGTTTAAAGGAAAAATAATTGTCATAACAGGCGGGGCGAGCGGTATCGGGCTGGCAACGGCCTGGCGTTTCGCAAGGGCGGGGGCGATCTGCTGCCTCCTGGACATGGACGCGGAAGCCCTGGCCGCTTGCGAAGCGCAATTTCAATCCGCCGGCTACCCGGTAATGGTCCACCCCTGCGATGTGGCCCGGCAGGAGGACTGTGAAACGGCCATTAATGCGGTAATCGGGCGCTTCGGCGGCATTGACGGACTTTTCAACAATGCGGGGATCACCCAGCGAAGCCGATTCGTGGATACCCGGGTGGCGGTTTACCGGAAGGTCATGGCGGTTAATTTCTTTGGCGCCCTCTTCTGTACCAAGGCCGCCATTGAAAGCATCACGCACCGCCGCGGCATTATAATGGTCAATGAAAGCATTGCCGGGCTCACCCCGCTGGTGGGCCGCACCGGCTACAGCGCCAGCAAGCACGCCCTGCACGGCTTATTCACATCGCTGCGGGCCGAAATTCGCGGATATGGGGTGCATGTGATGATCGTCTGTCCCGGTTTTATTCAAACCAACCTGCAAAAGCGGGCATTGGGCCCGGACGGAACGGTGACCCGGCGGCCGCAGACATTCGTGGGCAGCCAGCAAACACCAGAAAATGCAGCCGAGGCCATCTTCCGCGGGGCCTGCCGGGAAAAAGACCTCCTGGTGCTGACCCCCATGGGGAAAATCGGCTACTGGATCAGCCGGGTGGCGCCGGGATTCTATGAACGCCAGATGACCCGCCGATTCAAATCCGAGCT
>CAZNSO010000144.1:0-5930 GCA_964575805.1 uncultured Desulfobacteraceae bacterium
TAGTTAGCGAAACTTTGGATTGAGACACCCAAACACCGTTTAACAGCATACTCACACCATATTCGAATCCATATGTCAAGTCGCCATGATTTGCCCGAAACACAGGGGAATAACTGCCTGGTTGTCATCCCGGCCTGGAACGAGGCGGCCAGCATCGGGCAAGTGGTGCGCTCGGTCCGCAGCGCCTGCGGCCTGCGTGTGCTGGTCGTGGATGACGGCAGCAGCGACGGCACCGGCGCCCTGGCCAGGCAGGCGGGTGCCGGGGTGCTGCGCCTCTCCATGAACCTGGGGGCCTGGACCGCCATCCAGACCGGCTTTCGATATGCACTGGCCAATTCTTATGAAACGGTCATAACCATGGATGCGGACGGCCAGCATTTTGCCGAAAGCCTCCCCCTGCTGCTGGATGCGCTTTTCAACAGCCCGCATGACGTGATTATCGGCGCCAACCCGGCCCGTGCGACCCGGTGCCGGCAAATGTCCTGGTCCTTTTTCCGGCTGCTGACCACCATTGACCTGGAGGATTTCACCTCCGGCCTGAAAGCTTACAACCAGCGCGCCATGCGCCTGCTTTTAAAGGACCGGGCCCACCTTTTCGACTACCAGGACCTGGGGGCGCTGCTTCTGATGCAGCGCTTCGGCCTGAAAATCCGGGAGGTGCCGGTGCCCATGCAGCCCCGCTTGAACGGCCACTCCCGGGTGTTTGCCAACTGGTGGCAGGTCATCCGGTACATGCTTTTGAGCACGGCCCTGTGCATATCCAAATTCCGCCATCTGGAAAATGGCGGCCAAACCGGAACCGGAGGCGGCCATGCCCGTTTATAATATTATCACCGCATTTATCGGCCTTGCCACCGGCGGCCTGATACTCCTGCTTGTGCGCAAGGACCGGCTGTCGGTCAATTACACCCTCTGGTGGGGGCTGGTGGCTGCCGGCCTCATCATTGCCGGCCTGTTCCCCCGGATCGCTGACTTTTTCGCCCGGCTCCTGGGGATTCATTATTCCCCCACATTGGTTGTGATCATCGCCATCTGCCTGATATTTGTAAAGCTCCTGTTTATGGACATTCATCGCTCCCGGCATGAACAGCAGATAAAGATCCTGGCACAGCGCCTGGCGCTCTACGAGAACAAAACCAACCCGGACGAGTAACCGATTACCGAAAAGCCCCTGTTTTCTATGGAACTCATAAAAAACGCCTTGTGCAGAAACACGGTCTGCCTACTCCTTATCAGCGCAGCGGTCCTGGCCGTCTATTTCAACGCTGTTGACGCCCCCTTTGTCCTGGATGACCCCAACATCGTTGAGAGAAACATCAAGCTGCGCGATATCGGCAATTTTTTGGACGCCAGGGAGCTCTTTGGCGCCCGCCCCCTGGTTAATTTAAGTTTTGCCCTGGACTACCACATCGCCGGGCTGGATGTGGAACTGTTTCACGTCAGCAATTTTCTCATCCACATCTTGAACGCCTTCCTCGTGTTCTTTCTTGCCCGGCTGGTGTTCGCGCTCAGCCTTCCCGATGAAACCGAAAATTTTTCCATCCGCTGCGCCGCCCCCTTTTTTGCCGCCGCCCTTTTTGCCCTGCACCCGGTCCAGTCCCAGGCCGTGATCTACATCTCCCAGCGCGCCGCCCTGATGGCCTGCTTCTTCTATCTGCTGGCCGTTATCTGCTTTATCCTTGCCCGCCGGCTCCAGACGCAAAAACAGCCGGCGTACCAGTATGGCCCGCTGCTCGGCCTGTGCCTGGTTTTTGCCCTGTGCGCCTTTTTATCCAAAAAAAACGCCGCCAGCATCCCCCTGGCGATTCTTCTGGCGGAACTTCTTTTTTTTGACAATTCATGGGCCGGGTGGAAGAAAAAACTCCCGGTCCTCATCGGGCTCGTGGCGCTTATCAGCCTCGCCTTCCTCTGGTTCGCCGGCGCTTTTAAGGTGGATCTCGCCCAGCTTCCCGGACGCATCGACCGGCTGACCCGGGAAACCACAGATGTTTCCCGGTGGCAGTATTTCTGCACCCAGCTGACCGTGATCCTCCTGTACCTGAAGCTTATCGTCTTTCCAAAAGGGCTCTCCATCGACCACGGTCACCCCATGAACGACGGTTTTTTTGAAGGGGCGACGCCTTATGCGTTTCTGATCCTGCTGGGCCTCCTGGTATTTGCCTTTATGTCCGCCAAACGGGACAAGATCCTGTCCTTTGGCATCCTCTGGTTTTTCATTGCCCTCTCGGTTGAATCCGGCATCATCCCGATCCGGGATGCCATGTTCGAACACCGCGTCTACCTGGCCTTTCCAGGCGTTGCCATACTTTCGGCCCACCTCCTTGTCAAAATTTTGGCCCGCAAAGAAACCGCGCTGATCCTGACCTCCCTTTTCATTCTGACAGCCTTTGCCCTGACGAGCTTCGCCCGGACCCACGTGTGGGAAAGCGAGTTAACCCTCTGGGCGGATGCCGTCAATAAAGCCCCGCACAATGCCCGCGCCTGGAATAATTACGGCAATGCGCTGATGAGCCGGGGCCGGATCCGGGAAGCGGCGGATGCTTATCAAGCCTCTGTTTCCGCCAACCCTTACTACAGCAAGCCCTATTGTAACATGGGCAAGATCCACGCCCAAAACGGGAGGCTGGAAAAGGCGGAGGAGTTGTTTCGTAAAAGCCTCTCGCTGGACTCCGGGTTTGCCGAAGCCCACAACAACCTGGCCATTGTTTATGCCACTAAGGGCGATATGGAAAAGGGGATTTATCATTTTAATGAAGCACTTAAGTTTGACAAAAACCGGCCGTTAACCCATTACAACCTGGGCAAGGCCTACCTGGATGCAAACCAGCCACAGGAAGCTTTGGCTCACTTATTGCATTCTATTAAATTGAAGCCGGACATCCAACCGAGGGCCTATTACCTGACAGGCGCGGCTTATGCTGCTCAAAACAACCGCGAAAAGGCGGCCGAATGGGTTCGGAAAGCCCGTGAAAGAGGTCTTAACAGGATTATGGAAAACGTCCGGCGAGACCCCCGGTTTGACAAATGCCGGGAAACCGTCCTGGATGCGCTCAACGGACCTTAATGCGATCCATCTCAATCACATTGGCAAGGGGGACAAAGGAAAATTATTATTGCGACAGTATCATGTTATTTACAAGTGTATTTTTTTGTTGACATTCTGCCACAATGTGATATAAAAAAATGTACTTGCACGTCTATCTTAACCCTGCTGTAGCCGCAAAACCAAGCCATAATCCAGAAAAACGGGAAACTTAATTTTTATATTCCCTTCCGTAAGGATCATTTGGCCAATTCATACAATATGGAGGAGTTCCCAGCATGAAAAACGGATGTTCCGGTCTTTACCAATTCAGAAACTTAACCCTGGTTTGCCTTATGTTTTTGGCAGCAAGCGTATTTATAAGCCCCGCGCCTGTACTGGCCGCCTGAGCCGGCCCCCGGCTGACCGTGGATGTCAGCCCTCATGGCGCGCACACGATAAAAATAGCATATGACATTGACCCGACCACCTACTGGTATCAAGAAGAAATCTACGACTCCTTTCCGACAGAAAACATCACTTGCTTTATGAGCAATAGAAACATTACAGTGACCGCCTACCCGGCAAGCGGATATCAATTCCAGGAATGGGAATTCAGTGTCTGGCCTGATGATTTGAGCGAGACCAGTGATAAATACAGCAATCCCATCACCTTTGAGACCCAAAGGATCGAAGATGCAAATGATGACAATCCGGCACGATTTATCACCGCCCACTTCACCACGGACGGCTCAAATCCGCCTCCGCCCCCGGATCCAGGTGATCAGGAATTATCCGCGTCCAACGGGGAGTACACGGACAAGGTTCTGGTTTCCTGGTCCGCAGATGCGGATGCGGACTTTTACGAGGTATACCGTGCCACATCTTCGGATGGCTGGAAGACACAAATTATAAGGACCACAGAGACATCTTATGAAGATACCAGTGTTGCCGTTGACACTGTATATTACTACTGGCTAAAAACCTATTACCCATACAGCGATAGCACTTTCAGCGCCTATGATACGGGCTATGCCGGCGTTGGCGGCGGCGGAGACGATGATGACGATGACGGCGGCGGCGGAGACGATGATGGCGGCGACGACCCGGGCCCGGTTTCCGAAGCCCAGGCCATCAGCCCGGCGGATGCCAAGGCAATGCTCGACACCCGCCATGACGTGATCGTCCTTGATGTGAGCGAAAACCGGGATTTTGACGCCAGCCACATAATATGCGCCCTCAACACCAGTTGGAACGGCATGTTCGATTATCTGGACTACGAGGCGGTGGGGTTGGGTGCGCACAAGGACGCCGATATCCTGGTTTACGATCAAAACGCTGCGAACAGTCAGGCGGCAGCCGAATACCTGACCGGTGAAAAAGGATTCTCATCCGTCTATTACATGACCGGCGGACTTCAGGAATGGAGCGCAAACGGCTGGGAAACCATTGCCTCGGACTGCAACTGTGAGCCCTGCTCCCTTCCGCCCGCCGCGCTTGCCGGCACGGATCAGACCGTTACGGAAAACGAGACGGTCTCCCTTGACGGCGCCGGCTCCCGGGCGGCTGATGGCGGGGAGCTTAATTATCAATGGCGCCTGAACAGCGGCCCCAGCGTCACCCTGCAGGATGCCGCAAGCGCTCAGGCGAGTTTTACGGCACCGGCGGTCCAGCACGGCGGAGACACGCTTTTCTTCCACTTGACGGTGACCGACTCCCAGAATAACCAGGACACGGACAGCACGGCGGTTCACGTGAACTGGGTCAATGACCCCCCGCTTGCTGATGCCGGTGATTTTCAGTCCGCCACCGAGGGCGACCGCGTTGTGCTGGACGGCTCCGGCTCCACGGATCCGGATGACGGCATCGATGCCTACCAGTGGCGCCAGATTTCCGGACCCGGCGTGGATCTGGAAAACAGTGCATCTGTCAACGCCGTATTTGAAGCCCCGGACGTGGCAGCGGACGGCACGGAACTGGTGTTTGAACTCAAGGTAAGCGATACTGGCGGACTGGAGGACACGGATCGGGTAACCATCTCCATCGACCGGGGCAATTCACCGCCGGTGGCTAGTGCCGGCCCGGACCAGCAGGTTGCCGAAACCGCAACCGTCACCCTGGATGCCTCCGGATCCAGTGACCCGGACAACAATATCGAATCTTACAGATGGACCCAGGTAGCCGGTCAAACGGTTCAACTCTCCGACCACGCGGCGGTCCAGCCCACATTTATGGCCCCGGAGGTGGAAGGCGCGGACAAGGAAATTGCCTTCGAGCTCCAGGTAACCGACAGCGCGGGTGAGAGCCATACCGACCAGGTGCTCATCACGGTAACTGACGCCGGCACCCCGCCCCGCGCGGATGCGGGAACCGACCAGTCCGTTTATGAAAACCATCGCGTAACCCTGGATGCCTCCCGCTCAACAGGAGAGGACGGCGAAATCACGGATTACCAGTGGGTGCAGGTCAGCGGCCCGGCGGTTTCCCTTGAAGGTGCGGCAAGCCGGACCCCCAGCTTCACTGTCCCCTCCGTTGAAACATCCGGGGTCCAACTGGAATTCCAGCTTACTGTTACCGACGAGAACGGCCTGAAAAATACGGACACGGTGAAAATCCGGGTCAACAGGAGCACGGAAGACCCGGTGGCGGATGCCGGCGCCGACAAGGAAGTGAGGGCCGGAAGGACGGTGGTGCTGGACGGCTCCGGCTCATCGGATGCCGATGACGGTATCCGGGAATATGCCTGGCGGCAGGTGAACGGCGAGCCGACGGTTTCCCTCTCAGACAGTTCGGCTGCTAAGCCGGAATTCGAAGCGCCGGCCATCGAGGATGGAGAAGAAGTGGTTCTTGGCTTTGAACTGACGGTGACCGACTATGCCGGAAACATTGATGCGGACCAGGTTGAAAT
>CAZNSO010000145.1:0-5859 GCA_964575805.1 uncultured Desulfobacteraceae bacterium
GCCGGCGCGGTATTCTTGCAGAAAGCAACTTATGTCCATCTTACTCTTACTCTTAATCTTAATCTTAATCTTACTCCAGAACCGTTTGATTTCCTTAACCTAAATCCTAATACCCAAAACCTAAGCCCTGAAGTTACTTAGAAGTGTTCCCCCCGGGCCGCAGCCCGGGACCGAGCTATAACAGTAACTTTTTATCAAGTTACTTAGAAGAAGTCCAATATCTGCGTGACGCTGCATCCCATCGGAATATCACGTACTCTATAGCCGCTGCATTCCTCGGGATTTGCGACGCCATCAGATTGGGTTCCCAAAATACAGTCACCGTTTATACCGGATGGTCATGGGGTTTGACGGAGCCGGTTTGTCGTGCCAAGGCAGGTGTTTTCGATAGTACAGGCGCATGGCTTCATAAATGATTCGGGGCATGGTGAGATGCGGCAGGAGCGGGTGGCGCAGCAATACCCCCAGCTGGGCCGCACCGGTCAATTCCCTGCCCCTCGCCCGCAAACGGGCCTCAAAGACTTTTTCCCCCTCCCGGACCAGGTGGATGCCAACGTCTATCGACCGGCCCGGCGGGCTGCAGAAAAAATTATAGCGGCCGTCCATGTTGTTAAACGGGGATACGTGAAATGCTTTTTCAGCGGTGTATTGACGGCGGCCTGTTTCGGAAGTCCCGCCGGGCATGGGTTCCGGTAAATAAACATGCCGCTCGCCGTAAGTGTTGCTGACTTCCGCCACCAGCCGGATCACATCGCCCCGGCGGTCAAAACAGTAATAGAAGCAAACCGGGTTGAACACGTAGTTGAAGTAGCGCGCAGAGGTGATCAGCATGACGGATGCCACCTGTGCCCTGTCGGCTTCGGGCAGCCAATCCAGAAGTTTTTCCTTTATTCCCCCCGGCCGTTCCTCCAGGTAATCGGCATCATTGATAGTTGCGGGTCTCAGCCGGTTGTAGCCGAAAAAGGGCAGTTTGTTGTCCAGTACGGAAAGTTCGTCGATGTCAAGGCCGTACATGTAGACCGGGTACTGAAAATGATGATACACCGGCAGATGCCGGGTGTGTTCCACAGTGCCTGTATAAATCTTTGACTTCATAGTTCAATCCCGAAATCCCGTCCCACGGCCGCCGCCGACATGACCGCGTCTTCGTGAAAGCCGTAGCGGAAATAGCTGCCGCAAAACCAGGTGTTGTTTACGCCGTTTAACTGCGGCAGATCCGGCTGGGTCTGCACAGCGCCTTCGTCGAACATGGGATGCGCATAATTGAGCTCGGCAATAACCCGCCTGCTATCCAGGGGGCGATCCGGGTTCAGGGTCACGCAGTAATGATGTTGCGAGGCCAGCTGCTGGAGGCGGTTCATGTAATAGGTGAGGGTGGCGGGGCCGCCTGCAGCAGGCTCTTCCGGCTGGGTGTAATTCCATGAGCCCCAGGCGTCAGACAGCGGCGGCAGGCAGGTCGTATCCCGGTGAAGGATGACCCGGTTCGGGGCATACTGCCAGCGCGAAAGAAGCCCGGCCTCGGCATCCGAGGGATCTGCCAGCATGGCCAGCGCCTCGTCCGCGTGGGCGGCGATGACCACCTTGTCATGGGCGGCCTCGGCTTCATCGGTCCATAATCGCACCCGGCCATTTTCCCGGGCGATTTTCCGGACCGGCCGGCCGGTGTGCACCGTTCCCGGAAACGTTTTTAAAAATGCCTTGACGTATTCATGGCTGCCTCCCCGGATCGTGTACCACTGGGGATGGCCTGTAAAAGACAGCAGCCCGTGGTTTTCAAAAAACCGGCCGAAAGTCTCCGCCGGAAAATCCAGGATATCGTGCTGGCCCGTGGACCATATGGCGGCGCTCACGGGAGTGACATAATGCCTGGCCAAAGCTGCGGAAAACCCTGCCTGCCGCAGGTATTGGCCAAGGGTCAGTCCCGTCAGGCGGTTTTTTTCAAGCCATCGCCGGGTCGTTCGGTTGAACCGGTCAATTTCAAAAAGCAGGCGCCAGAAAGACGGCCGCAGCAGGTTTTTTTTGTCGGCAAAGGGGCGCGTGGTGTTGTAGGTGAACCCGATTCCCGGGTCCCAGTAAGTAAAGGACATGGCGCTTTTGAGCCGGGATACGCCCAGATGCTCGATAAAACGGATGAAATTCGGGTAGGTGCGGTCGTTGAAAACAATGAACCCCGTGTCCACGCATGCAGCAGACCCGCTGCCTTCATCGACTTCGATCGTGTGGGTGTGGCCGCCCACGTAGCTGTTTTTTTCATACAGGGTCACCCGGTGGCGCCGGGCAAGCAGGTGGGCGGCAACAATACCGGCCACCCCGCCGCCCGCCACTGCGATGTCCAAATTGGATCCATTTGCCATGGCTGCTCCTTATTGCTGGCGGGTCCGTGGGAACCAGGGCACAAAGGCGCTTGTCCGCCGGATGTATGCCTGGTACTCCGGGTTGTCGGAAAATTCGATTTTCTCCATGAGCGTCACACCGGTGAGCCGCAGCAAGGTGTAGGTAATCACCAGCGGACTGACAATGGTCAAAAACCCAAGGGGGGTGGCGGCCACCATAACAAACAGGCCCCACCAGACCAGGGTTTCGCCGAAATAATTGGGGTGCCGGCTGTAACGCCAGAGGCCCTGGTCCATCACCCGTCCCTGATTCTGCGGGGCGGACAGAAAGCGCCGCAACTGGTAATCGGCCACCGACTCAATGGCCAGGCCGGCCAGCCAGATCAGCAAACCCGCTGCATCCAGCCATGTCAGGCGGGCGGGCTGTGCGGCAACCTGGCCGTACTGCACGCCGATGGCGATGACCCACAGGAAGAGCGCCTGCACCAGAAACACCCTGTAGAGGCTCACCAGCCAGAATTTTTGCCCGTATTTCGCCCGCCAGGCGGCATATCGGGGGTCTTCGCCCTTGCCCCGGCTGCGGGTGGCAATATGGACAAAAAGCCGGAGGCCCCAGATGGTCACCAGCAGGGCGAGTATGAGTTTGCGCTGGAAAAACCCGCCTGCCTGAAAAAACGTCAGCCAGGCAACGAGTACAAAGCCCAGCCCCCAAAGGACATCGGCAATGGCGGCATTTCTGAGTACCAGGCTGACCGCCCAGCCGGCTGTCATAAACGCGGCGACCGCTGCCAGATTCAAGGCAAATAAAATCAAGGTGTCCATAACAACAATTTCCTTTTTGTTTGCCGTTTATCCCCGGCCTGCCCCTGCCTGGCCAATGGTTCGCCCGGGAACCAGCGGGTCCGCCACCGTCCGGCCTGCGGCCCGCTCGCCGATGGCTTCCCGGATGCGCCGGTGAATATCCCCGCTGATGGGGTAGTAAAGGGCAATTCCAATGGCCAGTGCATTGCACAGGCAGGGAACCAGCGCATAGAGAATGCGCAAGGTTAAAATCACGGAATCGGACTGAACGACTCCCGGGCGGTACCCGGAACCCCCGAGCAGGGCCAGGCCGAAACCGACGCCTGCCGCAGCTGCCAGTTTTTTGGCTATCGACCAAAGACTGATATACAGCCCCTCCCGCCGCTCGCCGGCGAGCAGTTCGTCATAGTCGATCACGTCGGCCTGGATGGCCGAGGGAATGGCAAGCGTGGCCCCGAAACCGATACCGGAGAGAAAAACAAGGATCCCGTACAAGGTCTCATCACCGGCGCCCAGAAAGAAAACCCAGAAAAACGCCCCGGTGTTAATCGCCATGGAAGCGATCCAGGCGGCCTTTTTGCCGGTCCGGCGGGCCAGGACCACCCACATGGGCAGAAAAACAATGCCTGTAACGAAATACAGGGCAAGGAACAAGTCCGCCCGGGGGGAGCCAAGCACGTACTCCACGTAATACAGGATCAGGGTCGCCGGCAGGTTGTTGCCGATGGCGCTGATGGTGTAGGCGAGCAAAAGGATCCGGAACGGCCGGTTGGCCAGGCTGGCACGCAGCCACGCGAAAATCCGCAGATCTGAACGCGCGGCCGCAGTGGGCCGCTCCCGGAAAGCCGCCACGCACCAGGCGCACGCCCCCAGTATCAGGGGAATATAAATCAGCGACAGGATAAAAAAAGTTTGCCGTTCCCCTGCCGGGCTGCTGTCCAGCCCCGCGGCCCAACGGACCGCGCCCGGCATTGCCGCGGCAATAACGGTGCCTGCAATCAAAGCGCCGTCGCGCATGGAGAACAGCGCGGTGCGCTCGTTGTAGTCAAAGGTCAGCTCCGGGCCCAGGGACTCATAAGGGACAATGACCACTGTCCAGAATAAAAACAAGGCAAATATCAGGGCCATGAAATACAACCCGGCCGCATCGGCGCCCATTTCCCCGGGGGGGTTGAACAAAAGCGCGATGGCAAAAACCGTAAGCAGGCCGCCCGCGGCGATCAGCGGCCGCCGGCGGCCCATGGGCGTCTGAAGGCGGTCTGAGAAAATGCCGATCACCGGGTCGGTGAACGCGTCAAAAAGCCGGACGATTAAAAGAATGGCGCCCAAAGCGGAGATGTGAACCCCCACCACGTCGGTGTAAAACTTCGGGATGTAGACGTATACAGGGATCCCGACCACTGCCAGCGCAAACGCCGGGGCGGAATAGGCCGCCTTTTCCGAAGTGGAGAGTTTTCTCACGGCCCCTGCTTTCCAAGCAGGCGATCCCGGAACTTCTTGTCTATCGGATTTTCGCCGATCCAGATGGCAAAAAACGCCGAGGCAAATTCAGCGCCTGCGACCCTGCCCAGGAGGTTGCCATTCAGCCAGAGGCGGGTTCCGTTTTCGGGGGTGTAGGCGGCCGTATAACGGTCTCCGGGAGTGATGTCACGGTAAAAGGCGTTGAATTTATCGATTTTCGGCAAAAGGAAGGCAAAGCGCTCCGGTGAGACGTTCTTCTTTATCATTTCCGTGGTGGCCTCGGCAAAGTCGCCGGCCTTGATGGGCTGAAAATAATGAAGCACCAGGCAGCGTGCCGTCCCCTCATCAAGGGCCTGGTCCGCGGTTTTGCCCTCCTGAAGGTAAAGCGCCCCTTCGTAGGCTTTAATGAAAACCATGTATCGCAGCAGATCCGAGCCCCGAAGGGTCAGTGCATAGCCGTCGATGGTTTTTTGTTCGGCAAACGCGTCCCCCTCAGCGCCAATTGCCTGAACCGAAACCAGAAGCCATGCCAGCAGGAAGACAATCCACGCATGCCATTTATTTTTCACCTGCGGTCCTTTTCAACTTGACGTAAAAAAATTAAAAATCGATTGGCACCATGCTCAATTTCGCATAGTGTTAAATTAATCATGGCGTAATGATTATCTATGAAAAAAGGATGGCAATAATGAACTATTTTTTTTCCGCCGCGTTTTTAAAGGTCGCCGGGATATCGATTGTTATTTTTATCCTGCTTGACATGCTGTGGCTGGCCATTATCGCCAGACGTCTCTATTTCAACCAGATGGGCTACCTGGCCTCGGTGGAAAACGGGCGGATTGTCTTTAACCTGCCGGTGGGGATCCTGGCCCAGGTCATCATCGCCCTGGGCCTCGCGGTGTTTGTCTCACTGGCGATCATGGTGGAAAACCGCCTTGCTGCAGCTGTTTGCACGGGTGCCTTTGCCGGGTTTGTTCTTTACTGCACCTATGATCTGACCAACCTCTCCTTTGTTAAAGGCTACCCGGTGCTCATATCCGTGGCGGACATCGCCTGGGGGACCGTGCAGGGGCTTTTTGCGGGAATTTACGTGTTTTATTTCACCCGTTGGTTCGGGCCGGACTTCTGATGGTCTTCCTGACACCGGGATCGCTTGCGAGCTGCATTCAGGGGTTGCCTGAATGGCTGGAAGCAGATGCCGGGCGTTTGTATAGGCGGCCTGGAATGCCCCAAACCTGGCACCCAGAAGCTTTCGGGCCGGTAT
>CAZNSO010000146.1:0-5786 GCA_964575805.1 uncultured Desulfobacteraceae bacterium
AGCCAAGCCCCGCTTTGCCCTGAAGAAAAGGCGGACACGCTGCGCTTGGTCCGCCTGCCCGGGTGATGGATTCCTGATTTTGTAAATATGAGCATGCCCGGTGCCGGCTGCCCTTGCCTGCTTAACAGGGTCCGCCCGAGAAAGGGAAGGAGGTGATGACAATGGTCAAGCTGACCCCATGGAAACGCAGAGAATCCCGACCTGCGCGGCACGATCGGCTGGCGGATGCATTCGATCGCTTTTTCGATGAACCTTTTTTGACCCCATTCGACCCTTTCAACCAGAGCCGGTGGTGGCCGCAGGTGGACGTCAGCGAAGGCCGGAAGCATATCACGGTGGAAGCTGAAATTCCCGGCATGGAAAAAAAGGATATCGATCTTTCCATAGAAGGCCGCTACCTGCATATCAAGGGCGAAAAATCGAGAAACAACGAGGACACAAGAGAGGGCTACTACAGGGCGGAGCGTGCCTACGGGTATTTCAGCCGCACCATCGAACTGCCCGCCGAGGTTGACGCAAACTCCGTCGATGCCCGCTACCGGCGGGGTGTTTTAAAAATCAAACTGAAAAAATCCAAATCCGCCGGCGGCAAAATCATTAACATTTCCGGCAGCAATTAACCGAATGACTGAAAGGAGGTATCCAAAATGATCAACAGGCGATTATTCAACTGGCCCACCTTCGGATGGCAATCTTATTTTGATGAACTCGACAGGCTGCGCCGTCAGCTCGACCGAACGGTGACCGGAAGGGAGGCCCCCACCTTTCGTATGCCCGGTACCGGCGTGTTTCCGCTGCTGAACCTGACGGAGGACACGGAGAATTATTATTTGAGGGCGGAGCTTCCGGGGCTCACAGCCGAGGACCTTGATATCCAGGCGACCGAGAACAACATTTCCATCAGCGGCGAACGCAAACTGCCCGAAGAGAATGAAAATGCCCGCTTTCATCGCCGGGAGCGCGATTCCGGACGCTTCTCCAGGGCCGTAACACTTCCCGGCAAAATCGATAATGACAAGATTTCGGCCAATATCAGCAATGGCATCCTGACCATAACGGTCCCGAAAGCCGAATCCGCCCGGCCGAGGCAGATAGAGATCAAGTAGCGGCGGCCATGAATCCGGAAGAAAGGAGGGAAGCACCATGACGGACGCACAAAACAAGGAAATGCAGGTCAAGGAAAAACAGGAGGTCACAAAACCCGAGCAGACCAGTTCCGCACCGGTCTTTACCCCTGCGGTGGATATATTCGAGACGGAAAAGGAAATCACGCTGTTGGCGGATCTGCCCGGTGTGAAAAGCGACAATGTCTCCATCGACCTCAACGAGGATGTTCTCACGCTGACCGGGGATGTCGAGCCTTTTGAAAACCCGGACGAACAGGATCTGATGATCGAGTACGAAGTCGGCAGGTACTACCGGCAGTTTACGGTCTCTGAAATTATTGACCAGGAAAAAATAGAGGCCAATTTGAGCGACGGGGTGCTGCGCCTGAAACTGCCCAAGGCGGAAAAAGCACAGCCAAGGAAAATAGAAGTAAAAGCCGGTTAACAGCTGCGATCCATGGACAGCAGGGGAGTCTGTCGCCTGGGCGGGCTCCCCTCCTGTTTGGCCCTGAACCGGGCGAATTGCCAATCTGCTGCAAACAAAAAAAGGACCGGGCAACGGCAGACAGCCTGCGGGTAAAGGGGGTGTTCGGCAGGCCATGAAGGATTATTACATCATTCTTGGACTTCCAAAAGCTGCTGACAAAAACCGGATCAAAAAAGCCTACCGGGACAAGGCGAAAGAACTGCATCCGGACAAGGCCAATACGCCTGAAAACCGGCAGAAATTCCTGGATGCCCAGGAAGCCTACGAAACCCTGGCAGATGACGACAAACGCGCCGATTATGACCGGAAGCTGAAAAACCAGCAGAAAGGCTCGCGGGTTTCCGTTTCCCGAAAGTCCGGTCCGCCGCCCCATTCCCGCCGAAAAACCGGCCGAGGGCCCCTTGAGGACGTCCCCTTTCCCGGCTTCACCCAAAGCCGGCAGCAGCAGGTGCAGGTACGGCAGCTGCGGGCCGAACTCGTCCTGAGCCCGGAGGAGGCCGCCGCCGGGGGACGATTTCGGCTGAGCGTGCCGATCACAAAAAGATGCCCCTACTGCGGGTACGGCTCCTTTTTCGAGCAGCTGCTCTGCCCGGCCTGCTCCGGCCAGGGGCAATCGCATTTTCAAAAACCGCTCATCCTGGAGCTTGCCCCCCACACCCCCTCGGGCACGACGTTCCACCAGGTCGTGGATGACAGCGCCGGCGTTCGGACCGAGCTGGAGCTCACTGTCTTGGTCGAATCCGGCGGGCACTGATCCCCGGCCTTTTGTGCCGGCATCACCGCTGATTTGCCTCCATCCAGCCCTCCCGGATCATTTCGATGAGAACAGGCAAGGCCTCGTTTCGGTTTTTGGGGTTGATCCGCTGGAATTCCCGGTGGTGGGCATTGGCCATGCGAGCGCCGGCAATGCGGCCGAAGCGATCCGCAAGAAACCAATAGACACCCAGAACCCGGGTTTCATCGGGGTTGCAGACAATTTCGGCCATAAAGGCGTACCCGGTGTTCAGGTCCATCCCCTGGATGGCCTGGCTCAGATAACGGGCAGAAAGACGAATGCGCCGGGTCTCGGCAACCCCGTAAAAGGCGGGCTTTTGGATCGGCGTGGCGGCGGTGCGGGAATCCGCCGGATAGGCGGCGTTAATAAAATCAGAGACGCGCCCCGCCAATTCCTGATCGTGGGTCACCCGGCTGCCGGTTATCACCTGGACGGGAAACACGGTGAGCGTAATGGGCCCGGTGCGGTTTTGAAACCGGCGGCGGGCCTCGTCCGAAACCACCTGGTCACAGGCGCAAACAATGAAAACCAAAAAGAGGCAGGCGGCCCAAAGCGGCAGCCGGAATCGAAGCCGACCGGTCTGGGGGGCAAAACCAGCCGGGGATTTAAAGATGCCGATACACATCATCCAGACTCAGTCCGCAGGCCAGCATCATCACCTGGACATGGTAGAGGAGCTGGGACACCTCCGCCGCGGTAGCCTCGGGGGACTCATATTCCGCGGCCATCCACACCTCGCCGGCTTCTTCCAGTATTTTTTTTCCAATGGCGTGCCTGCCCGCCTTTACAAGCTGGACGGTACCGGATTCCGGGTCCCCGGAATGAATCTTGGCGGAGAGCTCATCAAACAATTCTTCAAAGCGTTTCATCGCTTGCCGTCCTCACTTGCCGGCTGCCAGGGGGCCGGGGCAGCCTCAATAATGAATATCGGCATACTCCAGCCAGCCCCCGGCCTCAATGAGCGCGCGGTCAAATTCCGATATGGAAAAGGAAAATTCCGCTGACCGGCCGTCCGCTGAAATCGTAAACCGGCTGGCGGCCAGGTCCGTTTCAACCCTCGCGTCCTTTCCGGAAAACGCGTCAAACAAGCGGTCAATATCCGCGGCCGGCAGCTCAATGGCCAGCATCCCGCAGTTGAACATGTTCTGCCGGAAAATGCGGGCAAAGCTATTGGCAATGACAAGATGGATGCCGTTTACCTCAAAAGCCCAGGGCGCATGCTCCCGGGAGGAGCCGCAGCCGAAATTGGAGCGGGTGATCACAACGGATTTGCCGGCGATGTCTCGCCCGGGATCAAAACCGTCGAGACTCAGGTCTTCCAGCAGGTGCGGCTTTAATGCTTCACGGGTGTTCTCGGTTAAATAGCGGGCCGGGATAATCTCGTCGGTATTGATGTCCGAGCGGTCCAGAAACAGGACTTTCCCAGAAAAATGAGTCATGATAGCTACTCTCCCTGGCTGCTGTAGAGGTCGGAGTTGGCGATCTCCCCGGCAATCGCTGTTGCAGCGGCTGTGGCCGGGCTCATTAAATGCACCATGCCGCCTTTTCCCATCCGGCCGTTAAAATTGCGGTTGGTTGTGGAGGCGCACACCTCCCCCTCTGCCAGGACGCCGTTGCTCATGCCGAGACAGGCGCCGCAGGTGGGGTTCGTTACGCAGAACCCGGCATCCATGAACACCTTGATGATTCCCTCATCCAATGCCTGCTGGTAGACGCCGGGGGTGGCGGGCGAGACAATCCCGCGCACCCGGTCACTGATCCGCCGCCCCTTCAAAACGGCCGCAGCCGCCTGCAGGTCCTGCAGCCGGCCGTTGGTGCACGACCCGATATAGACCTGATCCACGGGGGTGCCGACCATCTCGGAGACGGGGCAGACATTGTCCGGCTTAAAACCGTGGGTAACCATGGGCTCGAGCCCGGACGCATCAATGGTCATGACCTCGTCGTATTCGGCATCGGCATCCGGGAGGACCTGTTGGTACGCGGCAAGGGCCGCCTCTCTGGATGAGAATTCCTCCTGAATCCAGGGCCACAGGTAGGCCACCGTGGTCTCGTCCGGGTAGCAGATCCCGCAGGTGGCCCCGGCCTCCACAGCCATGTTGGAAACCGTCATCCGGGCTTCCATGCTCATGTTGGCAATAACCGGGCCGGCAAATTCAATTACCTTGTCCGTGGCCCCGTTCACCCCGATTTTCCCGATTATCGAAAGGATCACATCCTTGGCGAAAACCCCCTGCGGCAGGCTGCCGGTGACCTCGAACTTAACTGTTCGCGGATACCGGAAGGCGCATACGCCCTTTAAAATCCCCACCTCCAGGTCCGTGGTCCCCACGCCTGCGGCAAAGGCGCCAAAGGCCCCGTGGGTGCAGGTATGCGAGTCCCCCATGATGACGGTAAACCCGGGGCGGACAAACCCCTTTTCCGGAAACAGCGCATGGCAGACCCCGTTGCGGCCGATGTCGAAAAAATCCGGGATCCCGTGCCGACGGGCCCATTCGCGAAGGATCTTGCCCTGCAGGGCGGTTTTCGAGTCCTTGGCCGGGGTGACATGATCAATTACGACCTTGATCCGCGAGGGATCAAACACCCGGTCCTTTTGCCGCCGGACCAGGTCATTGATGGCCATGGGCGTTGTTATTTCGTGGCAAAACACCGCATCCAGGCGCAGCACATGCATGTCCCCCGCAGGTTTGTCCACCAGGTGCGCATCGAATATTTTTTCCGCAACCGTTTTTCCCATTAAATTGTCCTCTCCAAAAAAGCTGCAAAGTGCTGCAGGCCGGCTTACTCCCATCCCCCGATCAGATGCAGGTGCAGGTGGAAGACGAGCTGGCCGCCGCCTTTTTCCACATTGAAAAACAAGCGGTACCCGGATTTGTCAATGGAAAACCGCCTGGCCATATCCCTTGCGGTCAGGATCATTTCAGCCACAACCTCCCGGTCCGTGTCGGTGAGCTCATTGACCCCGCGGATGTGCCGCTTGGGCACAATCAACAGATGCACCGGCGCTGCCGGCTTGATATCCTTGAAAACAACGAGATTGTCGTCCTGGTGGATGAACTCCGTATCGGTCTGCCCGTTGATGATGTTGCAGAAAATGCAGTCCTGTGCCATAAGTGCCCTCCATTCGAATAAAAAAACTGCCGCATAAACTAAGCCATGTAGGGCGGACCAAGCGGAGCGTGTCCGCCTTTTCTTTAAAGCGAAGCGGAGCTTCGTTTTCTCTTGTGGCGGACACGCTGCGCTTGGTCCGCCCTACGAGAGCGCTACGCGCTTGGCCCGCCATGAAGATTGAAAATATGTCTATAGAAGATGCAAAATTAATAAAAAGCGGTTTATCCCGCCAGCGCGGTATTTTTGCAGAAAGTAACTTATGTCCATCTTACTCTTAATCTTACTCTTACTCTTACTCTTAATC
>CAZNSO010000147.1:0-5772 GCA_964575805.1 uncultured Desulfobacteraceae bacterium
AACAAAGATGCATAAGCGGGAATCAAACAAAGACAGAGAAGGAGAAGGAGGCAAGCCATGCTGATCGTATTGGATCCTGAAATCACGCCAAAACAGCGGAACCATATCCTGACGCTCCTGCGTGAAGGCGGGGCGATTTACAGGGAAATCACGGATACCGGCCAATCCATCATCGGTGCCACCGGAGCGGCCGGCCACAGCCCGGAATTCTTCGAAAACCTGCCCGGCGTGGACCGGGTGGTTCCCATAAATACCGCCTTCAAGCTCGTCAGCCGCCAGATGCACCGGCAGGACACCCAGGTCAATGTGGGCAACGTGGTCATCGGCAGTGAAAGAATCTCCGTTATTGCCGGCCCCTGCGCCATTGAAAGCCGGGAACAGGCCCTGACAATCGCCGGGGAAGTCAAGAAATACGGGGCGGTCCTGTTTCGCGGCGGCGCATTCAAACCCCGCACCTCGCCATACGCGTTCCAGGGCCTGGGGGAGGATGGGCTCAAAATACTGGCGGAAGTCCGCGATACATTCGGTCTGCGGGTGGTTACCGAAATCACCACCCCGGCCCAGGCCGACCTGGTCATGAAGTACGTGGACGTGGTCCAGGTGGGCGCCCGAAACATGCAGAACTTTGACCTTCTGAAATGCGTGGGCCGGCTGGGCCGGCCGGTGCTGCTGAAGCGGGGGCTGGCGGCAACGATCGAGGAGTGGTTGATGTCCGCTGAATACATTCTCTCGGAAGGCAACGAAAATGTTATCCTCTGCGAACGCGGCATCCGCACATTCGAGCCCTACACCCGAAACACGCTGGACCTCTCGGCCATCCCGGTCATAAAAAAACTCACCCACCTGCCCGTCATTATCGACCCGAGCCATGCCACCGGCATCCGCGAAAAAGTCAGTCCCATGGCCCGCGCGGCGATTGCCGCAGGTGCCGACGGCCTGATGATAGAGGTTCACAACGATCCGGACCACGCCTCCTCGGACGGGGCCCAGAGTCTATACCCCCGGCAATTCGGCCAACTGATGCGCGACATTTACGTCATCGCCCCGGTCGTTGACAAGCAGCTGGATTTCGGGTACCTGGACAAGGCCCGGGCGGTGCATCACCTGGAGGCCGCAGACAACGGCAAGGGGCAGAAAGCCGCCTTTCTCGGAGAAATCGGGAGTTACAGCCATAAAGCCTGTATCCAGTTTTTCGGCAGCCAGGTCACCCCAATGGCGGTGGATTCCTTCAAAGCCGCCTTTGAGGCGGTCAAAGAAGGCAAAACGCACTTCGGCATTGTCCCGCTGGAGAATTCCCTCGCCGGCAGCGTGCATGAAAACTATGACCTGCTCCTCGAATACGACCTGCGGATTGTGGGGGAGATCAGGCTGCGGATCAAGCACAACCTGATCGGGCACCCCGGCGCGGATATCAGCGGCATCACCCGCCTTTACTCCCACCCGCAGGCCTTTCAACAGTGCCGGCAGTTCCTGGAGCAGCACCCGGAGTGGGAAACCATATCCGTCAGCGACACGGCCCGGGCGGTGAAATACATCAAGGAGGCGGGTTCGCCCACGGACGCGGCCATTGCCGGCTTGGATGCGGCTGAGACATACGGCATGGCCGTCCTTGAGGAAGGCATTGAAACCAACCCGAGAAACTACACGCGCTTTGTTGTCATCAGCCCCCATCTGCTCGACAGCGGGGAAAAGCAGAAATCCTCCCTGATCTTTTCCACCGGCAACCAGCCCGGCTCCCTGTTCGAGGCCCTGAAGATATTCGCGGACAACGGGGTCAACCTGGTCAAGCTGGAATCCCGGCCCATCCACGGAAAACCCTGGGAATACATGTTCTACGTGGACCTGGAAGGCGATGTCCAGGCGGATTCCTTTGCACCGGTACTGGAGAGGCTCCGGGAGAAAACGGACTACCTCAAAATTTTGGGCAGCTATTAGCCGGCGGTCGGGACAGTGCTAAATGGCGTACATATGGTCAAAGACGCCGCACAACAGCTCGGTCACCTGTTGATTGCCCTCGACGGTGCCGGCCAGGCCGTACAAGGCGCTGCTCTGGGCCGGGGTGCCGGGATTTTTCGCGGCATATGCAACCCCGTCACGAAGGTCCCCGGCAAAGGTTTCAGCAAGGTTGGCCACCCGGGTCTGGGGCATGGTGACACAAAAATGAAGCGCCGGCGGGAGCTGCAGGCAGTTGAACCGCCAGCCCCGGGTTTTCATAAAGTCATTGACGTGGAAGACATCCACCGCCTCTGAGCGAAAACTGATGAGAAACGTGGGCTCGCCGATCACAATGAGCTCTTCGATTCCTTCAACGCCGGCCTTCATCCGCTCAGCCACATCCATGATGGCCCTGGCGGCCTGGAGGTAGCCCTCCTCTCCCAGCGATACCATGGAGGCCCAGGTGGCTGCGCTCAAGCCCCCGGAGCGGCTCCCCGCAGAAGTGGGGGAGGCATAAATGCCGCCGGGCCAGTCCGGAAACGTGAAGTATTGATACCTTCTGTAATCATTGCTGCGATAGAGAACCACCGAGGTCCCTTTCAGGGCGAAACCGAATTTATGGGTGTCCGCGGACATGGACGTCACGCCTTTCAAGCGGAAATCAAAAAGCGGGAGATCATAGCCCAATTTTTCAATCCAGGGCAGGATAAACCCGCCCAGGCAGCCATCCACATGGAAACCCACATCATGCGCCAGGGCGATCTCAGACATGGCCGCCAGCGGATCGATCAGTCCGTAAGGGTAATTGCCGGCACTGCCCACAAGTGCCACCGTGTTCTCATTGATGCGGGCCGCCACCGCCTCCGGCTCCACCCGGAAATCCGGAAGTCCCACCGGTACGGTCACCACCTTGATACCGAAATACTGAGCGGCCTTGTTAAAAGCCGGGTGGGCGGTCTTGGGCAGGACAAGCTCCGGGGCGGTGATTCCCTTTTCCGCCCGGGCCTTGTCCCGGTAAACCTTAAGCGCCATGGCAATGCTTTCGCTGCCGCCCGAGGTAACGGTGCCGCAGACCCCATCTTCCTGGCTGTTCTCCGTTGCCGCATCCCCGTTCAGCATGCCCGCTGTCATGGCAATGATCTCGCTCTCGAACCGGGCCATGCTCGGGCAGACATCGAACTGGATGGTATTGACATGGGAAAAAAACGAGAAGGCCTTGTTCAGAAACGCCCGGTGATCATCGCCGGCATGATAGAAGGTGCCGGAAACCTTGCCGGTTTTCCAGGCTGCATCCTCCTCCCTTGCCATAACGGCAATCTCATCAATAATCGCCTCCTGGCTGACGCCCTCCTTCGGAAAGCGCGAATGTGTCGGGAAACGCCCCTTGTAGGGCTTTAAGGGGTCAGACGGCGGGTCATCATGTTTTTTTTCGTTCATCTCCTACACCTCTGCTCATTTCAATGGCCTGTTCTGCTTGATTGGCATTCAAGGCGGCAAAAATTTTGCGGTTTTTTTTAAATAACTGCAGATACTGCTGATATGTCTTGTCATACACCGCCCGATGGGCCGGATCCGGGTAAAAAACGCGCTGGATCCGGATTCGCTCGGCAATCGCGTCCAACTGAAGCGTCCCCAGGGAAACCAGGGCCATCAGGGCGCAGCCGCGAACCGTTGTGTTGATCGGATCCTTGACCTGATGAACCGGGACATTGAGCACATCCGCATGAATCTGTGCCCATAGTTCAGACAAAGCCCCTCCCCCTGAAAACCGGAAACCCGAAATGGTTCGGCCCAGGAACTTTTCCGCCCCCCATCGGGTCCACCGGTTGTTGTAGGCGAGCCCCTCCATGACCGCCCGGGCCATGTGCGGCCGGCCGGTGTTCAAGGACATATTGAAAAAACCGCCCCGCACAAGGCCGTCCTCCACGGGCACGATGGAACCGTTGAGCCATGGCAGAAACACCAGCCCCTCACTGCCTGCCGGGGCCTGCTGCGCCATCCGGTTAAACCGCTGATAAGCATCAGCCGGCATGGAACCGGATTCAAACCCGTCATCGGGATAAACAAGTTGTTTTAATATAAATTCAAGGCACTTCCCGCCAACCCCCTGTTCTCCCAGCAGGTACCAGCGCGAGGGTATGGGGCTGGGCAGGGAGGCCATCATGCAGGAAAGGCGCGTTCGCTTGAAAGGCACATGGCAGGTCAGGTACTGGGAGGTGCCGATATAAATAATGGGATCAAAATCCCGGACCGCCCCGGATCCGATCAGGGAAGCGTTGGAGTCGCCGATGCCGGCAACAACCCGGGTGGACGGCAGCAGTCCCAGCACGCTGGCGATATCTGCCGCCAGGGGACCGACAACGCCGTTGTTGGGGATCATCTCCGGCATCTTGGCCGCATCCAGTCCGGTAATCCGCAAAAGCGCCGGGCTGTATTGCCGGTGATCCCATTTTCGATTGTCCGCGATCATGAAGGGGGCCATGGTTTTCTGGGTGGCCGTGATCCGACCCGTCAAACGCGAAGTCAGATAATCCATGGGCTCCAGGAATTTGAAGGTCTTCTCGTATACATCCGGGCGCTCATGCTTGATAAACAGCACATGCCCAAGGGAATCCACACCGGAGCGGGTGGGTACCATGCCGGTGATACGCAGCCACCTGGCCAGCCGGAACAGATTGTATCCTTGAATTTGAGGGAAACCGCCGGCAATTTTTCGGTTGTAAAGCCCGCCTCGTGTATCCAGCCAATGGACGGCATTCATCAGGGGGCGGCCGAAGCGGTCGACCGCAACCGCCAGCGACCACTGAGAATCACAGGCAACCGCCACAATTCGCTGCCTTGGCACCCCGGATTGGGAAATAACCTGCCGGGCCGTTCGCAATGCGCTTTGCCACCAGGCTTCGGGGTCCTGTTCCGCGCCGCCGCCCGGAAGAAGTCGCGTGACAACGGGTTCCGCGGCGCAAGCCGCCACATCTCCATTCTCTGAAACAATGGCTGCTTTAAGGCTGCTGCTGCCCAGATCAAAGGCCAGCACATAGCTGCCGTACGGCTCGGTTGGTGAGCTTTGCCGGGGATTGAAAACCATCAAAAAATGCCCGATCTGTTTGATTATTCAAAACCCGATCCCAGTGGACAAGAACCGGGCGGGCAAAAAAACGATCTCCGTCCGTTTATCCGCGGTACCTGGAAATCGCCCTAGATTTCCATCGCCTCAAGATATTTGCGGACCTTGCTCAGGGTTGCCAGAAACATCTTGGAACCGGTCATGGAAGTGAAAATATCGTTTTTATTACCGCATACCGCCGCAAACTCCGGACCGATAACCGTTGCCGGCTCAGGGGCTTCGGGATTTCGGGCCAGTGCCGCCACGTAAAAATCCAGACGCTCTTTTAGCACCTGGAAATAGTCGATTTCCTGCCCGATCATAAGCCCGGTCGTACTGGAGAGCTTTTGGGCATACTCATGGATGGCCTGCCAGAAAAGGGCCAGCAGCTGGTTTTTACCGGGGCTGTTTTCCAAAAAATAGGAGATGCTCCAACCCGTAGCGACGATCTTTAATACCTGAAGCTCATATTCCACCGTGACGCGGTTGATGTCGGCCTCTGAGGGCAGGTAATCCATCAGCCACTTGATATCGTCGCGATCCACTGCATAGTTAAACAGATCCCCGGCAGCCTGTTCAGGCAGGCTTTTTCCGGGATCGTTCGCTGCTTCTGTCGTCATATGGCTCCCATCATAATTCAAGCTAACCTACTGATCTTCGATTGCTTCGTAAAAAGCGGTTTATGCCGCCGGTGCGGTATTCTTGCAGAAAGTAACTTGTATCCATCTAACTCT
>CAZNSO010000148.1:0-3661 GCA_964575805.1 uncultured Desulfobacteraceae bacterium
CAAAAAAAGTCTTGACAAGCAGCCGGCAATGCGTCAGGTTACCCAAAAAATAAACCATAAGAATAAATCTCAAACAAACATTAACAGGCAGCCGACACAATGACGCCCGTAAGCCGTATTCAAAATAATTTCTGGTATTTTTTCAGCTATTATTATTTTTACGGGAAGGGTCTGCCTGGGCGATAGCATCAAAAAAAATCAGATGAAAAGCAAAAGCCGCGGGCGGATCCAAACTGCCCGCGGCTTTTTTTGTAAAAAAAAATGAGCCGGGGGCCAAAATCCTCCCGGCTTTTTTTGTGCACTTAAACTTTAAAAAGGAGGTAAGCATTATGACTATTCTTGGCAAGCAGATTCGAATGGAGCGCGTGCTGGACCGCAACTCCGGGCGCACCCTCATTGTTCCCCTGGATCATGGCGTCACCGTGGGACCGATTTACGGGATCAGCGATATCAAAAGCACGGTGGCAAGCGTTGCGGAAGGGGGCGCAACCGCCATTGTGGAACACAAGGGCCTGGTCGGTGCCGGCCACCGCCGGCGCGGCGGCGATATCGGCCTGATCATACACCTGTCGGCCTCCACCAGCCTGTCGCCCACACCCCATTCAAAGGCGATTGTCTGCTCTGTGGAGGAAGCCGTAAAGCTCGGTGCGGATGCGGTCTCCATTCACGTCAATATCGGCGACAGCCTGGAGAGTCAGATGCTTAAGGATTTCGGTCAAGTGAGCTACGAGGCCAGAAACTGGGGGATACCCTTGCTGGCCATGGTGTATCCCCGCGGGGAAAAGATAAAGGACGAATACGACGTCTCGGTTGTCAAGCACGCCGCCCGCGTGGGCTGCGAGATGGGAGCGGATCTCGTCAAGGTCTCCTACACCGGCTCACCGGAGAGTTTTCGTGAAGTGGTGGAATGCTGCACGGTTCCCGTGGTGATTGCCGGCGGCGCCAAAATGGACTCTGACCGGGATATCCTGGAGATGGTCAAAGGCTCCATCGAGGCCGGTGGGTCAGGGGTTTCCATCGGCCGAAACGTTTTCCAGCATGCGGACCCGGCCCGGATGGTGCGTGCCATGGCGCACCTTGTCTTTGAAAACGGAAGCGTTGACGGTGCCCTGAAAATGATCTAAAAAGGGGCTTCGTCAAGGGAGGCGGATGAATGAGAAAAATCTGGGTAAAAGTGGACCCCTGGGACAAGGAGCTGGTGAAAACGGCATTGGAGGGCGGGGCGGACGCTGTCATGGTGCCGCCCGGCTACACGGACAAGGTCAAGGCGCTTGGCCGCATGGAAACCATTGCCGAAGACGGGGATTTGAAGCTGGGCGAGGATGTGGTGACATACCAGATCACCAGCGGGGCGGATGAAGAGGCAATCGCCCGGCTGGCCCGGGACAAATTGGTTGTCCTGGAATGTTCGGACTGGTCGATCATCCCGTTGGAGAACCTTATTGCCCGGGGCGTGGATGTCATCGCCCCGGTTCAGAGCCGGGATGAGGCGGAGACGGCTTTCGGGATTCTGGAAAAAGGGGTGAGCCATATTCTTTTTACCGGAACGGACCCTGTGGAGCTGAAAAAAACCCTGGGCTGGGCAAAGTGCAGTGCGGAGCAGATCCCCCTGGAGACCGCCGAGGTCATTGATGTACAGCCGGCCGGCATGGGTGACCGCGTCTGCGTGGACACCTGCACCGATATGAAGCCGGGCGAGGGCATGCTGGTGGGCAACAGCAGCCGGGTCCTCTTCCTGGTGCATGCCGAGAGCATTGAAAACCCTTACGTGGCGCCACGGCCCTTCCGGGTGAATGCCGGTGCGGTGCATGCATACACACGGGTGGCAGACGGAAAAACCCGCTATCTGTCTGAGCTTCAGGCCGGAGACCCGGTCTTGATTGCCGACTATCAGGGCAATATCAGCGAGGGCACGGTCGGAAGGCTGAAAATCGAGCGTCGGCCCCTGGTGCTGCTGCGGGCCAGGGTGGGGGGCGTGGAGGCCACCACCATTTTGCAGAATGCCGAAACCATACGCCTTACCGACCCGGAAGGAAACGCCGTTTCGGTTGTGGCGCTAAAGCCCGGGGATAAAATCCTGGTTGCCGTTGAAGCAACCGGCCGGCATTTCGGGATGAAAATCGAGGAAACCATTACGGAAAAATAGGACCCAATCCCCATGAACCCAATCAACAGCCGGACACTTGTCTACGGAGTTATCGGGAACCCGGTGGGCCACAGCCTGGGGCCGCTCATGCACAATGCGGCCTTCCGGCAGACCGGCTGGCCCGGCGTGTATGTGGCTTTTACGGTCTCCGATGGCGGTGCCGCCCTGAAAGGCGTGCGCGCCTTGAACATACGGGGGGTCAGCGTGACGATTCCACACAAGGAAGTCATTCTCCCGTACCTGGACGAGGTGGATGAAACCGCCCGGCAAATCGGCGCCGTGAACACGGTGGTCAACGAGCAGGGCCGCCTGATCGGCTATAATTCGGATGCATACGGGGCGGTTCGGGCTTTATCGGAAAAAACCGGCCTCAAAGACCGGGATGTGGTCATTGTCGGTGCGGGTGGCGCTGCCCGGGCGATCGGTTATGGAGTGGTAAAGCAGGGCGCCCGGGTCCACATCGTCAACCGCTCCGAACCCAAGGGGGCCCATCTTGCCCGGGACCTGGGCGCGGCCTTTTACCCCTTGTCCCGGTTGGAGGAGGCGCCCCGGGACATTCTCGTTAACACCACGCCCGTGGGCATGCACCCCGGTATTGACGAGACGCCCATTTTGCCCCAATTTCTGGAAAAAGGCATGCTTGTCATGGATATCATCTATAATCCCTTGGAAACCCGGCTGCTCCGGGAGGCGAGAAGTGCCGGCGCCAGCACCATTGACGGGGTGCCCATGTTCGTCTACCAGGGCGCCATGCAGTTCGAATTCTGGACCGGACAGGAGGCGCCGGTGGAATTGATGAAAAAAACCGTTTACCAGAGCCTCTCCTGAACCGCCGGGGAGGCGGATACCGGATTTGTTCCCCTCGGGGATTTTCAGCGTCACGACCCGAAGGGCAGGAGAACAAAAGGAATATGGAATGCAGACGATTAAACCCGGACCTGTAAAAAACACGCAGATTACGCTGCCCGGTTCCAAAAGCTACACGCATCGGTACCTGATTGCAGCCGCCCTCTCAGACGGGCCCTGCCGGATTGAAAACTGCCTGGACAGCGAGGATACGCGCTATACCCTTCACGCCTTGACGCAGATGGGGGCGGCCGCGGCGGAATCAGCGGATTCTGTTGATATCACAGGCATTGGCGGAAATTTTCAACCCGTCGAAACCCCGATTGACCTCGGCAATTCCGGCACCTCCATGCGGCTGCTTGCCGGGGTTTGCGCATTGGGGCAGGGCACCTATGTACTGACAGGCTCTGAACGGATGAAAGAGCGGCCCATTGATCATCTGCTTGATGCCCTCTCTGGGATCGGCATTAATGCCGTATCGCTAAACGGCAACGGGTGCCCGCCCATTCGTATCCGGGGCGGGAGCATTGCCGGCGGGCAGGTGGCAATCGACTGCAGCGTCAGCAGCCAGTACCTCTCCTCCCTGCTTTTACTGGCGCCCTTAACTGAAAACGGGCTTTCCATCCATGTTGCAAAAGGCCCGGTATCCAAACCTTATATCGACATGAC
>CAZNSO010000148.1:3761-5735 GCA_964575805.1 uncultured Desulfobacteraceae bacterium
ATGTCGGACATGCCGGACCTGGTGCCCACCCTGGCGGTTGTGGCCGCTTTTGCCAAGGGTGAAACGCTTATTCGAAACGTTGGCCACCTGCGCGCCAAGGAATCGGATCGTCTGGGCGCGGTGCAAAAGGAACTCACCAGGATGCAAATCCCCGCCCGTATTTCGGGGGACAGCCTCGCCATTACCGGTGGGACGCCCCAGGGCGCCGAAATCGAGACTTACAACGACCACCGCATGGCCATGAGCTTTGCCGTGGCCGGCCTATGCACCCCGGGTCTGTCCATTAAAAATGAAACCTGTGTGGCCAAATCCTTTCCAGGGTTCTGGGATGCGTTTGCGCGCCTTTATGAAACCGCCGCAATGTCATGAACATTTACCTCATCGGATACCGCTGCACGGGCAAAACCGCCGTAGGCCGGGTGCTGGCCGAAAAACTGGGCTGGCGCTTTATGGATACGGACCAAGCCGTTGTTGCATCAGCCGGTCTGTCCATATCAGAAATGGTGGAAAAGCATGGCTGGCCCTTTTTCCGCCGATTGGAGAAACAGGCGTTTTTGGAGCTCAGCAAGGGTTCCCGCCAGGTTGCGGCCACCGGCGGCGGCATTATTCTGGATCCGGAAAA
Source organism: uncultured Desulfobacteraceae bacterium (assembly GCA_964575805.1). Taxonomy (GTDB): domain Bacteria; phylum Desulfobacterota; class Desulfobacteria; order Desulfobacterales; family Desulfosalsimonadaceae; genus M55B175. The sequence continues at coordinate 4,384 of CAZNSO010000148.1, forward strand.
TCGGGCGCTTTTAAAGGATCCTGCCCATTTCACCGTGTGGCTGCGCGCCAGCAGGGAAACCATTTACCAGCGCCTGCAAAATGACGGCCAGACCCGCGCGTTCCGGCCGAGTCTGACCGATTCCCCGCTTTTACGCGAAATTGCGGAAACCCTGGCTGAGCGAACCCCCTATTATGAATCCGTCATGGATATGGCCATAGACACGGATCAGCAGGCGGTGGCGGCCATCTGCGAGCTGATTTTACAGGAGACAGCAAATGCCCGGAAGCAAACTCGGTAAACTCTTTCAAATCACCACCTGGGGGGAGTCCCATGGCCCGGCGGTCGGCGTGGTCATAGACGGCTGCCCCCCGGGCATCCCCCTGGATGAATCAGTTGTCCAGGCCATGCTGGACCGGCGCAAACCCGGCGGCTCAATTGCCAGCACCAGCAGGAAAGAGGCGGATCAGGCGCAGATCCGCTCCGGCGTGTTCGAAGGGGTGACCACGGGCACCCCGATCATGATCCAGATTGACAATAAAAATGCGGACGCCTCTGCCTATGAGGCGTACAAGGATTTATACCGACCCGGGCACGGGGATTTCAGCTACCAGGCCAAATACGGCATCCGGGACTGGCGGGGCGGCGGCCGTTCATCCGCGCGGGAGACCGCCGGCCGGGTGGCAGCCGGCGCTGTTGCCAAAGCCTTGCTAAGCCGCGCCGGCGTGACCGTCCTGGCCTTTACCCGGAGGCTGGGTGAGATTGAAATGCAGAGCTTTGAACAGGCGGAAATTGAGCGGAACCCGTTTTTGTGCCCGGATCCCCGGGCTGCAGAACAAATGGCCCGTCACGTGGCTGAAGTCAAAGCAGCCGGCGATTCCCTGGGCGGCATCGTGGAAATCCGGGCGCAGGGCGTGCCCGCAGGTCTTGGCGAGCCGGTCTTTGACAAACTGGATGCGGATCTTGCCAGGGCGCTCATGAGCATCGGCGCGATAAAGGGCGTTGAAATCGGCTCCGGGTTTGAAGCCGCGAAAATGAAGGGTTCCGGACAGAACGACCCGATATTTCCCGAAGGGTTTGGCTCAAATCACGCGGGCGGCATACTGGCCGGCATTTCAAACGGGGAGGAGCTGATAATGCGGGTGGCTGTCAAACCGATCCCCTCGATCGGACTGAGCCAGGATACGGTGGACAAGCACAACCGGCCAACGCGGATTGCCGTAAAAGGGCGGCACGACATCGCAGCCATCCCCCGGATCAACGTGGTGTGCGAAGCCATGGTGTGGCTGGTTCTGGCAGATCACTTCCTGCGGCAGCAGGCGATCAGGTAATATTAATGTTTGCATAATTTTTTAGACATATATTCAATCCCC
>CAZNSO010000149.1:0-5603 GCA_964575805.1 uncultured Desulfobacteraceae bacterium
TAAGGGTAAGATGGACAGGAGTTACTTTCTGCAAGAATACCGGGCTGGCGGCATAAACCGCTATTTACAAAGGGAGCCGCTTATGCCAGTGTAACCCCATGCTTACCTTCATCCACGCAGCCGACATCCACCTGGACAGCCCCATGCACAAGCTCGAGGCCTATGACGGGGCACCGGTCGAGGAGTTCCGGCTGAGCACGCGCCGGGCTTTTGAAAATCTGATTGATCTGGCGATTTCGGAAAAAGTCGCTTTTGTGCTGATATCCGGCGATCTGTATGACGGGGACTGGAAAGACTACAACACCGGCCTCTATTTTGTCCACCAGATGATCCGGCTGCGGGCGGCCGGGATAAGGGCGTTCATCACTGCGGGAAATCATGATGCCGCCAGCACCATTACCCGGTCCCTGCGTCTGCCGGACAACGTGACCTTCTTTTCGGCGGACCGGGCCGAAACCGTCCTCCTGGACGACCCGCCGGTTGCCATCCATGGCAGAAGCTTTGCCTCGCCTGCGGAAAAATCGGATCTTTCCGCGGATTACCCGGCTCCCGTTCCCGGTCGGTTCAATATCGGGATGCTCCATACCTGTGCGGCCGGCAGGCCCGGCCACGAACCCTACGCCCCGTGCAGTATCGGGACGCTGCAGGCAAAGGGCTACCATTACTGGGCGCTTGGCCACATTCACCAGCATGAGATACTTTCGCGAGATCCGCTTGTTGTTTTTCCCGGAAACACCCAGGGCCGTCATATTCAGGAGCCGGGGCCGCGGGGCTGCATTCTGGTGAAGGTGGACGAGCAGCTGGAGGCCGGAATCGAGTTCATGCCGACTGACGTGGTTCGCTGGATGCCGGTGACCGTGGATGTCCGGGACGCCCAAAGCCCATACGAGGGGGTGGCGCAATTCTCGGCGCATCTGGAAGCCGCGATTTCCGATAACAGCGGCATGCCCCTGGCGGTCCGGGTTACAGTCAGCGGGGAATCCCCGGTCGCCGGAGAGCTTGCGGCAGAGCCGGATCGCTGGACCGGCGAGATCCGCGCCGCTGCCATGGAAGCCGGCGAAGGCCGGGTGTGGGTGGAAAAGGTGGTGTTTGCCTGCCGCCTGCCCGAGGGACAGGAACAGTCCCCCGCCGGCGGTGCTGTGAGCGAACTGCTGGCGCTTTTCAGGGAACTCGAGGCGGACCCGGCCGGCCGGCAGGAACTGGCGGAGGTCCTTTCCGATTTTCAAAAAAAGCTCCCACGGGAGCTTAAGGAAGGGGCGGAGGGGATTCGCTGCGATGATCCGGAATGGATCCGGGGGCTCCTTGATCAGGTACGCCCCGAGCTGCTGGGCCGGTTAATGAAAAGGGGCGAGGGGTAATGCGAATTGATGCCTTAAACCTCATCGCATTCGGGCCTTTTACCGGGGTTTCGCTTGATTTCAGCCAGGGGAGCCAGGGCTTCCACCTGGTCTACGGGGCCAACGAGGCGGGCAAAAGCTCGGCCCTGCGCGCCCTGCGCGCGCTGCTCTACGGAATCCCCGAGCGCTCCCCGGACGGTTTTCTCCATCCTTATCCCAAAATGCGTGTTCAGGGCAGCCTGCGCAGCGCCTCGGGCGAGCGCCTGAATATCATCCGCCGGAAGGGGCGCGCCAATACGCTTCGCGCATCGGACGACCACACGGTTGTCCCGGAATCCGAGCTGAGCGATTTTTTAAACAACGTGGACGCGGATCTTTTCGCCACCATGTTCGGAATCGGCTATGAGGACCTTGTGACCGGCGGCCGGGAAATCGTAGCCGGCGGCGGGGATCTGGGCCAGGTGATTTTTTCCGCGGGCTCCGGTATTGTCCGCCTGAAAGAAGTCCGCGACAACTTAAACACGGAAGCGGAAAACCTGTTCAAGCCCTCGGGCAAGAATCCCTCCGTCAATCAAGCCTTCTCCCGTTTGCGGGAAAACGAGAAGAACCTGCGCGAGACCCTGCTGCCCGGCAACCAGTGGGCCAGGCTGGATGCCGAGCTGCGTGAGGCGATGGCCGGGCGCGCGGCAGTGGAGGCGCAGCTTTCGGAAAACGAGAGGAATCGCAGCCACCTGTCCCGGATCAGGGAGGCCCTGCCGCTCATCGCCCGCCGCCGTGAGCTTTTAGACGCCCTTCAATATTATGAAAACGTGGTGCTGCTGCCGGATTATTTTGCCGACACCCGCAAGGACCTGGCCGCAAAGCGCGATGCGGCCCAAAGGGAAGCTGAGCGGGCCGGCCGGGCGGTTGCCGCCATTGAAAAGGAAATGGCCGAACTACCGCCGACCGATGCGATTCTCGAAAACGCCGCCTTGATCGAGGAATGCCACCAGCAGCTCGGCGGGCAGCAGAAAGCCGCGGCAGACCGGGTGAAGCTGGAGACCCGCCGTTCGACCCTTCTTGCCGAGGCCGGGGATATGCTGCGCGGTCTTTCGGATGAGCTGCGCCTGGAGGATGCTGAAAAGCTGCGGATCAAAAAGGACCGGGCTGCCGCCATCAGGCGGCTGTCCGGGGAATACGAGCAGATCACGGCGCGGCTGGAAAGCGCCGCGGAGACACTTTCCAGCCTTGGCGAGGAAATCGACCTGCTTCAGCAGCGACGCAAAACGCTTGCCCAACCTCGGGACGCGTCCCTTCTGGCTTCGTTTCGCACGGCGGTTTCCGAAGCCGCCGACTACGGGCCCCTGGAAAAGCAGAACCGCCAGGCCCTTGCCGGCCTGGAGGCCCGGGAAAAATCCCTGCAAAGCCGCATGGAACGGTTGGGGCTGCCCCTGCTCGACAGCATCGGGTTGGAGAAACTGCCCCTGCCTTCCCTTGAAACCGTTGATTTGTACGAGGACCGTTTTGACACGGCGGACCGGCGCCTTGCAGAAATTGCCAGGGAAAAGGAAAAAATCACCGAGCAGATCCGGCAGGCCGAATCCCGTATTCAGGCCCGGCAGATGGCCCAGGCCGTTCCCACGGAAGCTGACCTGGAATCGGCGCGGGCCGAACGGAACCAGGGCTGGCAGTTGATCCGCGAAAAACTGCTTGGATCCGAACCGGATGACTGCGCCCTGGATGCCTACCTAAGCCAGGTTCCGGAATCAGAAGGGCTTTGCGGTGTCTTTGAGCACCACATGCATGCCGCCGATGAACTCTCGGACCGCCTGCGGCGGGAGGCCGACCGGGTGGCCGATCATGCGCGCCTGGAAGCCGAGCTCGCCGCAGCCAGGAAACGAAAAAATGAACTGGATGAGGCCGCGGAAAAGGCGGAAAAAGAGCGGGCCGAGCTTGCCGCTCAATGGTTGGACGGCTGGCGGGCTGCTGGCATCACCCCTGAAGCCCCCCGGGAGATGGCTCGCTGGGTCCGGGAGGTGACGGACTTGAAGGAAGCTCTGGCCGCCAATGAAGAAAATCTGCAGAATGCCCGGCAGACAGCACATGCTATCGCCGGCCATCGGAAGATCCTTTCGGAACAGCTTGCTGCCCTGGCATATCCACCTGAGCAGCCCGGGCAAAACACCGCGGCATGCTCCCTGAGCCAGCTTCTGCACCAGGGCCGGCAGCTGATCGAGTCCGAAAAAGCCCTTTGCGAGAGAATCGAGCAAATCGAGACGGAGCTATCGGCTCGCCAAAAGGAGTTCTCCGCCGCCCGCATCCGGAAGAAATCTGCCGAGGAGGATCTTCAACGGTGGCGCAAAAGCTGGGAGTCGGCAGTCGCCCCTCTGGGGCTCTCCGGGGATGCCCGCCCCGCAGAAGCTGCGGAGGTCCTCGAAGAGGTCCGCGCTCTGTTTGAAAAGCTGAAAGCGGCTGATGCCCTTGCTCAACGCATTCAGGGCATAGAAAATGACGCACAGGGTTTTTCCCAAAGCGTCTGCAGCCTGGCCAAAGCCGCAGCGCCCGATCTTATGGAAAACCCCCCGCAGGAGATCGCCTTGAACCTCCACCGGCGTCTCACCCGTTCCCGGGAGGCGCGCACCCGTTACAAGGAGCTGGACAAACAACTGGCAAAGGAGCGGGAAAACCTGGCGACAGCCGGTAAAACCGTTGCCGACCTCGATTCGCAGCTTCTGCGGATGTGCGAAGAAGCAGGGTGTGCCGCCTATGCCGACCTGCCGGAAGCCGAGGAGCGCTCCCGCAGGCGCCGGGAGCTCGAGGATGAGCGAAAATCCGTCGAAGAAAGAATTCTTTCGCTTTCAGGCGGCGCCACGGTGGAGGAATTTGCCCGGGCTGCCGCCGACGTGGACCCCGACACCATTGACCCGGAGCTCCAGCGTCTGGACGCGCATATCAATGACCTGTCCGCTGAAAAAACCAGCCTGACGGAAAACATTGGAAGCCTGCGAAACGAGCTTGACAGAATGGACGGTTCGGCCCGGGCGGCCGCCCTGGCCGAAGAGCGCCAGGAGATCCTGGGACGCCTGGATCCGGATGCCCGCCGTTATGCCAGGGCCCGGATCGCCACCCACATCCTGGACCGGGCCATCGAACGCTACCGGGATAAAAACCAGGGGCCCATGTTAAACCGGGCTTCAGCCTTGTTCGCCGAGATTACCTGCGGCGCCTTTACAGGGGTGCGCGCGGAGTTTGACGGCAGCGGCCAGCCGGTTATTGCCGGCGTTCGCGACGGCGGCGAGCCGGTCCACGTATCCGGCATGAGCGATGGCACCGCCGACCAGCTCTACCTCGCCCTGCGGCTGGCCGGCCTTGAAATGGCCATTGAGAATTCCGAGCCCATGCCGTTTATCGTGGATGACATTCTGATCAAGTTTGACAACGAGCGCGCCGCGGCTGCCTTAAAGGTCCTTGCCGGCCTCTCCGCCCGTACCCAGGTCATTTTTTTCACCCATCACCATCATCTGCTGCAAATTGCCGAAAAGCAGATTCCCGAAACCGCCTTTATTTTACATCAACTTTAACTGTCTTGCGTGTCACCCAATATTGAAATTCAAGCCGGGTGGTTTTCAAGTTTAAGCGTGAATATAGAAGAAAAAAATGTTATATCCGCGAACATAACGGCTTCTCATCCGGCTTTTTCCCTTCCGGCTTTTTCCCAGCCGGCTTTTTCCCATACGGCCTTGCGGAATCCGCCCGCCGGGATGAAATGTTTTCATAAAAGGAGTGCTGCCCATGTTCCGGCATGTTCATCAACTTCCGTTTTTCCGTACCGGAGCTGTGATATTATTCGCGGTGACCATTTTATTTTTATTCGGGTGCTCCGACACAACGGAAAGCGACAATCCCGCCGGTCTGAAATTTGCGGACGACGCCGAGTTGCGGGAATATTTGGTGGCCCAGTATGCGGAAAGTGTTCTGCCGGCGGAATTGGCCCTGCGGTATACAGCACCGGAAGCCCCGAACAGGGAGGATGATATGCTGACGCCGGTCGCCTCAAAACCCGTCCACTCGGAAACCAATATCCAGGAGGAAGGGGTGGATGAATCGGATGTGGTCAAAACCGACGGGCAGTATATTTATTCCGCCGGAGAGCAAACGGTTCGGGTGGCCCGCGCCCATCCCCCGGAGAACATGCGAACGCTCAGCCGGATACCGGTGGACGGCCGGGTTTCCGCCCTCTACCTTTACCAGGAGAAACTGGTCGTTCTGTATACGGCATCCGATGGC
>CAZNSO010000150.1:0-1450 GCA_964575805.1 uncultured Desulfobacteraceae bacterium
CTTGATTCCAGGGAGTTCGTATTAAGTTGATGAAAGCTGTAACATTCGGAAATCAGAAAGCCGCGATGACAGAGCTCCCCATGCCTGAGATTTCCGGGTCGGAAGCCTTGGTAAAAGTCATGATGGCGGGAATTTGTGCCACGGACATGGAACTGTATCGCGGATACCTGGAGTTTGAGGGCATACCGGGCCATGAATTTGTCGGATTGGTCGAAAAGGCCCCGCAGGCGCCTGAGATTCTCGGCCGACGGGTGGTGGCGGACATCAATGTGGGCTGCGGGAAGTGCCCTTCATGCAGGTGCGGCAATCCCCGTCATTGCCCCTCGCGCAGCGCCATCGGGATTCGGGGCAGGAACGGGGCGTTTGCGCAATATTGCAGCGTCCCTGTCGCCAATCTTGTGGTTTTACCGGATCATCTGGAAACCATTGACGCGGTTTTTGCCGAACCCCTTGCGGCAGCCCTTGAGATTGCCCGCCAGATTCATATTTGTACCGATACCCGGGTTGCGATTCTGGGAGATGGCCGGATGGGGCAGCTTTGCGCGCTTGCCCTTAACCTGTACTGCAAACAAGTGGTGATGCTGGGCCGGCATCCGGATAAACTGGCACTCGCTGAAGCGCAGGGCATCCATGGAGTCAATATGGGGGATATGGATACCGCAGGCCCGGGGGACAGGTGGAAGCGTTCCTTTGACTTGGTGGTGGAGGCCACCGGGAATCCGGAGGCCATCAACCAGGCCATTGCGCTGGCAAGACCGGAAGGCCGGGTTGTTGTCAAAACCACTGCCAGCCGCCCAACATCAGTTAAGCTTAACGAGCTGGTGGTTAATGAGCTTGCACTGGTCGGCTCCCGGTGCGGGGATATCGGGTTCTCGGTCAAGTGTCTGGCGGATCAGCGGATTCAGCCGGGCAGCCTTGTGGAGCGGATCTATCCTTTTACGGAATTTCAGGCCGCGTTTGCGCATGCCATGACCCGCGGGAGCATGAAAGTCTTGCTGGCCTTTGAGTGAGGAATGGCCCGTTTTTTTCATGCCTGCTCCGTTGTTTCAGGCCGGTAAAGTGCGTAATAGGTGACCGGAACCACCAGCAGCGTAAACAGGGTGGAGGCCATAAGGCCGAATATAAGCGCCCAGGCCAGGCCCGAGAAGACCGGGTCCAGGGTGATCGGCCAGGCGCCGAGGCCTGTGGTGACTGCCGTGAGAACGATGGGCCGCATGCGGATGGCACCGCTCTGCAGAACGGCTTCCTTGAAAGGAAGTTCATTTTTCAGGGAATCCTGGATGAATTCGATTAATACCAGGGAGTTCCGGATCACAATGCCCCCCAGGGCGATCATGCCGATCATGCTGGTGGCGGTGAAGAACACCAGGTTGTCATAGCCCCCGATCGTTTCGCCGGTGATGATGTTTAACAGCCAGAAACCCGGCATGATGCCGATCAGGGTAAGGGG
>CAZNSO010000150.1:1550-5502 GCA_964575805.1 uncultured Desulfobacteraceae bacterium
TTTTTGTGATAGATGGTCTGGGCGTCGGGGCTGCGCTGCATTTCAACCAGTTCGGCCAGGGGTACCATTCGGCCCTCGGGCGTGGCCATGGGAATCTGGGTGAGCGCGCTCATCCGGCTGCGGCTGCTGCGCGGAAGGATAAGCTTGACCTTCAGGGGTTGTCGTTCGTCGGGCACATGCACCGTGGCCGGCGTCTCTCCGCCCACCGCCGCCTTCAGGGCATGGATAATGGCCCGGGGGGGGATCCCGTGGAGTGCGGCCTTTTCCCGGTCCACCACAAAATCGATCTGTTCGCGGGGCGCCTCGGTCATAGCATCGATATCGACCACCCCGGGTTCATCCGCCATGATCTCTTTGATGTGCTCGGCCGCGGCAACCAGTTCCTCATAGGATTTATAAGGGCTGGCGTAAAGCTCGGCCACAATTGTGGCCAGCACCGGCGGCCCCGGCGGCATCTCCACCAGCTGGATTTTGGCCTCATGTTTTTCGGCGATTTCCATGAGGTCGTTTCTTATTCGTAGAACAATGGCATGGCTCTGCTGGGCCCGTTTGCCTTTCAAGGCCAGGTTTACCCGGATATCGGCCAGATGGGGCGCTTTGCGAAGGTAATAATGCCTGACCATGCCGTTGAAATCCATGGGAGAGGCAGTGCCCACGTAAGCGGTGAAGTTTTCGACTTCATTTACCCGGCGCAGGTAATTCTCAAAATCGCGCACCACCCCGTCCGTTGCTTCCAGGGTGGTGCCCTCGGGCATGTCAATGACCACCTGGAATTCGTTTTTGTTGTCAAAGGGCAGCATTTTAAGCGGTACCAGCCGGAAAAGCACCAGGCTGGCGGAAAAAGCCAGCAAAATGAGAATGGCGGCAAGCAGCAGGTAGCGGCGGGTTCGGGATTCCAGAAACGGGGTGACCAGTTTCCGGTAGGTGTTAAAGATCCATTGGGGCGTGCCTTTTTGTTCCTTCCGGCCATTGGGGGCCGAGTCGCCGCCCGGGATCGAGCGTTTTTTCAGCAGGGCATAGCTCATCCAGGGAACGATTGTCAGGGCGCAAAGGGTTGAGAATATTACCGTAAGCGGCACATTGGCGGACATGGGCGCCATGTAGGGCCCCATCATGCCGGTAATGAAAAAAAGCGGGGCAAAGGAGATGATAATGGCAATGGTGGAGATGATCACCGGCGGAAGGACTTCCTGAACGGCAAAAAGGGTTGCGAAAAACGGTTTCCGGCGTCCCATGAAGATGTGGCGTTGAATATTGTCCACGTTCGTTATCGGGTCATCGACCACCAGCCCCAGGGAAAGAATCAGGGCAAAGAGCGTTACCCGGTTGATGGTGTAGCCGAACATATAATTCATGAAAAGCGCCAGGCTGAAGCTGACCGGCACGGCGACAGCCACAACAAGCGCCTCGCGCCGGCCCAGTGTAAAGGCCAGAAGGATGATTACCGTGAGCACGGCAAATCCCAGCGAGTACAGCAGGTTGTTTACCTTCTCCTGGGCGGTGTAGCCATAATCCCGTGTGACGGCCACTTTCACATCAGCAGGGATAATGCTGCCTTTCAATTTTTCAAGCTCAGCCATGATGTTCTTTGAGACATCGACGGCGTTTGTGCCGGATTTCTTGGCGAATGAAAGCGTTACGGAGGGGTATGCCAGGGGGGCGTCCTCCATTTGATGGGCCTGCCGATACCTGTAGGAGTGTCCGATGCGGGTATATTGCGTCGCCTCTGCAGGACCATCGCTGATTTTTGCCAGGTCACGCAGATAGACCGGCCTTCCATTGTGAACGCCCACCACCAATTCCTCGACGTCCTTTACAGACTGCAGAAAAGAGTTGGCAAGGATTTCGAAATTTTTGTCGAAGCGGTCGATATCACCGGCCGTAACAGACGCATCGGCGCCCTGAAGCGCTCTACGGACACCGGCAATGGATACATTGTACCCGTTCATTCGCTCGGGTTTGAGCTCAACGCGGATCTCCCGGGGCCGCCCGCCGGTTACGTAACTCCGGGAGATGTTTTTCAGCCCGGAGATGCGCCAGCAGACCTCTTCTCCGATCCGGCGCAGTTCATGGTCGTTTAAGCGGCTGGAATACAAGGCCAGGTTGACGATGGGCACATCATCAATTTCCACCGGCTTGATAACCCAGCCGGTCACGATGGAGGGCACCTGGTCGGTGTGCATGGCAATCTGGTTGTGGAGTTTGACCAGGGACGCCTCCCGATCCTCCCCCACATAGAACCGGACCGTAACAATCGCCCGGCCCTGATGGGACATGGAGTAGACATACTCAACCCCTTCGATTTGCCACAAGAGACGCTCCAGGGGGGTTGCCACAAGCTTTTCCACCTCCTGGGGAGTAGCGCCGGGGGCCTCGATATAAATGTCGGCCAGGGGGACGATAATCTGGGGGTCCTCCTCCCGGGGCGTGACCATAATGGCTGCGATTCCCAGGCAAACGGCAACAATCAAGAGAATAATCGCCGGCCGGCCATTGAGAAACGGTCTGACAATGCGGGAAATCAGGCCACCGGGGGCGTCAACGTTATTCCCCATTTTCCGGTCCCTTTGCTTTCAATATTTCCCCGCCGGAGAGCCCGGACAATACTTCCACTTTATCCCCATAATAGTCGCCGGTCTTGATGTAGCGGCGTTGCCAGCCCTCCGGGGTTTTTACCCTGACAAGCTCCAGTTGACCGACCGAATCCACCGCTGCACGCGGGGCCATGACAACCGCCACTTCCTGGAGAGGGATCCGCAGTTTGCCGTACATACCCGGATACAGGCCGGCAATGTCCGGAAGTCCGGCTTTTACGAGAAAGGTCCGTGTCCGGGGATCGGCATAGGGAACCAGCTCCTCGATTTCGGCATCCACGGTTTTTCCCAGGGCGGTGAGTGCCACACGGTGGATCGCCCCCGGGCGAACTTTATTGACCAGGCTTTCGCGCACATAGGCCTCCAGCCTCAGGCCCGCCGCCGTGCGAAGCTGCAGCAGCGGTTTTCCGGGCATCGCCTGGTCTCCCGGATCGGCCAGCCGCTTAAGTACCGTTCCCTCGGCCGGGGCCCGGATGCGGGTATAACTCAAACCGATCTCCGCCTCTCTGACCATATCCCTGGACATCTGAACACCGGCTTTGGCTCCGGAAAAACCGTCCCTGGCCCTTCCCAGGGCGGCTTTTGCCTGCAGGTAGCGGCTTCGGGCCTGTTCCAGGTCCTGCTCCGTGGCGGCTCCTGCCTGAAAAAAATTCTTGATCCGCCGGTACCCCGATTCGGCCTCCGTGAACGCGGCCTCTGCCGAGTTGACCATTTGCCCGGCCTCTTGTCGCCGGGAGATGGCGGTTTTCAATGACTGCCGGGCCTGAGAAAGTCTGGAGCGCATCTGCCGATCATCCAGGGCGATCAGCAGATCCCCCTTTGATACCGAATCGCCGGCCCTGACCGGTACCTCGTTGATCCGGGCGGATATCCGGGCCTCAATCTGCGCCTGGCTTCGGGGCTCAACCGTTCCCACGGCGTCATAATATTCGGTTACCGGTTCAATCTCCGCCTTCAGCGTTTTCGCGTCATGGACGGCGGCCTGTTTTTCCGGAAAAGTGCTCCCAGGATTGATATTGTCACTGGAGAAAAGCAGGAAGAATAATAAAACCCCGGCTCCCAGCAAAAGAGCGGCGGCTATGGCGATGAGGATGCGTCTTTTATTCTTCATGGCGATCCCTGCTTTCAAAGGGTTGCGGGTGGCGAGCGGCCCATTTGCCAATGGCGCGGGCCAGGTCGGCGTTTGCTTTTATTTTGTCGTAAAAAGCGGCCGCAGAGCGGGTTCGTGCCCGACTGCGATCCAGTTCGGCTTTCAGATAACGTGTGATGGTGGCCGAGCCGCCTTCGTAATGGGATTTTACCAGCCGGTACGAAGCTTCGGCACTTGCCACGCTGCTGTCGGCGGCCTGGTACCTGGC
>CAZNSO010000151.1:0-5341 GCA_964575805.1 uncultured Desulfobacteraceae bacterium
TGGTAGATGCGGTAAGAAGCTTCCTGGCCCAGGTGACAGAAGATTATCCATAGAACGCGATTAAGCCCATATCAGGTGTGCGGACCGGCAGGCAAAGCGGGTCCGCAGGCAAGATAGAATGAAACCCCGCAAAAAACCGTGGAGACCTAATGAAAGATGAAAAGCAATCCATTCATGAGTTTGATCTGGAATTAATCTGCGAATATTTTGCCAATCTGGAGCGACAGGGGCCAGGCAGCCCTGAAGTAACGGAAAAAGCGCTGAGTTTTATAGACAATCTTAACAATCAATCATTTATTGCCGACATTGGCTGCGGATCAGGCGGGCAGACAATGGTATTGGCCCGGAACGCCCCCGGAAACATTGCCGGTATCGACCTTTTTCCTGCTTTCATCGATCTTTTCAACCGGAATGCCGAGAAACTGAATATTCAGGATAGAGTAAAAGGTATGGTTGGTTCAATGGACAATCTTCCTTTCCAGGAGGAAGAATTGGATCTGATGTGGTCGGAAGGAGCGATCTACAACATTGGTTTTGAACGGGGGCTCAATGAATGGCGGAAATTCCTGAAACCCGGCGGTTATATGGCTGTTTCGGAAGCCTCATGGTTTACGGAGGAACGTCCCGCCGAGATCGAGGCGTTTTGGATGGATGCCTACCCGGAGATAGACACGATCCCCAACAAGGTAGCGCAAATGCAAAAAGCCGGATTCATTCCGGCCGCCACTTTTATTTTGCCTGAAAACTGCTGGACCGAACATTTCTATGCGCCACAAGTAGACGCAGAAAAACTTTTCCTCGAGAAAAATGCAGGCAATAAAGCCGCCGTGGAACTTGTCGCAAACCAACGACATGAGGCTCGGATGTATGACACGTACAAAGCGTATTATGGGTATGCTTTCTACATAGGGAAAAAAATTTAGACATTCCGTTAATATTCAATGCGCTTGAAGCCCCCTGACCCTTATATGCCCTCAGCTTGCCAGGAAAAAATTTCACCTGAGCGACTGTTAAAATAAATCCCGACCCCGCCGGTTTTTTTAGTTTTTCTTCCGAACCACGAGCGGGGCGGGGAGCATGACTGCCATATGGCCGCGGCATCAAAAAGCCGTTGCAGTCCGGTGGCCTGAATGGTAAGCTACCGCCTTTTTTACCTCATCAAATTTATTATCAAACCCAGGAGAAATCGGATTGGATACGGAAATCACTATACAGGCGCTAAACACAGAGCAATTCATTCATGAAAAAGCAGAGGAGATAAAAAGCACTGTCGGAGATGGATGGGCCATCAATGCCCTTTCCGGCGGGGTCGATTCATCCACGGTGACACTTCTCGGGCATCGGGCGCTGGGGGATCGCCTCAAGACGGTATTCATAGAAAACGGGCTGATGCGTGCGGGCGAGGCCGAACAGGTCACCGGTTTTTTTCGCGAGCTTGGCGTTCCGGTCGAAGTGGTCGACGCGCGTGAGGAGTTTTTCGCCGCGCTCAAAGGGGTGACCGACCCGGAGGCCAAACGCGAGGCCATCACCCAGACCTTCTACCGTGCGGTCTTCGGGCGCCTGGTCCGTGAAAGCGGGGCAAAGCACCTGCTCCAGGGGACGATCCTGACCGATATCGACGAGACCGTCGCGGGCATCAAGCGGCAGCACAATGTGTTTGCACAGCTGGGGATTGACCCGCAGGAAGCCTTCGGCTACAGGATTATTGAACCGCTGATCCAGCTGCGCAAGGACGGGGTCAGAAAGGTTGGCCAGGCGCTGGGCCTGCCCGAGGAGTTGTTTAACCGCATTCCGTTTCCGGGTCCGGCCCTTGCCGCCCGCGTCATTGGTGAGGCCACGCCGGAGCGCATCGAGACGGTCCGGAAGGCCACCGGGATAGTCGAGCGGATTTTGTCCGGATGCGGCGCTTTCCAGTACATGGCCATCCTGCACGAAGACCGGGTTACCGGAATGCGCGACGGTCAGCGCGATTTCGGCCAGCAGATTGAGGTCCGGTGCTGGGACAGCGTGGATGCCCGTACGGCCACGCCGACCCGACTTTCATTCGAGACCCTGCGGCAGCTGGGCCAGGAAATTGTTGGCGCTGTGCCCGGCGTGGTCAGTGTCACATACAATATCGCGTCAAAACCGCCGTCCACCATAGAAGCCGTTTAGTTCCGGAATCAAGTAATCCTTTACCCGCCGCTTCTCAAATGATGCCCTCCGTCCCGGGAGGGCTGCTATCCTCGCGGCTCCGCTTACTGCCCTGTCCGGAATTATCATCCGAAATAATCATCCGGAATAATTAAGGGAAAGGAAAATTTGAACCTGGCCGAATCCTTCAGGGCCTTTTGTCCGGCACCGATAGCCCCCATTCAAAGATGGCTATCGTCATGGCCGGAAGGGACAAATCGGTCAGTTTAGACTTTTTTTATCCGGTTTTACCTGATCGATCATTTGGGCCAGTTCGAGAAAGAAGGGCTGGCTGAAGCGGGTTTTAACGAAAAACAGGGATTTGATCCTGTTTTCATCCAGCTCGCTGGAGCCCAGGAAATATTTGAAGCGGCCGGCCGCATCCAGTTTTTCTTTGAATTTCTGTTCACCACCCGCGGGCTCGGCAAGAAACATGGCAAAGTTATTCACTGTCTTCAGCACCTCATCCATGTTCAGGTAAAACATGTTGCGGCGGCTCAAGAGGCTGTTTTTTAAACGCTCATCTGTCAGATCCTGAACAAACCCTTCATTTTCATCCGCATTCAGGGCTTTCTCAAAAATGGGTTTCCCTGAAGCGAACAGGAGTTTCTGATCCTCAACTCCGGCGTAGATCTGCACCATCCCCGGATTCAAGACATAGGCATCCGTTTCGCCCACTTTTTGTCGGCTTACCATGGCCCTCTGGTCAGGGGGCAGCAGTTGGATGGCCTTGTCAATGACCTGAAGCATCCGTTTTTCATCCCTGACCCCGGCGGTAAAAAGGGCGTTGTAATTCAGCATGGTTATGCTGGCCCCATCGTAGCATGCGAGATTGACGCTACCGCTCAGGTTGTCAAGCAGGTCGGTCTCAATATCAATGCCCGTTTTTTCCCTGAACGCCTCCATCCGGTTCTTTATGGATTCATCCGGTTCCGACGGCATCATGTCAATGATCATTTGATAGTAGCCCTTGATGTCAAGCCCAACGGAAAGCAGCAGGGCGGCGGGCTCCGTAATGCTTAAAATCTTCTGCCGGTTCACGTATTCCTTGTTCCAAAGCTTTCCCATCCCATGACCGTCAACCAGGGCGATCGTGGTGTTGACCGCCAGGTCCGGGCTGCCAAGGTCCGCGGTCATAACGGCGGACCGGTATTGTCTGAGCTGCGCCAGGGTATCGGCTGCCTGGCCGGCCTGAGCGGCTGCAGCCTGCTTGAGTTGTTCCGCATGGGCTTCAACCATGTCGGCAACATTGAAATAAACCAGTAGATCACGGCTTAAATCCGTGTCAGATGCGATATCCCGGAAAGCTTTGGCATCGCTCAGGGAGTCGTTGTTTGCCAGAAGGGATTCAAGAAATACCTGCGGATCGGCTTTTGCATTGACCGTCAGGTAAAGGTATGAATCTTTAACGGCAAGGCAGCCTTTTTCTTTCTTGTGATTCCATTTGATAAACGGCACGCCGTCTTTTTCAGCTTCCACAAAAAGCACATCGTTTTTCTCAAGGCCCGAGCGGATGGTCTCCATTGCCTCAGCACCATCCGAAACCGGCAGCAGGCCGAACACATCAAACTCGGGGTCCCCCCTGTCCGCCGACTGGACTTTCATGTTTGTTCCTGCCAGGCAAAAGGGCTTTTTGAGATCAAAGCCTTTTTGTTTGACAGCTTCCGCATTCAGGAGGTTAAACCCCATTCGCGTCTTCAGTTGCTCGACATCTTTTTCTTCAAGGGAAACGCCCAATACCGAGTTTTGAGAGACGGCAAAGTTGTCGTAGAATTTTTCCAGAGCTTCAAACTTGACCACGAACTGGGTGTTTTCAGGCAGCCTGGCTAATAACGCCATTGTTTCGGGTCGTTTCGGGGACAATCCTTTTGCGGCTTTTCCGCCTTTGCCGCCTTCTTCCCCGTTGGAACACGCCAAAAGTGCCACGGCAGAAAAAATTAAAACATAAACCATCGGTATCCATATTTTTTTCATCATCGTTCCCATGTAAAAAATGAGGTGGAAAATTTTTTTCTACTCCAGAAAATATTTTAGAATCAGGGCTTTTTATAGTATAAAAATACTTTCTGTGCAAATTAAATCCCCGGCAGGGTCTCCTGTTGGCAGACGGACTAATCGATATTATATGCCAAATCAAGTGTACACCAAACTAGCGGTATATTTGATTTTGAAGGCGGACACGCTGCGCTTGGTCCGCCCTACGAGAGTTGTCGCGGGTTACCGAGACTTACCGAGAGCGTTACGCAGCCCTGTGAGCGTGGTCTGCCAGGGAGATTGAGAGTATGTCTAAAGAATAATGCAAACATTGATAAAAAGAAAGAAACACGGTTGTACGTTGCTTCGGCGGAAAGGATCGGTTTAGGGGTTCGGCGCCAGATTCTGGATAAAATGCGTCCATATGGGTCCAATCTGTTTTTGATGGTTGTGTATCGGAGGGTTGATTGAAGTGTATTGTTTTTTTGCTTCCCTTGTGAACAGGATTCGAAAAGGAGTTTTTGCGCGCAGGTTTATACGTTTTTTCGGCATCGCTTGCCTGGGCCTGTTTATCGTGAGCTTAGATGCGAAGGGGCATTTTGCCGGCATGGCCTCAAGCGAGCGCTCAAGAGAAGCGATAGCCAGGGTGCGGCCGGAGTTAGAGGAAAGGCTGGCAAAAAAAGGGCTTTCTTTTGGTGCGCCGATTTTCATCAGGATTTTTAAAACAGAAAAAGAGTTGGAATTATGGGTTCAGGATGGCGCTGCCTACCGGTTGTTTGCGGATTATCCCGTTTGCAGCTATGGCAGGGGCGGGCTAGGGCCCAAATTAAAAGAAGGCGACGGAAAAGCGCCGGAAGGGTTCTACTTCGTGCCCCCCGAGCACCTCAACCCCGTCAGCCGGTTCCACCTGTCCTTTAATCTGGGATATCCGAATCTTTATGATCGTGCTCACGCTAGAACCGGTAGTGCCTTGATGGTGCATGGAAGCTGCGTTTCCATCGGTTGTTTTGCCATGACGGACCCGGGGATCGAGCAAATCTATGCCCTCGCCAATGCCGCCCTTTCAAACGGCCAGCGCTTCTTCAGGGTGCATATTTTTCCATTCCGGATGACCCCGGAAAACATGAAGCACCATCGGAATTCTGAATGGATCGATTTTTGGCGGAACCTGGAAGAGGGGTATGCGTTTTTTGAA
>CAZNSO010000152.1:0-3711 GCA_964575805.1 uncultured Desulfobacteraceae bacterium
AATTGGTAGCGGGGACAGGATTCGAACCTGTGACCTTCGGGTTATGAGCCCGACGAGCTACCAGACTGCTCCACCCCGCATCATGTAAAACATATTTATAACCTGGAGTTTAATGTTTGTCAAGACCCTTTTATTGGATAAGGGCGGATAGTTTGTCAAGCAGCTGTTTTTCCTGTTGCGGGCCGGGTTCCTGGTTGGTGTAGGCCACGAAAATCTGCTTGCTGCGGCTTGTGTGGCCGGAGACGAGCTCCAGTCTGGACTGGGGGATGCCCAATTGCTTGGCAATGAAGCGGAGGCACATCCGGTTGGCCTTGTTGTCAGTGGGCGGCGCGGTGATCCGGATTTTCAAGGCCTTGTTATGAATCCCCGCAATCTGGTTTTTGGAGGATTTGGGCTGCACGTAAGTATGAATGATCAGGCCTTCCGGTCTCATGTCAACAGGCAGCGCCACTTTTTTTGAGCCGTCTTCCATTTTCTTGCGCAAAAAATAATTAATCGCCGGCGGTGGTGGCGGCGATGATCATTTCCCGCAGGCCGTCATAGGTCTCGCTCCAGGCAATTTCCGGGAATTCTTCGGTCACGTTGGCCGGCGGCCGGAACAGGAAAGAGGCGTCGGCCTCCTTTAGCATGCTGATATCGTTGTAGGAATCACCAAAGGCAACGACCGTGTAGTTCAGGCTTTTCAGGGCCAGGGTGGTTTTGCGTTTGCCGTCGTTCTGCCGCAGCTTGTATCCGGTCACCTCGCCGTTGGGGGAGACGATCAGGGAGTTGCAGAACAGGGTGGGCCGGTTGAGTTTTTTCATCAGGGGGCCGGCAAACTCCACGAAGGTGTCGGAGACGATAATGATCTGGTACCGCTCGCGGATCCACTCCAGAAATTCATAAGCCCCTTCGAGAGGTTCCAGTCCTTCAATGACTGCCTGGATATCCCGGAGCTTCAATTTGTTTTCCGCCATGATGGCCAGGCGTTTCTGCATGAGCACGTCGTAGTCGGAAATATCCCGGGTGGTGAGCTTTAATTCCTCAATTCCGGTTTTTTGGGCCACGTTGATCCATATCTCGGGGACAAACACCCCCTCGAGATCCGAGCAGAGTATATACATTTCACCTCGCAAGCCGTGTTCAGAGTCTCAGATGGTCAGTTTTGGTTCTCTTCTATGCGTATCAGGATAGGTTCGGCCGTGATGACTTCAAGCGCCGCTATTTTGCCCAGGGCCGATTTCACCGCCGCCTCCCGGGCGGCATGGGTCAGCATGAAGATGGGGACGCCGCCGTTCAATGGCCGTTCGATCTGGTGGACGGATTTGATGCTGATGCCATGTTCGCCGAGTATGCCCGCGACCTTGGAGAGGACCCCGGGGCTGTCCAGGGCGGAGAATCGGAAATAGTAATGGGTGGTAATGTCTTCGATCGGCCGGACGGCAATCTGACGGATATTTTCCATTTGATAGGAGAGCATGGGCACGCCCATGGCGCCGCCGGTGAGAATCCCCCGGGCGATATCCGCAATGTCGCTGACAACGGCGCTTGCTGTGGGCATCATGCCGGCGCCGTGGCCGTAGAGCATCATGTCCCCCACGGCATCCCCCCTGATGGTGACGGCGTTCAAGGTGCCGTCCACCTTGGACAGCGGGTTGGCATCCGGGATCATGGTCGGGTGGACCCTTACTTCCGCGGCATCGGCAGCTTCATCATACTTGGTGATGGCCAGCAGCTTGATCTGATAGCCGCATTGGGCGGCAAATTCAATATCCATGGGGGTTATCCCGGAAATGCCTTCCATGTAGATGTCGGCAAAGTTAAATTCCATGCCGTAGGCCAGTGCGGAAAGAATGGCCAGTTTATGGGCCGTGTCAATGCCGTCCACATCGAGGCCCGGGTCCGCTTCCGCGTAGCCGTTGGCCTGGGCCTGGGCCAGGGCATCGGCAAAGGTGGCGCCTTCCGCGCTGATCTTTGAGAGGATATAATTGCAGGTGCCGTTCAGGATGCCGCAGATGGAGTGGATACGGTTGCCGACCAGGGATTCGCGAAGGGTTTTGACGATCGGCATGCAGCCGCCCACGCTGGGCTCGAAGGCCACCTGGACCCCTGCGGCATGCGCTTTCTGAAAAATGCCAAGCCCTTTTTCGGCAAGCAGGGCCTTGTTGGCGGTCACTACATGCTTTCCGTTTTCAATGGCCGCCTCAATGAGTTCCAGGGCGGGGGATTGGCCGCCGATCAGCTCCAGCACGATGTCAATGTCCGGGTCGTTTATCACCTCCGCTGCCTGCGTGGTGAGCACGCCGTCAGCAAGGCTTAGACCCCGGTCTTTTTCCGGTTCCAGATCCGCCGCCCGCTTGATGGTCAGGGGGCAGCCCAGGCGTCCGGCAATTAAACCGGCGTTTTCGGTCAGCAGGCGGGCGACCCCGGTTCCGACCGTTCCCAGTCCCAGAATCCCGATATTGATTTCCTTTTCCATAATCAGAGCATCTTTTTTATTCCGCGAACCGCCTGGTTGATCCGCATGTTGTTTTCAATAAGGGAGAAGCGCACGTAGTCATCCCCGTACTCCCCGAAGCCGATCCCCGGTGATACCGCGACCTTGGCTTCCCGGATCAGGAGCTTGGAGAATTCCAGCGAGCCCATGGCCCGGTAGGCCTCCGGGATTTTGCCCCAGACGAACATGGTGGCCTTTGGCGGTGCGATGTTCCAGCCAATCCGTTCCAGGCCCCGGATCAGGGCGTCCCGCCGGGATCGGTAGGTTTCCACGATTTCATTGACACACTCCTGGGGGCCGTTTAGGGCGATAATCCCCGCGATCTGGATGGGCTGGAAAATACCGTAGTCCAGGTAGCTTTTGATCCGCCGGAGGGCGTGGATGGCCTCGGGGTTGCCCACACAGAAGCCGACCCGCCAGCCCGGCATATTGTAGCTTTTGGAAAGCGAGAAAAACTCCACGCCCACATCCTTGGCCCCTTTTGCCTGCATAAAACTCGGGGGCTTGTAGCCGTCAAAGACCAGGTCGGCGTAAGCCAGGTCGTGGATCACCAGTATGTCGTGCGCCTTGGCATAATCCACGATCTTTTGGAAAAAATCAAGGTCCACGGTCTCAGTGGTCGGATTATGCGGGTAACTGATGATCAAAACCTTGGGCTTGGGCCAGGTCTGCTTGGTGGCGGCGATCAGGTTTTCGAAAAAGTCGTTTTCCGGCCCCACCGGTATTCCACGCACATCCGCCCCGGAAATAATGGCTGAATAGGGATGGATGGGGTAGGTGGGGTTCGGCGAAAACACGACATCCCCCGGCCCGATGGTCACCAGCATCAGATGCGAAATGCCTTCTTTGGCCCCGATAGTGGCAATGGTTTCGTTTTCCGGGTCGATATCCACGTCAAACCGGCGTTTATACCAATCCGCAATCGCCATCCGGAGTTTCCGGATCCCCATGGATGCCGAGTATCTGTGGTTCTGGGGCTTCTGCGCGGCTTCGATCAGCTTGTCCACAATATGCTGCGGCGTTGCCTGGTCGGGATTGCCCATGCCGAGGTCAACAATGTCCTCTCCGGCATGGCGGGCATCCATTTTGGCCTGATTGACGGCTGCAAAAACGTAAGGCGGCAGTCGGTCCAATCTTGCAAACTTTTTCATGCTTCGAATTTCCCTGCGGTTGATGTTTCACCCATCCCGAGCTTGACCCGATGCCCGGGTTTTCGCCCGTGCTGTTAACAGGAA
>CAZNSO010000152.1:3811-5052 GCA_964575805.1 uncultured Desulfobacteraceae bacterium
GCTGTTAACAGGAAGGCAATGTGTCAAAGTACACCAACAGCCGGCTCATGTCAAAAAAATTGTTTTGACATTAAGCCCTGTTTACGATATCAATTGCTATTTTTCGGGGGGTTGCAGCAATCTCCCGAAGCCTCTGCCGCAAGGCGCCCGCCCGAATGGGAAACCGGCTGGCAAGCCGGAGAAGCGGACCGGAGGGAAAAGCGGAACCGGGCGGCCGAACAGAGCGCATCAGCCACACTTAATTATCAATTCAGGTTATAAAATCCGATGAGCCATTCAGACAAGTCGTTGACATACGCCGATGCAGGGGTAAATATCGAGAAAGCCGGGCAGTTCGTGGAGTCCATAAAAAAAATCGCCGCCAAAACCCCCCGATCCGGGGTGATGGGAGAGATCGGCGGTTTCGGCGGCCTGTATTCCCTGCATACCGAAGGCATTGACAAACCGGTGCTGGTAAGCTCCACCGACGGGGTGGGAACGAAGCTGAAAATCGCCTTCATGATGGATAAGCACGATACCGTGGGGATTGACCTGGTGGCCATGTGCGTCAATGATGTGGCCGTGCAGGGGGCAAAGCCCCTGTTTTTTCTTGATTACCTTTCTATGGGCGAGCTGCGCTCAGAGGTGGCGGTCCAGATCATTGAAGGCATTGCAGAGGGCTGCCGGCGCGCCAACTGTGCCCTGATTGCCGGAGAAACAGCGGAGATGCCCGGATTTTACAATGCCGGTGAGTATGACCTGGCCGGGTTTTCCGTCGGCATCGTGGATAATGACAGGATTGTGGATGGCTCCGAGATCCGGGTCGGCGATAAACTGGTCGGGATTGCCTCTTCCGGGGTCCACAGCAATGGGTTCTCGCTGGTTCGAAAGGTCTGTTTCGATACCCTCAAGCTAAACGTCACCGATCATGTGCCGGAGTTGGGCATGTCTCTCGGGGAGGCGCTTCTCACCCCCACGAAAATTTATACGGACATTATCCGGCGTCTGGTCAAAAATCTGCCGGTTCACGGCCTTGCGCATATTACCGGCGGCGGAATCGAGGAAAATGTGCTGCGCATTGTCCCGGCTGCCTGCGGCATTCGGGTGATCAGGGATTCCTGGGACGTACCCCCCATTTTTCCCTTTCTTCAAAAAGGCGGCAATATTTCAGATGCGGAGATGAGCCGCACTTTCAACAACGGTATCGGGCTGATCGCCATTGTACCGGCAAAAGCGGCCCAGGAAGTGGTCGAGCAGGTGCA
>CAZNSO010000153.1:0-5052 GCA_964575805.1 uncultured Desulfobacteraceae bacterium
AGGTAGGCCAGGTCCTTGTTCTGTGACTTTTTGGTGCCAATGGCCAGGATCTCCACGCGGTTCTCGGGGGATTTTCGGAAGTACAGCCGGCCCTTGTAGGCAAAAACCGCTTCAAACACCGTGGCCTTGCCTTTTTTGCTGAAAACTTTCCGCTTGACGGTCACCAGGGAAGCATCCTCATTGAGTTGATGGATCAACTCTTCCGCCTTAAGGGCCATGTCATCGTCCATATCCGCCATTCCGGACAAAGCCCGGCTGCTGACATCGACGTTTTTATAAAGGACTTTAATGCGTTTCCCCAGGCGATCGGCAACCTTTTCCCGCTGATGAACCTGGTTCTTCCGTGTTTTTTCAAGCTCTTCGAGCTGTTCTTTCAACTGATCGATCTCCGTATCCTGTTCTTTCTGCAGCGATAGGTTTTCCCGGAGCTTGCCTTCCAGGTTCTCTATTTCCTCGAAAAGCTCTTCCTCTTCTTTTTCAGCCTTTTGTTTCGTTGTTTCCAGGGATTCCTGAATCTGCCGATATTCAGACAGCAGGGATTCCCGCTCTTCTGCCAGGGAGCGCGCCTGTTCTTTGTGGGATTGCTCCATTTCCATGAGGCGCCGGATCTCATCCGCTGTCCGGGCTTCTTCGGCGCGGGCGGATTTCAGGGCTTTCTTGAAATGAGCGTATAGCGCCCCGAGAAAAACCAAAATATAAAATGATAAAATGGCAATTGAGATAAATGCATAGGGCGGTATCTGGGCCTTGACTTCAAGCGTCAGGCCGCTGTCCAGGATATTATAGTTTTGCTCCGCGAGTTGCACCGGGTCGCCCGGCAATTCCGGAGGAGGGTCTGTCTGGTAGGCCGGCGGGTACAGGATGGTGCCTTCCCCTGTTGTCACCCTTGCTTCAATACGCCCCCCGAGATCGGTGAACAGGCTCCGCCTGCGATACTGATCGAGGGATTCCTGGACGGCTTCAGAGATGGGCAGGGTGCCGTTGAGTACTTCGTTGATATCAGCCAGGTAGACATTTTTTAGCTCAGCTTGATACCACTGGGTCAGATACCCCTGCAAAAGATGAGTGGTCAACAGGTATAATATGGGCGGCATCAGAATACAGAAAATCAGTATTTTGAATGAGAGGTATTTCATCTGATTGCCTTCAGCCGCTGGTCGGGCCGACTAAATCCTGGAGAGGATCTGTCGTGCCTGTTCGGCTTCGTTGAATTCCGGGTCGATGTCAAGCGCCGTGTTCAAGGCTTCCCTGGCTTGATCGGCAGCTCCTTTTTTGAAATAGGCCACCCCCAGATGATAATAAACAGTGGGGTGATCCGGAAGATTTTCAATGCTTTGGAGAAATTCCTGAATGGCGTTGTCATACAAGCCCAGTTTAACGTACACCCACCCCAGGGTGTCCTGGACCAGCGGATTGTCGGGCAGTTGTTCCTTGGCTTTTTCCGCCAGCCGGAGGGCTTCATTCAGGTTTTTTTCATTCCTGGCCAGCAGATAGGCCAGGTTGTTTACCGCGGGTGTGAAATCCGGATTTTTTTGAACGGCCTGCCGGTATTGGTCCTCCGCCGAGGCGGTGTCTCCCTGGGCGTCGAAAAGGATGCCAAGCATCATATGCGGGACGGCCTCCTGCCCTCCTCCCTTTTCAACGGCCCGGCGATATTGACGGATGGCTTCTTCGGCGCGCTCGTGATTCAGATAAAAGCGGGCCAGGGCGTAATAGGCCGGCAGATAATCCGGAAATTCCATCAGAGCGGCTTTAAAAGACTGCTCCGCCTGGTCCAGCTTTCCGGCCGCCACCAGCACTTTGCCTTTCAGATTGTAAATGACCGCTTTTTCTTTGGGCTTGGCCGCCGTTTCGGCCAGGCGGGTGTTGCATTTCTCAAGGGCTTTATCAATCCGCCGGTCCTGGAGCAGAGATGAGATCAAATGAATAAACACGTCGATATTATCCGGATCCTTGGAGAGGGACGTTTCCAGGTGGGATACGGCGGCTTTGAAATTATTCTGCTGGTGAGCCGTCATTCCCATCCGGTAATGCCCAATAGCCCGGTCCGGAGCGATTTGGATCAGTTTCTGGTAACAAGAGGCCGCTTGTTCCAATTGGTTTTGACGCAAATAAATATCCCCCATCATCCGCAGTGCCGTGTAATGCTTCGGTGATGCGGAAAGGACGGCGTTGATGGCTTCCTTTGCCGGTTTGATGCTGTTTTCCCTGATGTATAACTCGGCGAGTAAAAGCTTGGCGTCGTTGTATTCCGGGCTTTCCCGGCCCACCTTGCCAAAGGAGATTTTGGCAAGGGCCGGTTCGTCGCTTCTAAAATGCGCAAGCCCTTTCAGGTAATGGATTCGGGATACATCGGGATGGCGTTGGCCCAACCGGGCGAGGTAGGTTTTTGCCGCCTCATAGTTTTTTTGTGCCAGCAGCAGCCGGGCTTTTGCGATTTTGGCTTCAAAGTAGCCGGGATGTTGCTCGATGAGTTGGTGGATAGTTTTCTCAGCCCGGCCGAATTCCCCCTGATCCATATGAAAGCGGGCCAACTGGAGCTTAATCGCCGGGTTTTCCGGCTGTCGGTCCAGGGCTTTTTGATACATGGGCAAGGCTTTTTCAGGGCGGTTCCGGCTGGTATAAAAATCCGCGGCGGCAATATAAGGCTTGGGGTGCTGCGGGTTGGATTGTATCGCCTTTAAAAAGGCGCTCTCAGCTTCTTCCCATTGGTGCGTCCGCTTGTATACATGACCGAGAAGGAGATGAAGATCACTGTTTTGCGGGTTGTGGCGGATGACCCGTTGCAGCAGGTCTTCTGCCTTTTTTAATTCCTGCCGGTTCAGGTACAGGGAGCAGAGGGAAACAGCGGACTTGATGGACTGCGGGTATTTGCTGACGGCGGTTTTAAGGTTTGTCTCCGCCTCTTCGAGTTTTCCCTGCCGCATCTGAAGGGCGGCGAGGGACAGATAGACCTGTTCCGGCGGATCTTTTTTGTCCCGCAGTTCTTTGTAAATCTGTTCCGCTTTCCCGTAATCCTGCTTCATCTGGTAGATACGGGCCAGCATGTATTTGCTGGAGATGTCGCCGGGGCGGTTTTTCAGGGCCTCGTTCAGTAAATTCTCAGCTCTTTGGACGTCATTTTTCAAAAGGTTTAAAAGGGCGAGTTTCATCTGGACCTGAGTCAAATCAGGCTCCAGTTCGACGGCCCGTGCAAAGGCTTCCGTGGCCCGGGACACTTCCCCCAGTTTTAAATAGACTTCCCCCAGATAGGCGTGGGCTTTGGCAAATTCGGGGTCTATTTCAAGGACGGTTTCCAGGGCGGATTTGGCGCCGGTATAATTTTTGGCGCTATAAAGGGTCTTGGCCTGCTCGAAATGTTTGAGTTTGTCTTCCGGCCCGGAGCAGCCGGCAAGCAAGGAGAGCATGATTCCTGCGCAGAGCAGGCCTGTTGTGGTTTTGATCAAATAGCGCGTGCGCATTGACAATTTCCATGGTTGCGGTTAACAGTGAAGGGTAAGGAGGGGGCCCCTGCCTATTGCCGGTAAAGCACTGTGAGCCATTATCAGTTGGTCGGAAAAGTTCTGTATCCGCCCATTTTTTATGGTATCATATTGTTTTCCAGTTTTCAAAATAAGATGGCATCGTAATAACGCTGTCCGGAAAACGCTGTCCGGTATCAGGCCTTGCCTTGGCGGCGGTGAGCGGCGGCTGCCGCCATTATGCTTTCAAAAAATTGTGTTTTCAAGCAATAAAGGAGGTTTCTATGGATGTCCGACTTCCGTGGGGTCAGGATTTTCTTTCGGTTGCGGTGCCGGATAGCTGGCGGGTCCATCTGCCGGAGCGGGCGGATATATCCAGGCCGGCGGGGCAAAGCGAGGCGGATATCGTCAGTGCCGCAATGGATTCCCCGGTCGGGTCGGCGGCGCTTTGCTCCCGCCAGCTTGAGGGAAAACGGATTTTGATAATTGTTGATGACAACACCCGCCCAACCCCGGTCCACCGGTTTTTCCATTTGATTTTGGAGCAGCTTGACGCAGCCGGTGCGGATGCGGAGAAGATTCATGTCATGACGGCCCTCGGGATTCATACCGCCATGAGTGATGCCGAGATGGCTGGAAAAATCGGCGCGGAGAATCTCGCAAGGGTCTTTTGGTCCAACCACAATGCTTTTGATGACGGCGCCCACCATCGGTTCGGCACCACTTCCAGGGGGACGCCGGTTGTACTCAATAAACAGCTGGCCGAAAGTGACCTGATTATTGTCGTGGGAATGGTCGAGCCGCATTTGTGGGCCGGCTTCGGCGGCGGGCTGAAAAATGTTTTCCCGGGTGTGGCCGCAGCCGAAGCCATCGGCCATCATCATGGCATGATCGCCGAACCCCCATACCGGTTTAACCGGGTGGGCCTGCTGCCGGAGGAGAATTCTTTTCGACAGGACCTGGAGGAAGTCCGGGGGTTTATTCATGCCGACATGTTTTGTGTCAATGTCATGCTGGACGAAAAACAGGAGGTTACCGCCGCTTTTGCGGGCGATCCCATCTCCGCCCACCGCAGGGCCATGACCAGCTGCCGGCAATGGTCGGGTGTGAGCCTGGACCGGCCCATGGATGCCGTTATCGTCAATTCCTATCCCATGGAGATCAATTTCAAACAGAGCATGAAATGCGTGGGTAACGCGTTGCCGGCCCTTAAACCGGGTGGTGTGGTGATGGGTTTTTTAAGGGCCGAACGGGGCCTCGACGATATTGGCATACCGGACAAGCCGCCCCCGCTGCCTGTTTTAAAAACCATCCTCAGGCTGATCGGCAAATCCAATGTGATGAAGTTTCTGGGTGTGGTAAAGAAAGGCTTGAATGTGGAGGAAAAGTTTCTTACGTATTATTCCATGCGACTGATACGTGAATATCAATTGTTTTTTTATGTGCCGGCCCTTACGGACCGGGAAATCCGTCATCTCGGCTTTTTTCATAACTGCCGGCAGCCGCAGACAGCTATTGAAATGGGCGCCCGCAAGCTGCCCAAAAAAGCCGAGGTGGCCGTGTTCCCGGATGGCGGGGCCACATTTCCGGT
>CAZNSO010000154.1:0-5041 GCA_964575805.1 uncultured Desulfobacteraceae bacterium
CTCTCTCTCCGCCACTTTTAATTGTTCATACCTTCCAAAAGCAGTCCGGATCACTTGTCCATCCTAATTTTTCGGAAATTCATTGCCCCTGGAAGGTTAATCCATCAGTCCCCTGCCCTGATCCCGGCGGCGACTTGAAAAAAATTCAGGAATTATTCATGTCATACCTGGTGCTGGCACGAAAATACCGGCCGCAGCGTTTTGATGAAGTTGTCGGACAGGAGCACATCACCCGCACCCTGTGCAATGCCATCACCACCGGCCGCCTGGCGCATGCCATTTTATTCGCGGGCCCCCGGGGAACCGGCAAAACCACCGTGGCCAGGATCCTGGCCAAATGCGTAAACTGCGAATCCGGCCCCGCAAGCGAGCCGTGCAATCAATGCCGCTCCTGCCTGGAAATCACCAAAAGCCATGCCAGCGATGTATTTGAAATCGACGGGGCTTCCAACAACAAGGTGGAAAATGTCCGGGAGCTTCGGGAAAACGCCAGATACCGGCCCGCCCACAGCCCCTACAAAATCTACATTGTGGATGAAGTCCACATGTTAAGCGATGCCGCCTTCAATGCCCTGCTGAAAATCCTGGAAGAGCCGCCCGCACATGTCATGTTTTTCTTTGCCACCACCGAGCCCGGCAAGATACCCATAACCATTCTTTCCCGCTGCCAGCGCCACGATTTCCGGCGAGTGGCCATTGATGCCATGGTTGCGCACATGGCTGGTTTATGCGGGCGGGAAGGAATCGAGGTCGACAGGGACGGCCTTTCCCTGGTGGCCCGGGAAGCTGACGGCAGCATTCGGGATGCCCTGAGCCTGCTGGACCACATCCTGGCCTGCGCAGCCGATACCATCGACACCCGGGCGATACTGGACGTGCTGGGCAGCGTGGACCGCAGGGACCTTTTTGCCTTGTCCGGGGCTGTTTTAAAGGGCGACACCGCAGGGGTGCTGGAAATCATTGACCGCTGCTACGGGCGCGGGCAGGCCATGATGAAGCTTTTCACTGAAACCGTGTCGCACTTCCGGAACCTGCTGGTAGTGCGAATGGGCGGCGGCGCAGAGGCCCTCTCGGACATTGCGGCCCATGAAATCGAAGCCCTGCAGCAGCAGGCCGCTGACGTACCCGTCACCCACCTCCACCAGATTCTGGAGATCCTGTTCCGGGAGGAAGTCACGGTCAAGCATTCCAGCCAGCCGAAACTGGCCCTTGAAATGGCCTTTCTGCGGATTCTGCAAATACAGCCGGCGCTTTCCATGGATACATTGATCGAAAAGCTGGATCTTTTAAGGCAGGAAGTGGGCCCGGAACAACTGAAATCCCATGGCGCCGGTGATCCCTCCGGGGACCCGGCTTCCGGGGTATCCGGGCATTCACCCCCGCCGCCGACGGATATCCCGGATCCCGTGCCACCGGCCGTCAATTCCGAAACGGAAAGCCTGCCCCCCCCGGCCGCATCCGAACCGGCCGGGTCGGCGGCGGTCCCGGAAACGTCTGCCGCGCCGCCAGATACGGAGGCTGCGCCGGCCCAAAATGCGTCGACCGGAAATACATCGACCAATAATGCGCCGGAAACTCCAGAGGCTCAATGGCAGTGCGTTTTGACCCGGCTGATGGAGCAGCAGCCATCTCTTGCGGCATGCCTGGCTGAAAGCCGGATCCAATTCATCGGCGACGGACAGATAGAGCTGGAACTGCCGCCCAACCAGTTTTACATGAACTGGGTCAAGCGGGATAAAAGCCAGGCGGTTTTGAAACAGATCTGCCGGGAACAATTCGGCAGGGACATGGAAATTTGTCTTCAGAACCCGCCCCGAACGGCCGACAATACGGAAAAGACGGACAGGAAAGAAACGGAACGGCTGAAACAGGAAACGCTCAACCACCCCATGGTGGAGACGGCCATGAAACTTTTCCAGGGCCGGATCGTTGACATCAAAATATTATAGGAGGAACCGCATATTATGAAAAACATGGGAAAAATGATGAAGCAGGCCCAGCAGCTGCAAAATAAAATGGAGAAACTCCAGGAGGAGATGGCCACCAAAACAATAGCGGCCTCGGCCGGCGGCGGCATGGTAAAGGCCGTGGCCAACGGCCGCCAGCAAATCGTCTCCGTTTCGATCGAAAAAGAGGTGGTGGACCCGGAAGACGTGGAAATGCTGCAGGATCTGATCGTTGCCGCCATCAACGACGCCCTCTCCCAGGCCCAGCAGATGGTCAACGAAGAGATGAGCAAGCTGACCGGCGGCATGAATATCCCGGGCTTGATGTAAGCATGGCCTTGCCGGGGCAGTTCATATGATTCAATATCCCGCATCCATCACCCGCCTGATCCGCAATCTCTCGAAACTGCCCGGCATCGGGGAAAAATCGGCTGAACGGCTGGCCATGCACCTGCTCCAGGCCAACACCCGGCAGGTTCGGGAACTTGCGGACAGCCTCAGGGAATTAAAGGAAAAGGCCCGTCTCTGCAGCCGATGCTTTGCCTTAAGCGACGAGCCGGTCTGCAGGATATGCAGCGACCCGGCCCGGGACCCGTCTGTGGTTTGCGTGGTGGAGCATCCCGTGGACATGGTGGCCATAGAAAAGACCGCTGCTTTTAACGGCCATTACCATGTCCTTCAGGGCCTGCTCTCCCCCATGGACGGCATCGGGCCGGAGGACATCCGGATCAAGGAGCTGATTGACCGGGTGGCGAAGGGTCCGGCAAAGGAGATCATCATTGCCACGGGCACCAACGTGGAAGGCGAGGCCACGGCTGACTACATTCATGAACAGCTTTCCGGCCGGGGAGTAAAAATCACCCGCATCGCCTCCGGCGTCCCCATGGGCGGAGAGCTCAAGTTTGTGGACCCGGTCACTCTGAAAAAAGCCCTGGAAGGCCGTCATGCCGTCTGAATCCCCCCGTTGCCCGGAGGATTTTTTCCAGTGCCGCCAATGCGGGGACTGCTGCGTCGGTTTTGGCGGCACCCGGGTTTCAGGCTCCGACGTTGACCGCATCGCCGCCTATCTCGGGATTGCGCCGGATCGGCTGATTACCGGATACTGCCGGCAGGCCGGCAACACTTTGCAGCTGGGGCAGAAGGAGAACGGCTACTGTATTTTCTGGGATGGACTCTGCACGATCCATCCGGTCAAACCCCGCATGTGCCGTGCCTGGCCTTTTATCGAAAGCATCCTGGTCGATCCCGCCAACTGGCGGATCATGGCCGGCATGTGCCCCGGCATCAATGTTGATGTTGCAGTGGCGCCGCTGCAGGCCTGTGTCCGGAAACAGCTGCAAGCGCTGGATGAAGCCCGCGAATCCGGCTGGATCGACAAACAAGGCTGAAGGATTCCTATGATTGGCATTTTTGACTCGGGTATCGGGGGGCTCACCGTGGTGCGGGCGATCATGGACCAGCTGCCGGGCTATGATATCGTCTATTTCGGCGACACGGCCCGAACCCCGTACGGCAACAAGAGCAGCCGGACCGTTATCGATTATTCAGTGGAAAACACCCGTTTTTTGCTTGAACATGGGGCGAAACTCATCGTGATGGCCTGCAACACCGCTTCCAGTGTGGCCACCGAGACCCTCCAGTCCAGTTTTGATCTGCCCATCTACGAGGTTATCACCCCCGCGGTCTCCCTGGCCGTGGCCAGCTCCCGAAAGGGGGTCATCGGGGTTATCGGCACCCGGGCGACGATTGCCAGCGGGATCTATGAAAAAAAGATTCGCGAAAAAGCCCCGGAGGCCAGGGTGCATTCAGCCCCCTGCCCGCTTCTGGTGCCGCTGGTGGAGGAAGGCTGGATGAAAAAGCCGGAGACCCGGATGATCGTCAAAAAATACCTTCACCCTCTCAAAACCCGGCAGATCGACACCCTTATCCTGGGCTGCACCCATTACCCGCTTTTAAAATCGGTCATTTCCCACAAAATCGGCCGAAAGGTTTCGATCATTGACTCCTCCGTGGCGCTTGCCGGAGAAATAAAATCCTATTTAAACGATAACCCTGGGGCGGACGCGGCGCTCAGCAAAAACGGCAGGGCGGAATTTTTTGTCTCAGACATTACCCGGCAGTTTGAAAAAACCGCCCGCTCCGTCATCAAGCAGCCGATCGGGTTAAAGCCGGTAACCCTTTAAGCCCCCGCTACCCCTGCATGGCCGCGCGATAATTGGGGCCCACAATCAGCAGTGGGTTGGGAAGGTGGGTCTGGATCTTCTCCAGGGTGGAGCCAAACAGCATTTCTTTTACCAGTCCATGGCCGTAGGCGCCGGCAATGACAAGGGCGTCATGGGGGACATCATAGAGGTTGTCCATAAAATCGCCTGAATCGTAAACCCGCCATTCACGAACGTACTTGTCCATCTCCGCCGCCAGGTTCTCCTTTTCGATCACCCCTTCGTAATAACTCTTCTTTCGCCTGCCTTCCTGGGTAAAGACATCCACCGGCACGCCGCTCAGCCGGGAGAGCCGGAACCCAAGCCGCAAGGCTTTGACGGCATTGGCCGAGCCGCCGAAGAACACGGCAATACTCTGCCAGGGTTTGAAAACCGAGGCCCCGATTAAAACCGGGAAACGAGCGGAATGAATAATCCGCCGGACCCGCGGCCCGATATAGCCGAGACCGATCTTAGACGACAGGTCGCTGACGCTTCTGGGGCAGGTCATGAAATCGAAGGTAACCGGAATGTCCGGGAGGGTGGAGGCGGTAAAGTTTTTCGGCTCCAGAAACTTGGGCTCCGGAAGCCCCTGGCTTCGGGCAATTGCCACCGCGTGCTCCCGGGCCGTGTCCGGGGATCGCAGATAAGAGGCGTCCAGATCCACCTGAACCACGTCATTTTCGAAATACATCAGAAATTTTATAAACCGGGGGACGTAGATGACCGGCAGGATGCCCACATTCCCGCAGAAATAGGTGGATTGCAGCAGCAGCTCGCGCCCGAGCGGGGTGTTTCTGAAAATATGCAGCAATTGTAAATCCATGTGACTGGCTCCTGTATGTTTCTGTTATTCAACTGATGACAGCCTCGTAAAAAGCGGTTTATGCCGCC
>CAZNSO010000155.1:0-3591 GCA_964575805.1 uncultured Desulfobacteraceae bacterium
CGCCCTCTACCTTTACCAGGAGAAACTGGTCGTTCTGTATACGGCATCCGATGGCAATCCGATACCCTGGGAAGGGGTGAATCCGGATATGCGCCTGGCTGTTGGCATGCCTTACTGGATCCCGGTCAAGGCACGGACGGGGGCCATGGTACTTGATGTCTCCGTGCCGGAGAGGCCCCGTCTGATCAGCCGGATGGAGATGGACGGGCGCACGGTTTCCTCCAGGCTGACCGGCGGCCGGCTTCACCTGGTCACTCAGTTCATTCCTGAGATGCCGCCTTTGCAGGTTTGGTATGAGGGCGCCGAATCCGAACGATCGGTGGTGGTGGAAGCCAACAAAAAGCAGTTGGAAGGGATGGCAACCGATGATTTCCTGCCGTTTTTCAAATGTTACGATGCCGACGGGGAGGTCCTGGAAGCCGGCCGGCTGGTTGCCGCAAAGGATTTTATCCGTCCGCAGGAGCCTGGCGGCGCCACGATTGTCAGCATCGTGACCATCCCCCTGCAAACCCCGGATGATTGGGGCAGCCTTGGGTTTGTGGGGGATGTCCATGAAGTTTATGCCTCCATCGATTCCCTGTATCTGGTTGGGGGACGGTACCATGCCGTCGGTTTGCCCGGCTCACCGGCGGAAATCACCGGTCAGAAAACCGTGATCTGTCAATTTGACTGGTCCGATGGGGTCTCCCTGCATGCCTCGGGAGCTGTGCCGGGATGGATTCTGGACCAGTTCTCCATGGGTGCGCATGAGGGAGTGCTGCGGATTGCGACCGCCACCGGTGATGTTTGGAGCGGTTCGGCAGCAACCCACGTTTACTGCCTGTCCGGGCTTGAGGGGAGGCTCCATGTGATCGGGGAGCTGGAAAACCTGGCCCCAGGGGAGCGCCTTTATGCCGCCAGGTTTGTCGGCGACAGGGGGTATCTGGTAACATTCGTCGAGATCGACCCCCTGTTTGTTCTGGATTTGTCCGACCCCTGGGCGCCGGTGGCGGCCGGTGAATTAAAAGTGCCCGGTTATTCCACTTATATCCATCCCCTGGGCAATGACTTCCTGTTGACTCTGGGCAAGGACACCAAACCGTCGGAAAGGGAAAATTTTGCCTGGTATCAGGGGCTGCAGCTTTCCATTTTTGATGTGAGCGAGTTGTCCAGGCCGCGCCTGCTCCATAAAGAGCTGATCGGCGACAGGGGAACGGATTCCCGGGCTTTGCATGATCACAAGGCTTTTACATTCTGGCCGGAAAAAAACCTGCTGGCCTTGCCGGTGGATCTGCGCGTCCACCGGAACCCGCCGTCCCATCCCTCTGATATCGGCAGCCCGGAGTTTTTCGGGATATATGTCTACCGGGTTTCGCCGGCATCCGGCTTTTCCTATTTGGGCCGTATTCCCCTGAAATCGCCTCTATTGGCCATGTATTGGTTTCCCTGGATGCGGGGGCTTTTTATTGAAGATGATGTTTACGCCATCCGCCCGGGTCTCATCAGGGCTTCGCCGCTGCATGCGATCAATCCCCCGTTTATGGAGCTGCGGCAGGAATGAGGCGGCAACCTTTGATCGGACTGGTCATGGCGACCCGGCTCGAGGCCGCGCCATTTGTTTCGGGCCTTGATTTCCGGGCAGAGGCAATCGGTCCGTTCACTGCATACACGGCTGAAAACCTCGTTTTGATAATCTCCGGAATGGGACGGACAAATGCCGCCATGGCCTGTGCCGGCCTGTGCCTGCGCTTTTCCCCGGCATGCCTTGTCAATATCGGGGCCGCCGGAGCAGCAGCGGGCGATGGCTTTGCCCTGGGCGACATCTATCATGTAAGCGAGGCGGTGGAGCCGGACCGGCTGCACTTTCGCACCGGTTTGCCGTTTCGGCATGAACCGGACATGCTGCCGGGGTTCCGGACAGCCCGTGTGGCCACGCGGGATCAAGCCGTTGTGGCCCCGGACAGCCGCCGCAGCATGGCGGCCCTGGCCGAGCTCTCGGACATGGAAGGCGCGGCCGTGATCCAGGCGGCCCGAAAATTTAAACTCCCCTGTTTCTTGTTCAAATTCGTCAGCGACACCCCGGAGCATTCCACGGACACGGAAATCCCCGCCAACATCCGCCGCTACCGGGATTCTTTGTATGATTTCTTCAACACCCGCATCTTTCCGCAACTTGTCAAGCGGTTCGGCCTGAACCCGGACTGAGGGTGTGCTGCTGAGCGATGGAGTTCCTATAAGGCATGCGGAGCGGTTCACCGTGTTCGGCCGCTCTGTGCGTCACCCCAGGGAGGACCCGCCGTCCACCGGGATGATCTGGCCGGTGATGTAGGCGCCGGCCTGGCTTGCCAACATGATGGCAACCCCGGCGATGTCCTCGGCAACGCCCCAGCGGTGGAGGGGGATTTGGGCGCACTCGGCCTCGTAGCGCTCCTTGTCCTTGCTGACGTATTCCGTCATTTTGGAGAAAAACCGGCCCGGCGCGATGGCGTTGACCCGGATGTGGCTGTCCGCCAGGTCCTTGGCCAGGTTGCGGGTCAATTGATGAATGGCTGCCTTGCTGGGGCCGTAGCTGTAACTGGAAAGGCTGTCCCCGACGATGCCGGCGATGCTGCCGATATTGATGACGCTGGCGGTGCGCCCGGCTGATTTGTCATTGCTGAGCAGCGGCAGCAAGGCCTGGGTCAGGAAGAAGGGCGCCTTGACATTCAGGTCCATCACCTTGTCCCATCCCTTTTCCGGGAACTGCCCGAGCGGGGCGCCCCAGCCGGCACCGGCATTGTTGACGAGCACATCAATGCCCTTTTCTTTTTCAGCCAGCGCCTCCGTCAGGTGCGCGATTCCTTCCGCCGAGCTCACATCCCCGGGAAGCGCCGTGCACTGGCCGTATTGAGAAAGCGTCCCGGCTGCTTCCATGCAGGCTTCCGCCTTGCGCGCGGTGATATAGACGCGCGCCGCCCCGGCTTCAAGAAAGCCTTGCGCCATGTAAAATCCCAGGCCGCGAGAGCCCCCGGTGATGACACAGACTTTCCCGTCCATTGAAAAGAGCGTTTCCAACATATATTTCTCCTTGGGTTGATGATGCGATTCCGATGTTATTGGCCCTGCTGCCGCTGTTCCATTAAAACATTAACAGCCGTGCTGGAACATTAACAGCCGTGGTTCCGGCCGCCTCCATGACAGCGCCGATGATCCCGTAGGGCGGACTGCATGTCCGCCTCAACCCCGATATTAACCCGTGAATATTACGTTCGGCTTATAGAAATAAAAAGTCCCCGGCACGGGCATATGGCCCCGCATGGCCTCGTAGGGCGGACTGCATGTCCGCCTTCCAGTGTCCGCTCCTTTTTCTTGCTTCAATGGCTTTTCGAGCCTCCGGCCTTTCCCCCGGGTGCTGCTTTTCAGGCGGTCTCCCGGGTCAAGCCCTGCGGCAAACCCAGGAAAAAAATCCCGGCACTCAAACCCGGCCACACCAATCCTACTGTTTTTCCCACCCCCTGCCAAGGCAAAGTTGATGAACGCCGAAAAAGTTCAGACCCCGCCGGCTTTTTCTTTACAAACCCCAATTGTTCTGAAATGTTTTACTTACTTACTTACTTACTTACTTACTTACTT
>CAZNSO010000155.1:3691-4933 GCA_964575805.1 uncultured Desulfobacteraceae bacterium
CTTACTTACTTACTTACTTGCCTGTAAAGGCAATCACTCTATCGGGGGGATTGCAAATGCGTTTCCTGTGCATCAACCGACAGAGCCCCGGGCAGACGACGGCAACCCGGCCCCCTGTCTGCCAAATTCAAAAAACCCGCTTGTAATCCCCATGTCCGATTTCTACAGGGAACACTACCAAGCCTACAGCGAGCGCACCTTCCATGTTAACCCGGCCGCGTTTCTCACGCCGCTGCTAAAAGCCCTGCCGCCCGGAGCAAGCCTTCTGGACGTGGGCTGCGGCTCCGGCCGCGACCTCTTGTGGTTCAAAAACAAGGGTTTCCAGGTCACCGGCCTGGAAAGATCCCCTGGGCTTGCCCGTCTGGCCCGGAGAAATGCCGGCTGCCAGGTTATTGAAGCCGACTTCGAGACATTCGATTTCTCGGCCTTGGCCTTTGACGCCATCCTGGCTTCCGGCGCCTTTGTCCACATACCCCATGAGCGCCTGGAAGGCGTCATCGGAAGCATCCGCCGGGCGCTTGTCCCCAACGGGCTTTTCTATCTTTCCCTTAAAAAAGGCAAGGGCGCTGAAACCGACGGCACCGGAAGAACTTTCTACCTGTGGCAGGCCTCGGATTTGCGGCAAATCTTTGACCGCTTGGGCCTTGCTGTGCTAAACTCCGCCAAGAGTGAATCCGCTCTCAACTCAAAGGACCTGTGGCTGGGTTATGTGCTGCAGGTAACCGGCTGAACACACCGCATGGGAGGCAGCGATGAAAATTTATCGATTCAGGGTGTCCATCTTTGGCATTCCCCGCCTTTACCGGATCATCGAGGTCTCTGGCAACTGCACTTTTGACGATCTCCACGATGCCATTTTCGAGGCCTTTGAGCGCTATGACCCCCACCTGTACTCCTTCTTTATCACCCGCAAGGACGCCAGAAGCATGCCCCCGATCATGCAGGCCCCGGTGATCACTCACCCGCAGCATGTTGAGGAGGAAAAGGCTTTCGGCAATGCGGTGGATGCAGCCGATGAAACCACAATAGACGATGCGGATTTAGCGGAAAAGGAGGTCATCCACTACTGGTTTGATTTCGGCGATGACTGGTGGCATCGCATCCGCGTGGAAAAAATAACCGAGACCCGATCCCAATCCCCAACCAAACACCTGGAAATCGTCAAATCCGTCGGCGCATCCCCTCCTCAATACCCGGATTTCGATGACGAAAGTTTCGAAGACTTTGAGGATTTCGAGGATT
>CAZNSO010000156.1:0-4575 GCA_964575805.1 uncultured Desulfobacteraceae bacterium
CCATCATGACCACCCGGTCGGCAAGGGTGACGGCTTCCCGGACATCATGGGTGACAAACACGACGGTATGGGAGAAGCGCTCCCAGAGCTGCAGGAGCAGCTGCTGCATTTCCTGCCGGGTCTGGGCGTCCAGGGCGACGAACGGCTCGTCCATGAGCAGGATTTCGGGCTCCCGTATAAGCACCCGCGCCAGGGAGACGCGCTGTTTCATGCCGCCGGATATTTCAGCGGGCAGATACTCCCCGAAGGGTGAAAGCCCCATCAGGGAAAGGTAGCGATCCACCATTTTTCGTTTCCGGCGGCGGGAAAGTCCTCTGGCTTTCAAGCCGAAGCCGATATTTTCAGCCACCGTCAACCAGGGGAAAAGGGCATCCTCCTGAAAAACCACACACCGATCCGGGCCGGGTCCGGGTACCGGTCGGCCGTGAGCCAGGATCTGTCCGGTATGCGGTTTAATAAAACCGGCCAGCACATTCAGCAGGGTGGTCTTGCCGCACCCGCTGGGCCCCAGCACACACATCATTTCGCCGGGCTGCACCGAAAGCTGGATAGCTTCGAGCACCGGGAGTATGGAACCGTTGTTTTTAAAATGCAGTCCCAGGCTGTTGATTTCAAGAATCGGTTTTTTTTCGGCAATGGGCGGTGTTTGACTTGAAATGACTTTAAGCCGGGTTGTCATGCCGATCTCCTGGCGCTTTTGAAAAAAAGCCGCAAAGCGGCTGTCAGCATTTGATCGGACATGCGGCCGATCACGGCGATAATGACGATGCCCACGATGATGACATCGGTTCTGCCGACCATGCGGGCGTCCATGATCACGGCGCCGAGCCCGTTCTGGACCCCGGTGAGCTCCCCGAGAACCAGGTAGGCCCAGGAAATGCCCAGCCCCAGGCGCAGGCCCGAGATCAGGGAAGGCATGGCTCCGGGCAAAAGGATGGCGAAGGTTCCCCGCAGGCGGCGGACCCCCATCATGGCGCCGGCCCGCAGCAGAACCGGGCTCACCTGCCGTACCCCGCTGGCCGAATTGATGTAGATGGGGAAAAAGGCGGCCAGGGCCACCAGGAACACGGTTGTTTTCATTCCGATGCCGAACCAGATCAATGCCAGGGGCAGCCAGCTGATTCCCGGAACCGCGCGTATGCCGTTGACGGATGTGCTCAGCAGCCGATCCACAAGCGGGAGGCGCCCGGACATCACCCCCAGCGGGATGCCCACTGCCGCGGCAAGCGAAAATCCGGTGAACACACGCAGCAGGCTGACTTTTGCATCAGCAAAAAATCGGCCTGCATACATGCCGGTATCCGTGCCGCTGAAAATATAGATATAGCCCGTATCAATGATGTCCTTGGGATGCGGCAGCACGTAAGGCGGCACCATTCGAAATTCAGCGGCCGCCAGCCATGCCAGTATCAGGCCGGCGGGAAGAATCCAGGGGAGCAGCGAATTGATGCCGCCCCGCGATTTTCCGACATCATTCATCAGCGCTCAGCTCTTTCCGGGCCTGCCGGACAAAAGACAGGTCTATCAGCTCCCCGTAATCCGGCTGCCGGCGGATCATACCCAGATCCTGCATCCGTTTTCCCAGGGCTTTGACCCGGCTGACAAACATCGCGTCCATGTCCCAGGCCAGTTCCATATTGGCGGCGGCCTTTTCCAGGACGGGCCTCGGCGTTCCAAATGCGGATGCCCGCTTCAGCCATTGGTCCGTGTGGCGGGCCAGGTGCCGGGTGGCCAGTGCATGGGCCATGACCATCTTTTGAACCTTTTCCGGATGGTTTTTTGCCAGATTCCGGGTGACCAGCATGCCGGCGTTAATATCGCCGACGGCCTCGCCATAATAGGGATATGCCAGAACCTTGCCGTAGCCGTTTTCCACGGCCTGGGTGGGAAACGGCTCACCGGACAGAAAAGCGTCAATGCTGCCCCTGGACAGGGCCAGGCCCATGTCAAAAAAATCAACGCGCATCAAGGAGACATCGGCCTGAACGGAGAGCCCGCTGCGGGTCAGGGTCTCGCGCAGCAGGATTTCATGCATGGTGCCGGGCACATACCCGATTTTCTTTCCTTTTAAATCCGAAACGGTTTCAATGCCGGCATCTTTTTTGACCACGAGGGCCGAGCACTTGTTGCACAGGGCCGCCACCATCACCACCGGTTGTCCCATGGATGCCGAGTGGATGGCGTGGGCCACGGTGGTCCCGCACATATCCAGGCTTCCCGCCAGCAGGGCGCTTTTCTGGTCAGCCGGGTTGGTAAAGGGATAAACGTTCACCGAATCCCCGCCCCGGATAAAATCCGGGTAATAAAAGGGCGCAAGGGTCTGTGCGGTCTTCCATGTCCCGATGCGGAATTCATCAGCAGAAACAGGAGCGGTTCCTGACATTGCCAGGAGCAGGCCGGCGGCAATTATCATGAGAAGGGTTTTTGCAAAATCTCCGATTCGCATGCGTTTATCTCACTTACAGACTGGTTTCTAAAGCGCTTTGCCTTTGGTTTGAAATCCCCGGCAAAAAGCAGTTGGAAGGCAGCAGCGGATCCATGCCCATTTCCCTTTGAATCTGCTGGGTGATCTGGATCGATTTGCCGCGTCCGCCTTCCACCTGATCGGCGCCATCCCGGGGGTTGGACCCGACCTCCGGGAAGAACAGGTTGGCGCCGGCCAGCAGGGAGGCGGTATGGGGTTCGTGGGTGCAATGGG
The DNA here is from genome assembly GCA_964575805.1 of uncultured Desulfobacteraceae bacterium. Lineage (GTDB taxonomy): Bacteria > Desulfobacterota > Desulfobacteria > Desulfobacterales > Desulfosalsimonadaceae > M55B175. The sequence goes on from CAZNSO010000156.1 coordinate 2,699, forward strand.
CCCGGGGCACATCGCCCATGACCAGGCGGCTGACGGCAACCATCCGGGCCATTTCCCGCTCCGTGATCATGCCGAATTTTTCCATGGGCGAGCCGGGGAAATTGATCCGGCGCATCACGCCGCTGTATGTGGCCTCGTATTGGCGGGCCAGAAACATCCGGTCCACAATTTCCGTTATTTCGTGTTCGGGCCCGACCGGCTCCACGCAATTCATCCAGTGCAACCCCACGTCCTTGAGCACCTTGATGGTCTGTATCCGTTTTTGCACGCGAAGGGGGGTGTCCCTTTCCTCGCCCAGGCGGACGGCGTGATAGGCCCCGACAAAACCAGCCGCCAAAAGCTGCTCGCCTTCCTTGTGCGTAATGTCCCGGGTGTTGGCCACAAGCGGCGTGGACACCGTTTTTTTCAGAAGCTTTCCCACCTCCAGCAGTTTTTTGAAAGAATAGGTGCCCGTGGTCATGATGTTTAACGCATCGGCCTGGTTTTCCTCCCCGATCCGGGCCCATTCCAGGATATCCTCAACTGGAAATTCGATTTTTTCCGTGAAGATCCCGGCTTCTTCGGTCAGGGAGCAAAAAAGGCAGTTCAAGGGGCAGGGCTCCACATTGACGCCGATGTGGAAATGATTTTCACCCTTGGCGGCAAACTGTTGGCGGGTCATCTGATTGGCTGTCTGCATCAGGGCATAGGTTTCCCGGCAATCCAGATCCAGGTGCATCAGCCTGACGGCTTCCTCCCGCTCAATGCCGCCGAAATCCATCCCTTTTTTAAGGATGTCCGCAATCTGCGGTGAAATTTTCCAGTTCATGGTTTTCCTTTGTATGGTTTCGGGTTGATTCATTTGCATGAAAGCGACTGATTTCCGCCGATTTGGATAATATCGGAGCCCTTGCGCCTTGGAACACATTAAGTGTAATCCCGGATGTCAGCAGCGCCAAGATTTTTTCCTGCAGGGCCTGCTTTGCTGTTCGCCGGGGGTCCTGCGCATTTCATGACTCCCCGGTTTGAAATAAATTTTGGTGATTTGGCCCTGCTATGATTATAGAGTAATAATACAGTTACGTAATTGCAAATATGTGGACGCCGGTTTAACCGCGCCGGCGGGGGGATTTTTCTGGACTTTTGTTTTCAGGAATAGGCAATGTTTTTGTCCTTATCCGACCCTTTCAGGCGGCGTGAATCCGGTAGTGTTCGTTTTTTAAAGGTGGCTAACAATCGGGCGGCTGTGCCCGCTGATGGAAAGGAGATGCCCTCATGAAACAATTTAACCGGTTTATCAGTGGTTCGTCGCATTTGATACGCCTTGCCATTCTATGGGGCCTGTTGTTTTATGTTTCCGTGCCGGCCGGCGTCGGCGCGCAGGGCGCGCCAGAGAGCAGCGAGGTCCTCCATGTGGGCAAGTTTTCAGATGCCGACCCGGCTGACGGGATTCCAAAGGGCTGGGAACCGCTGACATTTGAAAAAATTGATGCGCATACCCGCTACCGTCTCCTCGACTACGAGGGTACCACAGTCATCCGGGCGGAAAGCGATTCTGCCGCATCCGGTTTGATCCGCCGGATGCGCATCGATCCCCGGAAATATTCGATAATCCAGTGGCGCTGGCAGGCAACCGGCGTCTATGAAAAAGGCGATGTCACCAAAAAATCCGGGGACGACTACCCGGCACGCCTTTATATTGCTTTCGAATACGATCCGGAGCGGGTCGGGTTTTTCGAGCGTGCGAAATTCAATGCTGTTAAAATGATTCACGGAGAATATCCCCCCTCGGCGGCGCTGAACTATATATGGGCCAGCAATGCGGCGGAAGGCCGGATAGTGCCCAACGCATTCACGGACAGGGCGCGGATGATTGTGGTGGAAAGCGGCGGGGAAAA
>CAZNSO010000157.1:0-4538 GCA_964575805.1 uncultured Desulfobacteraceae bacterium
CTCGGGATTTGCGACGCCTTGATCTTGAACTTTTTACTTTGCCATCTCAAATCGATTTTTTACGAGACCATCAAAAATCGTTATAATGAATAAGCAGGCGGGATATCTGTCATAATTTGGGAATGATTTCGGATTTGTCAACCCTTGTGGCGCAATCCAATGACGGCGCGGCTTTTTTTTTAAGCCGATCGGTGATAGTCATTATATCCATGCTAATCTGCAGCGCCCGGTCCCGGGATTCTTTAAAGGGACAACGGCTGCCTTTACGAGGTTTTTGATGCTTCAACTGTTTGCCAACCTTTCGGCCGAGCAGGCCAATACCTGCAACCTGGTTTTGTCTTCGGCGGGCATTGCCTTCCGGATTCGGCGGGACCCTCACGGGTGGGCCGTCTGGGTGCGGGAGCAGCAGTATGACCAGGCCGTTCAGGTCATGGCGGATTATTTCAGGGAAAACCGGCAAGACCCTCTTCCCGAAGCCCCGGAGCCGCAACCGGTGCGCTCCAGCGCGCGTTTTGCCGAGGCCTTGTTCGCCGCCGTATTTTTGCTGGCCTGGCACCTGGCATTTTCCTGGGCCGGGTCCCAGGAAACGGTCATCCGGGGGTTCGGGGCCTCGGCTGGGGCGATTCTGGACGGCCAGCTTTTCCGGGCGGTCACCGCCCTCATGATTCATGCGGATGCCGCGCATCTGGCAGGGAATATGGTGGGAATAACGATTTTTGGCGCGGCTGTAACCGGCGAAACCGGCTGGGGGCTTGGGTGGCTGATGATCCTGGTCTCCGGTATCGCGGGCAATCTTTTGAATGCCGCCTTGTACGGGAGCGGGCATCTCTCCGTGGGGGCATCCACGGCGGTGTTCGGGGCTATCGGCATCCTGGCGGGCTACCAGGTGGCCCGCCGCTTCCGGAGCCGTCGCAAGGGCCTGGCCGCCTGGGCGCCCCTGGCCTGCGGACTGGCCCTGCTGGGGTTTATCGGGTCAGGAGAAAATGTGGATATTATGGCCCACTTTTTTGGATTTGCGTCGGGTATCCTGATGGGGGGCGCTTATGTGATGCTGTGCCGGGTCCAGCCTGATCGCATCATTCAGGCCGTCTGCCTTGCGGCGACGTTTGCCGCCATCGCACTGGGATGGGCCGCCGGCGGTGCATGAGCGGATCATGCGGATGGGATGTGTAAAAGGAGTTTAAATGAAATCCATTGTTAACCTGTTGTTTGAGGCCAAAATGCTGAAGGATATCCCCCGGGCGGGGTTTGCTTTCCTCGGGGCCGGCAGCGAATCCGTCGCGGCGCATTCTTTCGCTGCGGCCTTTATCGGTTATGTCATGTCCCGATTGGTTCCGGAGGCCGATTCCCTGAGGCTGATCTCCATGTGCCTGGTTCATGATCTGCCCGAATCGCGGATCGGGGATCAAAATTATGTGAACAAGCATTATGTAACGGTTGATGAAGCCAAGGCCGTTGCCGACGCCACCCGCCATGTTCCTTTTGGCAGTGACATTGCCGGATTGATCGAGGAATTTAATCAGCAGACGAGCCGTGAGGCGCAGCTGGCCTATGATGCGGATCAGCTGGCATTTTTACTGGATTTGAAAGCCGTGGCGGATATCGGTGTCAAAACCCCGGAGAAATGGATGCCGACGGTATTCGAACGGCTGAAGACCGATCTCGGACGGCAGCTGGCAGCTGAGATTCTGGATACCCAATGGGACGGGTGGTGGCGGGACAACTACAGGGAGCCGGACAAATGAGAAAAAACCCCTTGATCCAGTCCTCTTGTTCGTGCTAATTTTATTGTTTATATTGAAAAATCAACTTTTCGGGACAGCGGAAGCGTTGCCGGGAAGTCAATCAAGCGGACTGTAAATTATGCAGCTTCAAATGGACGAATTTGCCAATTGCCTGGATATTCCTTCGAGCACAGTGGAGCGATGGATTCGCCAGGGGCGCATTCCGGTGCGTAAAAAAGGCCATATCTGCGAATTCAGTCAGCCGATGATTGAGAAATGGGCGGAAGCCAATCACATGAAATTTGTGCTGCCCGAGGCGCAAGCGGATCAGGAGAAGCCGGCCTGCGGGCCATTGCGCAATGATCTGGCTTCGGTTATGCGCCGGGGAGGGGCCTTTTATGATATTGAAGGCCTCAGCGTTGATGCGGTGCTGCGCTCAGCCGTTGATAAAGTGCCGTTTTTTGACACCCCGGAGCAGAAAGCGCAGTTATTTGAAAACCTGAAAGCCAGGGAGGAGATGATGTCAACCGGCATTGGCAAGGGCGTGGCCATACCGCACCCGCGCACCCCGATGACAGAGAGCGGGCATCCCTCCTTTATTACCACCTGTTTTCTCAAATCCCCGATCGATTATCGGGCGATTGACAGAAAGCCGGTATTTGTCCTGTTTCTTCTGGTCAGTGCCACTGCCAGGCTGCACCTTCATCTGTTGGCCCAGCTTTCCTATTGCCTTCGTGACGAGACCTTTCTCCAGCGGCTTGAACAAAGGCCGGATCCGGAAACCCTGTTTGAAACCATCGCGCGACTTGCTGAGGCAATTGAATCATCAGAGTGATGACAAGTGCCGGTCAAAGGGCGGCTAAAATGCCCTTTTGGGCCAACAATCAAGAACCGGTTCCTTTTTTCCGGGTGGCAGGACCTTGAGGCGATTTTCCGATTTAAAAATTTGGCGCTATCCTTCCCAGTGGATTCTGTTCCGGTTGGACGACCGCCTGCTGCTTATTATTATCGGGGCCCTGGTGGGCACCTGCAGCGGGCTGGCGGCAGTGGCCATGTACCAGGGCCTGATTGCCATGTTTGCCTGGATGCATCATTACCAGGGGTATGGGTGGTCTTTTCTGCTGCCCGGCATCGGCGCTGCCATGGCAGCGATTTTTCTTGAAAAAATTTTAAAAGAAGGCGCAGGGCATGGCGTCCCGGAAGTGGTTTACAGCGTTTCGCGCTATGGCGGCCTGCTGCGCTTCCGCTCGGGCTTCTCCCGCTTGATCTCCGGATGCCTGACCATCGGTACGGGCGGCTCCGCCGGGCCGGAGGCGCCCGTGGTGATGAGCGGGGCGGCCATTGGCTCCAATATCGCCCAGTTTTTTTCCTTGAATGACCGGCAGCGGGTGGCTGTGGTGGGCTGCGGTTCCGCCGGCGCACTGGCCGCCATTTTCAATGCCCCCATAGCGGGGCTTGTTTTTACCATCGAAGTCATTGTCGGCGAATGGACGGCGGTAAACATTGTCCCCATCGCCATTGCCTCGGTTGCCGGCGCTGAGGTCTGCCGGCTCCTGCAGGGCAATCAGATCGCTTTTACCAGCCTGGCTTTCCAGGTGGACCTGGTGGACACCCTGGCCTGTGTGGGGCTTGCGGTTTTCACCGCCGCCGCATCCATCCTCCTGACCCGCGCCCTGCGCCATTCCAATGAAATCTCCCACAAGTTTGCCGGCAGGATCGCCGCGCCCTTTTGGCTGCGTCCGTTTATCGGCGGCTGCGCGGTCGGGCTGATCGGCCTGTTTCTGCCCGAAGTCCTGGGTGAAGGCTATCACTTTATACAGGACATGGTAAAAGGGGAGTTCAGCCAGGGGTTGCTGATTGTTTTTGTGCTCCTGCTGGCCAAGATTGCAGCCACGGCATTAACCCTGGGCTGGGGCGGATCCGGCGGTATCTTTGCCCCCTGCCTGGTCATTGGCAGCTTTACCGGGCTGGTTTATCACCGGTTCATTGATTTGCTGGGTCCCGGCGCGGGCTGGGTGGATGAAGGCTGCTTTGCGCTGCTGGGCATGGCAGGCCTGATCAGCGGTATCCTTCAGGCCCCGTTGACGGGCATTTTTCTGATCGTTGAGATTACCGGCGGCTACGGGGTCATCCTGCCCCTGATTGTGGTTTCAACGGTTTCATCGACCCTGACCCATGCCTTTGAGCCGGCTTCCTTTTATCTGAAGGAGCTGGTTGAAAAGGGGCACTATCTCCGCCCCCGAACCGATGAGCGGGTCCTGGCGGATCTGACGGTGCGGGAACTGGTGGAAAAGGATTGCATCGTGGTCCATAAAAACATGAAACTCGGTGATTTTGTTAAAATCGTCCAAAAATCCCATCGCAATTTTTTTCCTGTTGAAGATGAGCAGACCGGTAACTTCCTCGGCATGATCCACCTTGATGACATCCGGGAGTACCTGTTTGACCCGCTGCTTTACGAGACCGTTTTTCTGGAGCAGATAATGGACACCCATTCGGCCACGGTGGATCTGGACGAAGATCTCTCAGAGGTGCTTGAGCGAATGGATGCCAACAATCTATTCAGTCTGCCGGTGGTGGTCAACAACCGCTTTGTCGGCATGATTTCCAAAGCCACGCTGTTGGATAAATATCGGAGTGAGCTGATGGTGCAATCTTACTATTGATGGCAAAGTAATAAGTCCAATATCTGCGTTGCGCTGCATCCCTCGGGATTTGCGACGGCCCCTCCGACCTTAAAGAGGCTTGGACTTCCAAGGAACTTGATAAAAAGTTACTGTTATAGCTCGGTCCCGGGCTGCGGCCCGGGGGGAA
>CAZNSO010000158.1:0-4532 GCA_964575805.1 uncultured Desulfobacteraceae bacterium
TCTTACTAATATTTGCAAAACCAAGTATACATCAAACTAAGGTGTACACGCCATTTTTAAGGCGGACACGCTGCGCTTGGTCCGCCCTACGGGAGTTACCGAGGGCCTGCGCCGCTCTGCGAGACTGGTCCGCGCGGAGATTGAAAATATGTTTCCAGAATGCTGCAAATATTAATAATCTTACTCTTGATCCAGAACGGTTTGATTTCCTAAACTTAAAACCTAAGCCCTGTAGTTACTTAGAAGTGTTCCCCCCGGGCCGCAGCCCGGGACCGAGCTATAACAGTAACTTTTTGTCAAGTTACTTAGAAGAAGTCCAATATCTGCGTTGCGCTTCCGTCCCAACGGAATTTCACGTACTCTATGGACGCTGCATTCCTCGGGATTTGCGACGCCCCCGGATCTTAAAATGGGGCTTGAACTTATTACAAGACCATCAAAATTGGGGTGAGCCGCCGGGTGTTAAACGGTTCTGCGAAATCGTTTTTCCAGGGAATCGAGCGGCCACCGGACAAGCGTGGGCCGGCCGTGGGGGCAGTGGTAAGGGTTGTCGCAGCGCTCAAGCTGTGCCAAAAGCGCCTTGATTTCCTTCGTCGAAAGGGCCTGATTGGCCCGGATCGCCCCGTGGCAGGCCATTAAGATCAGGCACTGCTCAATGCTCTCATCCAGGCCGGGCGTGTAGCCGACATCAGCCGCGGTTTCGGCAATTTCAGTTATCAGGGGCCTTGCGGATCGATCCGAGAGCATGGCGGGAAGGGACTTGATGATAAAGGTGTTGCCCCCGAAGGGCTCAATGGCAACTCCCATTGCTTCCAACTCCGGGATCATCTCGGTGATAATGGCGCTTTCGCGGTAATTCAGCTCCAGGGTTTCCGGGATAACCAGATGCTGTACCGGCATGGCCGCCGCCTCCCGCCGCTGTTTGAGCAGAGCTTCATAAACGATGCGTTCATGCGCGGCGTGCTGATCGACAAGGTACAGGGCTTCACTGGATTCACAGATAATGTAGGTGTTGTGGAACTGCCCGATTACGGACAGCTCGGAAAAAACGGGCTGCTGCCAGAGGGTTCGCTGTTCGCGGGGGCCCGGCTCCGGCGGCTGCGTCTTTTCAGCCGGTGGTGCCTGCCTTTGCAGGGACTCGTTGCCCGACAGGGTGGTTTCAGCCCCGGTTTTAATGCCGGCCGTTTTTTTTTCTTCTCTGCTTTCAGGGAAAGCCAAACGCTGTGTCTGCCTTTGTCCGGATTTACCGGAAAATGCCGGGGTTTCCCTGCTTCCTGCAAGCCTCTCCTCCACGTGCGGGGCTTCGCTTGGCGGCTGCGTGCCGCCCCATTGGGGTTTTGGAAAGGCCTCGGACACCGCGGTTTTAACGGCCTGGTAAAGCTCCTTTTGTCGCAGGAAGCGCACTTCATGCTTGGTGGGATGCACATTGACATCCACTTCCGCCGGCTCCATCTCCAGAAAAAGCACGCCAACCGGAAAGCGGCCCTTCATCAGGCGGCCTTTATACCCGTCCAGTATCGCGTAGTAAACCCCCCGGTCCCTTATGAACCGGCCATTGATGTAGATAAAGAGTTTCTGGGGGGAACTGCGGGTAATGCCGGGATCCGATATCCATCCGCTGATGGAAAGCATCGTGTTCTGGAAGGCCACGGGGTATAGGGCAGAGCGCAGCTCGGCGCCCAGCACGTCGACAACCCGGTCAAAGCCACTGCTCACTGCCGGCCAGTTCCGGACCATCCGCTCGTCGTGGAACAGGCGGAACTGAATGTCTTTCCATCCCAGGGCCACCGCTGCGACCACGTCGCCGATATGGCCCATCTCCGTGTTGATTGTTTTTAAAAATTTGCGCCGGGCCGGCATATTGAAAAAAAGCTGGCCGGCGGCAATCATGGTGCCCGGCGGGGCGCCGGTTTCATCGACCTGTTTGATTTTTCCGCCTTCCACATGGATGCGGGTGGCGGAGTGGCCGCTTTGATCATTGGTTATCAGGGTGAATCGGGAAACCGCTGCAATGCTGGGCAGTGCTTCCCCCCGGAAGCCCAGGGTGGCGATGGCGTTTAAATCCGGGGCTTCATAGATTTTGCTGGTGGCATAGCGCTCAAGGGCAAGAAGCGCGTCATCCGGGCTCATGCCCGTTCCGTTGTCAGAGACCCGGATCAGCGAACGGCCGCCTTTGGCGATTTCCACCGTAATCCGGGTGCTGTGGGCATCAATGGCGTTCTCCACAAGCTCCTTGACAACGGAGGCCGGCCGTTCAACCACTTCGCCGGCGGCGATTTTATTGGACAGGATCTCAGGGAGAATGCGGATACGGGTCATTTTTCCGCCGGCTTATCCGTTTTCGTTGTTTTTTATGAACCGGTAGAGGAATTCCTGGTCTTTGGGCGGCAGATCGAATTTGGCGCCGGCCTCTTCGACGAGCTGCGTGAGGGTTTTCTCCGGGGCCTCCGTGCGCATTTCAGATATCCACTTGATGGCTTTGCGCAAGTCTTCGCCTTCGGGTTGGATGCTCATGGATTCACCTTCCTTGATGTTTTTAAGAACCGGATTCATCCGGCCGCTGTTTGTGAAATGGCGTCCGCTGCTCAAAAAAGTAGGCGGCATTGAGCAGTGTTTGCTCATCAAAATAATTGCCCGTCAGCTGGAGACCGATGGGCAGGCCCCCCGGCGAGAATCCGCAGGGCACGGACAGGGCCGGAACTCCCGCGAGGTTGGCTGAAAGCGTAAAAATGTCGGAAAGATACATTTTCAACGGGTCGTCGACATTTTCTCCGATTTTAAATGCCGGGGTCGGTGCCACAGGAGCCAGGATCAGGTCACAGGCGGCAAAGGCTTTTTTGAAGTCCTCCCGGATCAGGGTGCGGACCTGGGAAGCCTTTTTGTAATAGGCGTCATAGTATCCGGCTGAAAGGGCGTAGGTGCCCAGGAGGATCCGCCGCCGGACTTCCGGGCCAAACCCCTTGGAGCGCGTATTTTTATACATGTCCAGCAAATCCCGGCTTTCCGGATCCCGAAAACCGTATTTCACGCCGTCATAGCGGGCCAGGTTGGAGCTTGCTTCAGCCGGTGCGATAAGGTAATAGGCCGCCACGGCGTAGTCGGTATGGGGCAGGGACAGGTCGACAAGCTCCGCTCCCGCGTCTTCAAATACCGTCATTGCCTGCGAAACGGCGCTGGAAACCGATTCGGAGATGCCGTCGGTGGCGTGATACTCCTTGGGGATGCCGATTTTGAGACCTTTAACATCCCCGCTCAGGGCAGCCGCGTAGTCCGGGACCGGCAGATCCACGGAGGTGGAATCCTTAGGGTCATGACCGGAAATGGCACTGAGCAGAATCGCGGCGTCGGTTACATCCCTGGCAAGCGGGCCGATCTGGTCCAGGGAGGAGGCAAAGGCGACCAGGCCGAAACGGGAGACCCGTCCATAAGTCGGCTTTATGCCCACCACCCCGCAATGGGATGCCGGTTGGCGGATGGATCCGCCGGTATCTGAACCCAGGGAGCCGAGGCACATGTCGGCGGCAACAGCGGCTGCTGACCCGCCGCTGGAGCCCCCCGGCACCCGGCCGTGATCCCAGGGATTGCGGGTGGGCTTGAACCCCGAATTTTCCGTTGAGGAGCCCATGGCGAATTCGTCCATATTGAGTTTGCCGAGCATCACGGCTCCGGCCGCATCGAGTTTTTCCGTTACCGTGGCATCATAGGGGGGGCGGAAGTTCTCCAGCATGCGCGAGGCGCAGGTAGTCGCAATGTTTTTGGTGCAGATGAGATCTTTGACGGCCAGGGGAATACCGGTAAGAACGCCGCCTTCCCCCCTGCGGATGATTTTGTCCGCAGCTTCCGCCTTCATTTTGGCGGTATCGGCGGTTATCGTGATATAGGCGTCCACAACAGGCTCAACCGCCTCGATTCTCTCAAGGACGGCCCCGGTGAGTTCGGCTGCGGAAATCTCTCTGGATTTCAAGAACCCGGCGGCTTCGTGAATGGTCAGTTCGTGGAGTTTCATCTCCTGCGGCTCCTTTTTTACTCAATTACCTTGGGGACGATAAAATGCCCGTCTTCGGCTTCCGGCGCATTGGCGAGGGCATCCGCGTTTTCCAGATGCCGGGTGGGCTGGTCGCTGCGGAAGGCATTGGCCATTTCCACGGCATGGGCCGTGGGGGCAACCCCCGAGGTGTCGATGCCGCTTAATTTCTCAACGTATTCGAGGATGCCGCCGATTTGCTCGGCAAAGGCGGCCACTTCGGCTTCATCCATGCTGAGGCGCGCCAGATGGGCCACGTGCAGGACTTCTTCCCTGGAGATTTTCATTTTCTGCTCCTCTGCTTTTCCCGGTATGGGGGTCACATACTAACATGAAGGGTATATTAAAACCAGTTCCCGCCCTCAATCGTCAACCAGGAATATCATGGCGCCGACGCCTGCCTCGCTCAGGCTTTCAAAATCCTTTCGGGCTTTTCCCTTGTCCGGGTATGGCCCGATGCGCACGCGATGGTAAACGACGCCATTGACGCTGGCTTTTTTGCAGTAAG
>CAZNSO010000159.1:0-4467 GCA_964575805.1 uncultured Desulfobacteraceae bacterium
TAAGAGTAAGAGTAAGATGGACATAAGTTGCTTTCTGCAAGAATACCGCGCCGGCGGCATAAACCGCTTTTTTACGAAGCCATCAAATCTATGACTTATACAGAAACCCCCTGTCCATGGGGTAATCCGTGGTGTTTCCCCTGGAGAATGTAATCTGGTAAAGCCGCAGGACGGAATTCCGGGTACGGAAATACTCGGCGCAGAAATGAAGATAAGCCCGCCAGGTCCGCCGGAACCGCTCATCAAACAACTCCGGGTTGTATCTGTTGATCATTGCCCAGTTTTCATCAAACCTTGCCGCCCACTGGTCCAGGGTCAGGGCGTAGTGACGCCGAAGATTTTCAATGTCGAGTATTTCCAGGCCGTAAACGGCCATTAAATCAATGGTCTCGGTGAGGCCGGGCAGGTATCCGCCGGGGAAGATGTGTTTCCGGATGAAAAAGTCGGTTTCCATGGGCAGGTCATGGGCAATAAAATGCAGCAGGCCGATGCCCCCGGGCTTCAAACACCCGGCCATGGACCGGATCCAGTCTTCCAGCTGCCTTTTGCCCGCATGTTCGTAGACCCCCAGGGAGGCATACTTGTCAAAAGTGCCCGAGACCTGGCGGAAATCCTTTTCCTGGACGCGGATTTTGTCCGCGATACCTTCCTGCCGGGCCTTTTCCAGCAGCCAGCGGTTCTGGTCACGCGTCGGGCTCAGGTTGGTGCCCACGGCACCGTATTGCTTGACAGCGTGAAAGAGCAGGGAACCCCAGCCGCCGCCCACGTCGATCAAGTGCTCACCCGGCTTGAGCCGCAGTTTCCGGCAGACATGATCGAGCTTGTTTTCCTGGGCCTCCCGCAGGTTCCGGGTGCCTTCTTTCCAGTAGGCACAGGTGTAGGTCATGGTTGGATCCAGGTACTGCCAGAAGATATCCGATCCCCGGTTGTAGTGGGCAAGGGCATTTTTTACCCCCCTGCTGCTTTTCCGGTTGCCATGCCGCAGCTCATGCCACCGATTGCGCATCCGGATGAGGGGATTGGGAATGCGGGGCTTTCGGGCGGCTTCGGCCAGGGATGGCTTATTGTCAGCTGCTGCGCGTATCAGGGCTTTCAAATCCCCGTCAATATCCACGCCGCCGCTGATGTAGGATTCGATCAGCCCCCATCCATGAAACAGGATGGAGTTAATTTGCGCTTTTTGCGTTTGGTAGCGTATAATAAAAGCCGGCGGCCCGCTTCCGTTTTTATAACGCGTGCCGTCCGCAAAAACAATGGTAAAGGGAATCGGGCTTCCCCCCAAAAATCTCCTGTACAGTCCATGCAACAGTTTGGTCATGCTTTTCCTTTCCCGCCTCGTGTGGTCGTCGCGAAAATATTTATACCGGTAATGGGCCGATGAAAACAATGAAATTTAATCAGGGGAATGAGCCCAAGGGAGCGATGGAAAAAAACCCGTTGACTTAATGGAAAATGAGTGTTAATTGATAACAATTATTAATTAAAAAGAGGCCGCCATGGCTGATCATGAAAAGCGATTTGAAACCATCATTGAAAAATTGAGGGGCAGCGGCCACAAGATAACCCCCCAGCGGCTGGCCATTGTAAAAATCCTTGCCAAAAGTGAAAACCACCCCGGTGTTGAGCATATTTATAACCAGCTCAAAAGTGATTTCCCCACGATGAGCCTGGCCACGGTATATAGAAATATCGTGTTAATAAAATCCCTCGGTGAAGTCCTTGAGTTGGGATTCCCGGACGGGAGCAACCGATATGATGGGAACCGCCCCGCACCCCACCCGCACGTCATCTGCGTCAAGTGTAAAAAAATTGTCGACCCCGACTTGGGCAGCCTAGATAAAATGCAGGACGAGGTGGCAGATGCGACCAACTTTAAAATTCTGAATCACAGGCTGGACTTTTTCGGTATATGCAAGGATTGCATGGCAAATAAAGGGTAAAATTTTTTTTTGCCCTCTAATTGATAATTATTATTAAATAATATTTATTTGCTATAAATCTTTCGCCGAAATTCATTGGATAGACAGAATCAGAAGCACTATATTCATTATATTGCTTTATTCGTTATATTATGGAGACAATTCAACGCAAACAAAGGAGAAAACTTATGAACCAGGGTGAAAATCAACCGCTTATGGGCTCCACTGCCAGGGGCGGCATGTCGAACCGGGACTGGTGGCCGAACCAGTTGAACCTCAGGATGCTTCACCAGCATACGGCCAAGAGCAATCCCATGGGCAAGGATTTCAATTACGCTGAAGAATTCAAAAAACTCGACTTTCAGGCATTAAAAAAAGACCTCTATGCCCTGATGACCAATTCACAGGACTGGTGGCCGGCGGATTGGGGCCATTACGGGGGGCTTCTCATCCGGATGGCCTGGCACAGCGCAGGCACCTACCGCATGGGGGACGGCCGCGGCGGCGGGGGAACCGGGAATCAGCGTTTTGCGCCCTTAAACAGCTGGCCCGACAACGTGAATCTCGACAAGGCGCGCCGTTTGCTCTGGCCGGTCAAGCAGAAATACGGCAAAAAAATCTCCTGGGCAGATCTCATGGTCCTTGCCGGCAACTGCGCACTTGAGTCCATGGGGTTTCAGACCTTCGGCTTTGCCGGTGGACGTGAGGACATCTGGGAGCCGGAGGAAGACATCTACTGGGGTGCCGAAGAGGAATGGCTGGCTACGAGCGATAAGCCCAAGAGCCGTTACAGCGGTGAGCGGGACCTGGAGAACCCCCTGGCGGCCGTTCAAATGGGCCTGATCTACGTGAACCCCGAAGGCCCGGACGGCAACCCGGACCCGGTCGCCTCAGGCCACGACGTGCGCGAGACCTTCGCGCGCATGGCAATGAACGATGAAGAGACCGTCGCACTTGTCGCCGGCGGGCACACTTTCGGCAAGTGCCACGGTGCGGGCGATCCCGCACATGTGGGGCCTGAGCCCGAAGCCGCGCCCATCGAGGAGCAAGGCCTCGGATGGAAGAGCAGCTTTGGCAGCGGCAAAGGCCCCGATACCATCGGCAGCGGCATCGAGGGTGCCTGGAAACCGAACCCCACCCAGTGGGACATGGGCTATTTGAAGGTGCTGTTTAAATATGAGTGGGAGCTGGTCAAGAGCCCGGCCGGAGCCAATCAGTGGCTGGCCAAGGACGTCGAGGAAGAAGACATGGTGGCTGATGCGCATGATCCGTCGAAGAAAAACCGGCCGATGATGACCACGGCGGACCTCTCGCTGAAGTTTGATCCGATCTACGAGCCCATCGCCCGGCGCTACCTGGAGAACCCCGAGGAATTCGCGGATGCCTTCGCCCGGGCGTGGTTCAAACTGACCCACCGCGACATGGGGCCCCGTTCCCGCTACCTCGGCCCGGAAGTTCCGGCAGAAGAACTGATCTGGCAGGACCCGGTGCCGGCCGTGGATCATGAACTGGTCAACGCGCAGGACATCGCGGAACTCAAGGGCAGGATCCTTGACACGGGCCTGTCGATCCCGCGGCTGGTATACACTGCGTGGGCCTCGGCGTCAACGTTTCGCGGCTCTGACATGCGCGGCGGGGCAAACGGGGCCCGTATCCGCCTGGCACCGCAGAAGGACTGGGCCGTCAACGAGCCGGCAGAGCTGAAAAAGGTGCTTCAGACCCTTGAGGGGATTCAAAAGGATTTCAACGACGCGCAGTCCGGCGGAAAGAAGGTGTCGCTCGCGGACCTGATCGTCCTGGGCGGATGCGCCGGTGTCGAACAAGCGGCGAAAAATGCGGGTCACGATGTGACTGTTCCGTTCACCCCGGGCCGCACGGACGCTTCCCAGGAGCAAACGGACGTGGACTCTTTTGCCGTGCTCGAGCCTTCGGCCGACGGGTTCCGCAATTACCAGAGAGCCAGGTTTGCCGTATCGGGGGAGGAGCTGCTGCTTGACCGGGCACAGCTGCTGACGCTGACCGCCCCTGAGATGACGGTTCTGGTCGGTGGCATGCGTGCCTTGAATGCCAACTACGGGCAATCCAGCCACGGTGTTTTCACCAGCCGGCCGGAGACGCTCACCAATGATTTTTTCGTCAACCTGCTTGACATGCGCACGGAGTGGAAGCCCACCTCAGAAGACGAGGAGCTGTTTGAAGGCCGGGATTGCAAAAGCGGCGAAATCAAGTGGACCGGCACCCGTGTCGACCTCATCTTTGGCTCCAACTCCCAGCTCCGCGCCGTGGCGGAAGTCTACGCATGCGAGGACGCCCAGGAAAAATTCGTGCAGGACTTTATAGCAGCGTGGGACAAGGTAATGAACCTTGACCGCTTTGACCTTGCCTGATTTGAGCACCAGCGCCTTCATGGGATCCGGTGTATATCCGGAACGGCGACCCGGATATACAGAAAGCACGGACCTGAAAACCCGGAAAGCGAATTTTACCGGACGCCGATAAACCTAAAAACCCCGGGGAGCGCCCTGCTTCCCGGGGTTTTTATTTCGAC
>CAZNSO010000160.1:0-4383 GCA_964575805.1 uncultured Desulfobacteraceae bacterium
CGCAAGGCCTCGATTGTATGGGAGGGGTCCGGGCGGACCATGTAGTCCGGGCTCACTTCGGCATAGCGTATTGTCTTATCCGTATCGATAATGTAGCGCGCCGGCATGGGCAGATCCCACGAGCCGTCGTCATTGTTTTTTGATACATCAATGCCAAGCTGCTGGTAGACTTTCTTCAGGTCATCCGGCACCGTGTAGACCAATCCGTATTGCCTGGCCACTTGATTGCCGGTGTCCACCAGCAGCTCAAGGCTCAGCCCCTTTGATTCGGCAAATTTTCGGGAGGCGTCGGCACTTTGCGGGGAAAGCAGGATCAGGGAGGCGCCCATTTCCTTGATCTGTCCGTGTGCGGCTTCCAGAGCTTCCAGCTCCAGATTGCAGAACGGTCACCAGCCGCCCCGGTAAAAGCCGAGTATCACCGGCCCCTCGGCCAGTTTCGCCGAAAGGCTGACGGAGCGGCCCGTGTAATCATTCAATGTAAAGTCCGGCGCCGTGTCCCCCACGGTTTTCACCTGGTTCATGATGCCTGAATTTTCCAGGTTGACGGTCGCCTGGTGCATGACTTCAAGCGCTTCTTTTGGAACCGCAGCCCCGAGTTCCTCTTTTTTCGCGTCGAGTTTTTCCTGAAGGCCCATTATTGTCCTCCTTTAGTGCTTGGGGTTTTTAAAAGATGCTGGCTGTCCATTTGATTGCTCCTCCCAATAAAAAATGAGGGCAATCAATGTACCCGCCACTCCTACCGCTATTCATGGCCGGGGCATACTCACCGGCAAATGATGAAGCTGTCCGTCAGGATTGGACCATTAAGTTAGCTACAAGCAGATCATAGGCATGAGTGGCAAGCTCTGCAAAAAATAATTTCAAAGGGAGGGGGTTTTCTGGCTGGTTCCGGCGGTTATTTCCCTTGCGGAATGAAAAAGAACCATTCCCTCGGAGAATCCTATGGTTTGCAGCATTCTGCAGACACATGTTCAATCTCGCGGGGCGGGCTCAACTAGTAGCTCTCGTAGGGCGGACCAAGCGCAGCGTGTCCGCCTTTTCCTCTTAAATCCATGATAATTGGCCGCTTTAAAAGCTGTCGGCGATTACGCGCTCGTTTTTTCGGCACCCGGTTTTGCGTATGTTCTGTCTTGATGCTTAGCCGTTTTGGCAGGCAGGGGTAACGGCAAAAAGGCTGGTTGGCAGACTGGATGGAGGCGTGAAAGCAAATGCAGGCATCCGACCCGCTCATGCGGGTAATTTTGATGTATGCCTACTTTTGAACGGATTGGTGGATAACTTGTTCCAGATCCCTTATCAGGGCTTCAAGGTTTATCCGGTATTTGTCCGCCACTTCCGCCAGGGTCTCAAAAAGGGCGTTGCAGCAGATGCACGCTCCGGCCGCGGCATCGTAGCGTTTAAACACGGCCTCTGTCTGGCGGTAGCGGCTGACCACGTCGAGAACGCTCATATGGGGGTTGATGGTACAGGGATTGTCCGGAGAAATCATTTTTATTCAAAAACCTGTTCCAGGGCAGCGGGTATGTGTTCGATTATTTCAATGACCTGGGTGCCCGGGTTCGGCGCAGCCAGCGCCCCCGCAAGGCGGCTGACCGAAGCGGCCTGAATGCAGACTGTCAGCAGGTCTTTTCCCAGGCCGGCAAATGCGGCCGCCAGCCCGGTGATAATGTCGCCCGTGCCGCCGATGGCTTCCATGGCCGGGACCATGGGATGACTGACCGTCTCTGATATGCCCCTGGCGTTTGCCACCAGGTCCTGTTGGCCTTTGACCAGAAGCCAGGCAGCCGCATTTTGATGGGCATAGGCCGAAGCAATCAGTTCCCGTGCCTTTTCCGGCTCGTGAAAAATAAATCCCCGGGTGTAAAAAGGGTGGGGGGCGTCCGGATCCGCCAGAAAGGCCAGTTCCCCCAAATCCGGGGTAAACACATCATAGGCGGCCGCCTGTCCGCTCATCTTGGCCGCGTACATAAACCCGGCGTCCGCGATCAGAAAAGGTTTTTCGGGCATTTCGTCAAGGGCAAACAACACCCGGTTGTGCCAGTCCACATCCGGCTGGATATAATGGAAGGTCAGGCTGGCCAATGGCATTTTGCAAAGTGTTTGCTCCAGGTGGGCATAGACCTGCCGGCTGCCGCCGCCCCTGCCGATATCACCGGCAAGGATGGCTTCGGGCGGTTCTTTTTTAAAAAATTCACAGACCTTTGCCGCTGCTGCCAGCAGCGCCGGGGTTCCGCGGTTGACCGGGACGCAATGGCTTCCAATGATCAGGTTTTTCCCCGAGACCCGGGCCTGACCGCAGACCAGGGGAACGGCTTCATCGGGTACGGTTCCCACTACGGCAAACATTTGCGGGTGATCTCCTCAAAGGCCAGTTGAAGGGCATATCCGCAGAGGGTGTGGCCGATGCCGCGGGGCTCGGGGACCTCATCCAGGCGGCGGCCCACCATTTGCGCGGCGAGATACGGCACGTCCGGGCATCCGCCGCCGGAAATATTGACCACTGTCAGATCCCGCTTATCCACGGTGATTTTCATATTGGCCGCCTGGATCATCAAAAAATCGCCGTAATCCCGGGAAAAAAAGATGCTGACCGGTTCGAGCAGGCCATCGGATACCGGCACCACCTTAAGGGGCGCAACATTCTGCGCGCCAAGGGCCCGGACGATCTCAAGCCCTGAGATCAGGGGGAATTCAATGACAAGGTCGCAGCCGCTGCGGATTTCCGGGGGCGGTCCCATAACCCGTATCGGCCATCCCCCTTTCTGCAGGATATTTTCGGAACGGATCACCTCGCTGGTGTTTTCAAACACCAGGAGCCCCCTGTCCCTCGGCGGGAGAGGGCGCTGCGTTTTGTCTTTGCGGAAAAAGGACAAAAGTCCCACTATGGATTCCTTATTTTGCGCCTTTTCGGATTTCCAGGCGGAAGGTTTCCCCTTCGCTGGTAATACGCGCTACTTTCCAGCCCTGGTTTTCCACGGCCCGGCTGACATTTTCCCTGGACGCCTCTGTATCCACCAAAACCACCATGTCCGAGGCTGCTTTTTTGATGGCATCCATGGTCATCAATACCGGCTGCGGGCATGAAAGCCCCCGGGCGTCAACAATATGACTCATCTTGCCCCTCCTGTCTGCGGTTGTTTCATGGTAAATCCAATTAACAGGCAAACCACCAGGCCCAGGACAACCGCGGCAATGCCGTTGGGCCCCACGCCGGCCGGTGAGCTGGCCAGGCCGAAATTGTGGGAAAAGGCCGCGCCAACGATCATGCCCAGCACAAAGACGGCCGCGTCCCCGTCGCCTTCGCCGGAGAGAAACAGCTGGCGGCCCGGGCAGCCCCCTGCGAGGGCAAAGGCCAGGCCGGCAAGCACCATGCCCATGGCGTTCCAGATATGAAGGGTGTGGGCCACGGGCTGGTTCTCAAATCCGGCATTAAACTGGCCCAGCACCATGTTGGCAATCCAGGCGGCGATCACAAGGGCCGCCACCCCGAGAAAAAGATGCATCTGCCGGAACAGAATCAGATCCCGAAAAGCCCCCATGGTGCAAAAGCGGCTTCGCTGGGCAAGCCCACCGATAAGCAGGCCGGCGATCAGTGAAATCCAAACAGGGGCATGGGCGGCCCCGGGCCCCTTCAGGCTGTAGAACAGCATCCCGCTTTTGCCCGCCCCATCCACCGGGGGATTGAACAGCATGAGAATAAAAAACCCCAGAAACAGGGCCGGCATCACAAAACCGGCGGCCTGGGGAAACTTCTGGGTTCGGGTCAGGCTGTAGCCATTTTTCAAAAACCAGGTGCCGATCCATATGCCGATCACCAGTCCGAGGATTCCCAAAACGGCATTTCCGTCGCCGCCGGCCAGCCGCAGCATGGCCCGCCAGGGGCAGCCTAAAAACACCAAGGCCCCGATCATGGCAAAAACGCCCAGGAAAAACCGGACAATGGGGGCCGAGCCGCCCCGCGGCCGGAATTCCTTGAAAGCCAGGGCCGCAGCCAGGGCCCCCAGCACAAAACCGATTATTTCAGGCCGCATATATTGCACCACGCCAGCCCGGTGAAGCCCCACGGCCCCGGCAATGTCGCGCTCAAAACAAGCCACGCAAATGCCCATATTGCCTGGATTTCCCAGGTACTGGAGCAGGGCCGCCCCGATTCCGATCACCGCGCCCACGGCGATAATCCCCCATCTTGTGGCAAAAACATTTTTCATTCAAATCCCCCTTTCTGCCCCCCATTTCATTCATGCGCTTCCTGTCCGGCCCTTTCCCGGCCGCCCCGAGTTTTGGGATATATCTATGATTAAAAATTTCTATGTGTCAAATTGTTAATTTCAATTAAATTGCTTGTAAAGATAGAGGGAATCAATATCCCAATCCATTGGGGGG
>CAZNSO010000161.1:0-4327 GCA_964575805.1 uncultured Desulfobacteraceae bacterium
TATGCCGCCGATGCGGTATTCTTCCAGAAAGTAACTTGTGCCCATCTTACTCTTACTCTTACTCTTACTCTTAATCTTACTCCAGAAAAGACATTGGACTTTTTGCGAAGCCCTCAATCATATGGCACCCCCGTCTCCCGGGGATTATCCGGGTCACTGCTCCACTCGAACCACCCGCCGTCATAAACCGACACATGCGGCCAGCCCATTAGCCAGGCATTCAGCCAGGCTTCGCTGCCCCGCCAGCCGGTGCCGCAGTAAAAGGCCAGGTGTTTGTCCGGCGCGATGCCGGCGGCTTTCCAGATGGCTTCGATTTCATGGAACTCCCGCGTGGTATGGTCCAGATTCCGGTAATTCTCCATGTGATAGGCATCGCTTCCGCAGTCGGCAAAAACCGCCCCGGGAATCCGGCCCCTGGCGGCAATATAGTTGTAGCCGCTGACTTCGCCGAGATATTCGGGATAGCTGCGTACACAGACCAGCTCGGCATCCGGGGCGGCAAGCATTTTTTTGGCCCGGGGCGTATCCACGGCATACTGCGGATTGGCCGGAATATCGGCGCCAAAGTCCGAAACCGGCTGTTTGGGTTCATCCGCTGTACTGATCGGGAAGCCGGCATCCTGCCAGGACTGAAATCCGCCGTTTAAGATGCGGACATCCTTCACCCCGGCATAGATCATGAGAAATGCGGTGCGTATGGCCCCGAGATGGCCGGCCGCGCTGCCCGGAAATGGATCGGCGTTATCCGGGTGCATGAACCTGCCGTATACCACCGCGGTGGTATCCGCGGTAATGCCGTGTTCTTCAAATGCCTTTTTTAGTGCATCCGGACTCCGGCGGTTCCACGTGTCCGTATCCTCCAGTGCCCGGGTGTCCATGTCAACGGCCCCGGGAATATGGCCCTTTAAATAGGCATCGCGGTTGCGGTAATGGGAGTGAATGAGCACATGGTTGTCGTTGTTGTATTCCGCCGGCGTCCTGCCTGAAATCAAATCGTTGACCCACTCGGCGGAGACGAGGTGCCTGTAGTTGGCCAGTTTATCCATGGGCCGCTCAATGTTTCCCGCCCATTGGTCAAGGAAATGCGGATAAAGGGAAACATTCGCATACCCCGCCCTGACGAACAGTTCGGCCACCGGCCGGCTTTCCTCTAAGGAATAGCCGTAAACGATCAGGTCATCATCAGGTTGTATCTCCTTCTGCCGGACGATCTCAATCCAGTCCATATAATCTGCCCATTTGGCCGGCAGGGATTTGGCGCCGCGGACATGCCCGCCCCTGGATTCACCCGCCAGTTGCCAGCCATTATAAGCTTCCACCGGCCGGACATCGATAATTTTCGCGCCGTTTTGGCCGCGTTTAAACAATTCGTCCGTGGTCACCTCTTTTAATTGTGTCATTGAATCAAACTCCCGTAATAAACATCCATTGAAATGACTGCGGCGGTTTGATCCGGCCGCGTTCGATGCCCAAGGCGGCCCACGCCAGGCGATCGTTTCTCGGAAACTTCCCATATGCCTGCCGGCCAGCCACTTTTTCCCGGCCGCTGAAAAATTTTTTTAGTCTGATTCCGGATGATTTTATTGGCTGCCATTGTCAGCAGCATCGCCTGGCGGAAGACCCTGGACAAAAAACGCGTTTTCATATGGAAAAGGCGAATTGTCGCCGTAATCCGGAAATTGCTCCTTCTGCAGCAGAAACCGCTTATGATTTATAGGGTCTTCAGATAGGCGATAAGCGCGTCAATCTGCTCTTCGGTGAGTTTCTCCTCGAATGAGGGCATCTCCTGGTAGGGGTCGATGAATTGGCTGCGCACATTCTCTGCGGTTGCCGGCCGGCCGCTCTCCGGCAGGTTTTCCCGTTCAAACAGCCCTTTTAAGCCGGGACCGAACTTGGCCTCTTGGCTGTCGGTGAAATGGCAGCCGACACAGCCTTTTGACTGAAAAAGCTTTGCGCCCTGATCCGATGGCATCTCCGCTGTCACCCAGGACCGAAGGCCGGCCAGAACAATGATTGATACGGCAATAATCCCGAGGGTGCTGAGTGTGGCCTGTTTAAGCTGAACTTTTCGCATGTTCTCTTCTCCTTCAAACCTGATTAATCCAGAAATGAAAAAATCTCGACCCGGATCTGCCGATGCGAAACCCCCATGTTATACAGCGCATTGACCACGCCGGTGACCAGCGGCGGGGGGCCGCAGACGTAGAAGGTTTTGCCGGAAAGATCCGGGCCGCAGGTGCGGGTGATTTTTTCAGCGTCAATAAGGCCCTGCTCCCCCCGCCAACCCTCTTCCGGGTCGGACAGTACATGCACCACTTTGAGCCGGGGCAATCCCCCGGCCTCGATTTCATCGAGTTCATGGCGGAACGCGATCTGCCCGGTATTCGGGTTGCCGTATAGCAGAAGCACCGGGCGTTTGTCTTTTGTGTCGCGCATGTACCGGAGCATGCTCATCAGCGGCGTTATCCCGATGCCGCCGGCCACGAACACCAGATCGGTTTCCCCGGGATGCAGCACGTGGGAGAAGCGGCCGAACGGCCCATGGACCGCGGCCTTGTCGCCGGGCCGGGTATCCTTTATGGTGGCGGTAAAATCGCCCAGGGCCTTGATCGTGGAGGAAATATCGTTTTTTTCCGCAGGGCTCGAGGAAATGGTCCAATGGTGTTCTTCCACCGGAAGACCGCGGCCCCGGTAAAACGTAATAAACTGGAACTGGCCGGGCAGGTAATCGTAGACGCGTTGGCCTGCCGGCGGCGAGAGCTTCACCGTCCAGACATCGGGGGCCTCCGGCTGCACGTCAACCACCTGCCATGGACGCTTTTTGAGCAGATGCGGGCGGATGATGCGATGCCAGACAAACACCCCGGCGGCAATGATCAATAAACCGATCCAAAGGCCGCGCATCACTGGATGCTGCAGATCTTCCCCGGCCACCAGGGAATGGGTGAACGCCATGACGATAAGCACCGGCGCCAGGATATCATGGATCAAGCGCCAGGTTTCGAACTGCAGCTTTAACCGGTATGCATAGAGGCTGATGCCGATGTTGACCAAAAGCAGGACCAGACCGGCTTTACCCATCCAGATGAACCAGGGTTGATCCAGCGAAATCAATAGATCCAGGCGGCCCGAACCGGCGGCCAGAAGCAGCGGATGCAGGACCAGCAAGGCAACGGCCGCCATCCCCATGTATTTATGGAACCGGAGCAGCATATCCAGGCCGAACGGCCGCTCGATCCATTTGATTCGGGCGGCCAGCAGCACCTGGCCGAAAATCAGCATAAACGCCGCAAGCGCCGTATTTCTGCCCAGTTCATAAACCACCCCTTCGGTTACCCCGCCTGCAATTGTGACGATCCCTACCGGGACAATGATCATACCCATATAGAGCAGTATCCGAGATACGCCGCCGATCATAAAAACTCCTGACGAACTTCTTCCTGAATTTATTAACCTTTTTATTCCCATATAGATTAATGAATAATCCCTTGAAAAAAAAAAGCAAAGCATTCAGCCCAAATTTTCGGGCGGCTTGACGCGAACCTGAATCCGGACGATCCACACTGTCAATCACGTCATTGTTTCGGGAACCTGGAAGTCATCATGACGCTGCCATGGTCTGTTTTGCATGGCAGGACCGCTTTTTTCGAAGGTGGGGGCTGGAAAGGCACCAATGCGGCATTTGCAGCAAAAAAAGGCAACCCTTTTTCCCGAGAATGAACAGAATTTCAAGTAAAATATGGGGGGGAGTTGCTTTGCCAGGACCGATTGATTTGACACGTGCCGCAGGCGTGCCTATATCCAGATTAGAAACCGCATGATCCGAGCGAATCCGAACAGGAGGCCAGCGATGAATCACGAGCAGTACAGGGAGATCCTGGAAGATGCCATTGAAAGGGAAATCGACGCCCAGCAGTTTTACCGGGATGCTGCCGGCCGGATGCAGGACAGTTTTTTAGGGGAGTTGTTCACCGAATTTGCGTCAGAGGAAAAAAAACACGAGAATATTCTTGCCGGGTTTCTTGAGGCGATGCCGGAAAGCCTGCCGTTTGATGAGAGCCGGAACTACAGGGTCGCGGAAACCGTGGGCAGTCCCGAGGTTTCCGAGCAGATGAAGCCCGCGGACGCCTTTGCCATGGCCATGAAAAAGGAGGAAGAGGCCATGAATCAGTACACCGTCCTTGCAGACGGGTGCACGGATCCGGAGCAGGAGCGGGTTTTCAGGAGCCTGGCGGCAATGGAAAGAGAGCACAAGTTCAGGATGGAGCAGGCGTTTGTGGATACCGGGTACCCCGAGGTCTGGTAGCCGGTCGCAGAAAGCAGCGGC
>CAZNSO010000162.1:0-4313 GCA_964575805.1 uncultured Desulfobacteraceae bacterium
AGCGGCGGCGAATGGCGTGAATCAGTTCCAAAACCCGCTGGAGCACCACTTCCGGTGAAGGGCTCTCGGACGCCTTCTGGAGGATCCGGGGCAAAAGCCGATAAATCCGGTCTCTTCCCTGGCGGCTGAGATCACTCCCCTCAGAGACCGCCTGAAACCGGTGCAGTGCGTCAAGAATGGGGCCAGGGTCCCGGAAACCCATTTCAGAAAGGATTTCCCGCGCCTTTTCCGCGTCGTCAAGGTAATGCCACAATTCCTCCAGCAGCTGCTCCGTCTCGGCACCCTGTTCAGAACTTCCGGCCGGCTCGGCCAGCAACTCGTTGAAATGCCGGTGCACCCGGTCCATGTGGGCGCAAAGCGCCTTGTTGAACCCTTCCCAGTCGGCAAACCCCATGGAAAGGGCCAGTCGGGTCTGCGCCCCTTTCTCCTTCGGCAGGCTGTGAGTCTGCCGGTCATCAAACATCTGCAGGCGATGCTCGGTGTCTCGCAAAAACACGTAAGCCTGCCGCAGCTCATTGTAGACTTCGCCGGGGATACAATTCTCGGAAAACAGAAGCTTCAGGGTGGTCATCAGGCGACGGCTCTGGTAATCCGGGTTAACCCCGCCCCGGATCAACTGGAACACCTGCCCGAAAAATTCAATCTCCCGAATACCTCCGGCGCCCAGTTTAATATTGCCCAAAAGCCCTTTTCGCCGGACTTCCCGGACAATTTTGCGTTTCATCTCGCGCAGATCCTCAAAAGTGCCGAAATCCAGGTACCGCCGGTAAATAAACGGGCGCAGCCGTTCCATGAGCCGATCCCCGGCCTCCCTGTCTCCGGCCACCGGCCGCGCCTTGATCAATGCATACCGCTCCCACTCCCGCCCCTGTTCCTGGTAATAGGTTTCCAGGGCGTCAAAGTTCATGGCAATCGGGCCGGCATCCCCATACGGCCGCAGCCGGGTATCCACCCGGAACACGAATCCATCCGGCGTATTTTTACTCAACACGTTGATCAGGCGCTGGAAAAGCTTGGAAAAAAATTCTTCATTGGAGATGGAGCGCTCCCCTCCCCGGGTTTGACCGGCTTGCGGAAACGCAAACAACAGGTCCACATCAGAGGAAAAGTTCAACTCCCAGCCGCCGAGTTTCCCTACACCCAAAACCACCGGCCGCTGGTGAGCCCCGCCGCCATCAACGGGTAGCCCGAATGGAGTTTCCATCCACCGGAAAAGCCGCTCCAGCGCTTCGTCGATACAGGCTCCGGCCAGATTGGACAAATCCGCCATGGTATCAAAAAGACTTGCCCAGCCCGCCAGGTCCCGCACGGCGATGCGCAGCATTTCTCGGTTGCGGAAACGCCGCAGCTCACTGCTTAAAGCCGCTTCGGTCTCCACCGATTGGCATAACCGATCAATTTTGGATGCGTAAACCTCGGAGCTGGCCGTACGGCCCATATCCCCGCCCGCAATCAATTCACAAACGCCGGCCGGTTCGCGAAGCGCCTGCCTGGCCACAAATTCGCTGAATACAAAAGCCAGTTTCAGGGCCTGCACCATTTCCGGCGCCTCCGGTACCGGCAGGCCGGCATTATCGCAGGCTTCATCGAATTTCTCCCAGGCCTCTTCCATTTGGGATTGCAGGGAAGCCGGCAGGGCCTCCGGGTCCGGGGGTTCTCTGAGATTATCAGGCATCGGCTAATCCTGGGAGAGCGTATATTCGGCCAACAGGCTGCCTTTCCAATAACTTTGCCCGGGGTCCGCAAAATAGGCCTTAAAAAGGGCCAGGCTTTGCTTTCGCCGCACACCGGCAACCACGCGGATACCCGAACCGGCATACAGTTCCGGCATACCCGAAAGGCGGCAGCCGGTGCCGCCGCCCATGACATCTTCATAGGCATAGACGATTCGCGGAATACGATTCAAAACAATAGCGCCAAAACACATCAGACAGGGCTCCATGGTGGAATAGATCGTCAGGCTCTCGGCATCCGCCCGCGGCCTGTGTTCCCAAAACCGCCTCAATGCGACCATTTCAGCATGATCCAACTCGTTCGGGCGGACTCCTTTACTGCCTCGCCGCCCGCCGGAGGCAAGAACGGCACGCTCGTCGGCGATCACACATCCGACCGGAAACTCTCCCTGCGCAGCGGCCTGACGTGCCTGCTCAAGGGCCTGCTCCATAAAATATGCATCTGTTGTCATCGTCAATGGGTATGCTTTCACCTGAACCGGAAATCCCGACGGTTGCAATTTTTTTAATCGACAAGTGGCAGTCCCGGAAACTCGGCAGACCTTATTTGAATGCCTCTATCCCTCACATGATTTGACCCAAAAATCAAACCCAAATCAAATAAAAACTTGCGAAAACGTGATGCTGTTGACATTATCAGGCTTTTTGGATAAAGAAAAAAAAGGCTCCCAACAGCTTGCATGGATCCACTGCCGGGGCCACCAAAGACAAGCGGGAAAGGAAAGCCTATGATTATTGGGCTGGATGTTGGCGGCACCCACACGGACGTCGTTCTCATCGGGAAAGAAGGCCTGGAAAAACAGGTCAAGGTCTCCACCGACACTTCTGCACTGTTCCAGACGGTCCTCACCGGCCTGGAGAAAATCACGGAAAACGTCCCGCCCGGTCAAATCACTCACGCGGTCCTCAGCACCACACTGACCACCAACGCTATTGTCCAGGAAAAACTGACGCCGGCGGGCATGCTCGTCACCAGCGGCCCGGGCATCGACCCGGAAGCCTTCCGCACCGATGCCAATTATTTTGTCGTCCCCGGTGCAATGGACCACAGCGGCCGGGAGCTGGAGCCCATCGACCCCGACAAAATTGCCGCCGCAGCGGATAAACTCGTGGATAACGGCATCCGGCATGTGGGAATTGTGGGAAAATTCTCCGTCAGAAACCCCGATCACGAGCGCCAGATTGAAGCAATCATCCGGGGGCGCTTCGACAAAGTCTTTCTGGGCCACTTGATCTCCGGCAACTTCGGTTTTCCACGGCGAATCAACACCACTTTTTTAAATGCCTCGGTCTACCCGGTTCACCGCAATTTTTTCGAAGCCGTAAAAAAATCCCTCAAGCAAAAAGGCATTGCCGTCCCCATCCATATCCTGAAGGCGGACGGCGGCACCATGGGACTGGACACCTCCATTGATTTTCCCGGCCAATCCATCCTGTCCGGTCCGGCGGCGAGCATCATGGGATCGGTGGCCTTTGCCCAGGATAACGTGGAAACGCTCGTTCTGGATATCGGGGGAACCTCAACCGATATGGCGGTGCTGATCAACCGGGTGCCCCTGCTCGCTCCCAACGGTGTGGATATCAGCGGCTATAAGACTCTGATCCGGGCGCTGAAAACCAAATCCATTGGTATCGGCGGGGACTCCTGCGTGCGTGTGGTCAACGGCCGGCTGACCATCGGACCGGACCGCGCCGGGCCCGCAATGGGGTACGGCGGCCCTTCCCCGACCCCCACGGACGCCCTTTTTGTTCTGGATCGATCCGAGGGCGGCGATCGAAATCTCGCGGCAAAGGGCATCGAACCCATAGCCCGGCAGCTTGGCCTTTCCCTTGAAGAAGCCGCTTATGAAATTTTTGATAAAACCTGCCGGGAAATCCTTGCCGGTTCCGGACGGATGATTGCAGACATCAACAGCAAACCCGTCTATACCGTCAAGGAAGCCCTTCAGGGCCACCAGGTGAAACCCGACCATATCCTTGTTTTAGGCGGCCCGGCCCCCTATTTTGCCGAGCATTTCCAAAATATCAGCGGCTATTCGGTCGAAACCATACCGCAATGCCAGGTCGCCAATGCGATTGGCACCGCCCTGTCCCGAACCACCTGTGAAGTCACCCTGTTTGCCGACACCCAGAAAGCCATGGCCACGGCCCCGGAAGAGTCCTTTTCCCAGACGGTGAATCTTGACTTCACGCGCCAGGACGCACACCGTATGGCCGCCGAACTGCTCAATCAAAAGGCTCTCCGGCTGGGGGCGGACACCCAGGATATCGAGACGGAAACGCTGGAAGACCTGGAGTTCAACATCGTCCGGGGGTTCCGCTTGATGGGGAAAAATTTCCGGATCAAGCAGCAGATAAAACCGGGGCTGATTCATGATTATTACGCCATTTCAAAAAAAATAGCCGAAACCTGTGTGCCTTCCGCGCTGGACATTTATGAATGATGGCGCCGTAAAAAGCCCAATAGCTGCGTTACGCGCAATTTCTCAGAACTTCACGTACAGCCGAGTACGCTGCATTCTTCGAAATTGCGCAAGCCTTGATCTTGGGCTTTTTACGGCGCCATCCCAAACCGACTTC
>CAZNSO010000163.1:0-2913 GCA_964575805.1 uncultured Desulfobacteraceae bacterium
AATATCTGCCGGCCGGCAAAATTGAGCTGAACATACAAAATAAAAAAGGCTTTGTCTATCAGTGTAGCTATGACTTTATTGTAGGACTACAGATATTAACTTTGCGCTTATTTCTTATAAACGAACTTATCATCCCGATTTTATGTAAAATTTTAACAAGCTCAGCTCTATCAAGATTTAAAAAAATTAAAAAATTTTTTTTAGGAAAACCGAATTTTTTTGAGCTGCTGGAGCATCCCCGGCACAACCTATAAGGGCGATTCACCTTACTAAGATAATGAAACAGTAGAATATTTCAGCCTGAAAGCTCCCCGTCCGCACCCCTTTGGTTGATACCGGCTCAGGACCAAGCGGCCCTTGATGTAAACAGTGGGCGCTTGCGGAAAACCGCAACCAAGGAACCTTCCGGGGTATCAGGCAATCGAAAAAGGAGCAGGGAAACCGGCGCGACAGGTGTTTCAACGGCCGGGCCGGGGCACTGTGGGTTCCCTTTTTGGCGTGATGGAGCGCTGATTTATGTGTCACCAGCCCCTATGGAGGGTTTGAAAAGACTTTTTCCGGTGGAACGTTTCAGGTAAGCGGGCAGGGAAAGGCCTAAGGCGATGGCCAGGGAACTGGCAAGCCCCAGGCTGAAAACCAGCAGGACTTTTGCCAGGGGCGGCCAGGCAATGGGCAGAGAGATAATACGACTCCCGGGCCAGGGGCAGATAAACCTCCGATCAGTATTTTAAAAAGTTCAAACTGGTGTCAGGGTGTCGGTAAAAATACTCCGTATATGAAATGACCGGCGATATGAAAAAGAGGACGCCCGCCATAAGGGGGATGCCCAGCCTGACCCTTTTGTCCCGGATACACCGCCACGGGCCCTTGCGCAAGGAGGAATGCGTGAAATAAGCGGCAATAAAAATAAGGACCGGCATCATAAATACTAATATTTGCAAAACCAAGTAACCATCAAACCAAGGTGTACACGCAATTTTGAAGGCGGACACGCTGCGCTTGGTCCGCCCTACGGGAGTTACGAGAGCCTTACTCAGCCCTGCGAGCTTGATCCGCCGCGGAAACTTACCTTTTCAGGCAATTACCGTCAAGCACCAGGCTATGATACCAGCCGCATGAAGGCGGCGCTGCAAGCATGGCACTTGGCATTCGACAGGTATTCTTGATTGACAAAAAGCCCATGTATGTTATGAAAATGAGTGAATCAGGGAGGCATGAATTCAATCAATGCACATTGGCCGCTCATTGGCCGGAGCCTGACGCCATGGAACCGACTGAAGACAAA
Source organism: uncultured Desulfobacteraceae bacterium (assembly GCA_964575805.1). GTDB lineage: Bacteria > Desulfobacterota > Desulfobacteria > Desulfobacterales > Desulfosalsimonadaceae > M55B175. Next base: position 1,286 of record CAZNSO010000163.1, read on the forward strand.
ATGGAAGTGACTGAAGACAAACGCAGGCGCATGCGCATTCAATTTGAAACCCAGGTTTTCCTCCGGTTTGACGACCGGGACACCGTGCTCGAAGCCTATCTGAAAAATATCAGCATGAACGGCATTTTCGTGGAAACCGGGGAAGCCATCGATCTTCACGCCCCCTGCCGGGTGGAAGTCATCCTGAACGCGGCCAACAGCCGACTGACAATGGAGACCCAGGGCAGGGTCTGCCGCCATGAAGACTCCGGGCTGGGCATCGAGTTCGCAAACGACATTGAATGGTTCGCGCTTTTCTCTATTTTTGAACCCTACGGCAAAAGACACCCAAACAACGCGTGAGACCCGCCCCGGGCATCCCCCCCTCTCTCTGCTTTATATCTCCTGCTGCCCTTGCGAAAGAGATCCCCCACCGTGCTCACGCCTTTTCCGGCTCAGAATTCCATATCCCCGCAAGACGGATGCGAACCAAGGCTTTGACGGATATGGGCAACAAATTCCAGCAGCCAGTAGACGTCCCCCGCCGCCCGATGCCGGCTGGTTTCGCTGCATTCAAACCCGCAGACAAAATCATTGAAGGTTTTGTCAGTGGCGGCCTCCCGGATCAAGCGGGATAAATAGTTGTTTAAATCACCGATCCGCACCAGCGAGGGGTCGTATCCGGAATCCGCGAGCAAGCGGTTTTTCCACCTGATGTCATAGTGGGGCTCATCGGAATACACCGTCTCATCCGCCAATTCCTGCACCATTTTACGGGCGATCTGCCGGGGGTCCGCCCCGTAACGGCGCAGCTCATCCTGCGTTATTCCGTGGTATTCATAGCTCCGGGGATTCCAGTCCGTCCACCCCTGCATATAATCAGGGTTCAAAAGGAAAGACCGAATGTTTTCCCGGCTGTCTCCCCAGGCCACTTCGATGGGGTGGGAATTTTTTCGCAGGCTGGAGGCCTCAAAGTCTATAATGATCATTATCCGCCGTGTTTTTCATTCCGACCGGTTCTCTGCCACTATTCATCCGCCCCGGCACCGCCTCACCAGAGACAGATCACTTTATCTCCGCCCTGAAGCTTTGCCCGGACTTTTTCCATGTGTCTGAGCGGGGCCATTTCCCGTTCAAAATCATCCATGCCCAAACCCAGATCCGCGGCCAGTTTCCCCGGCGGCGTGGGTCCATTCTTTTCCAGGTAATCAAGAATTTCAAGCTGTTTCTCGTTCAGGGAAAAGTGGGAGGGGGATAAATTCTTTGCGCTGTATACCGCCCAGGGATCACAGGTCTTTGGCTTTGCCGCCAGATCGATATAACAGTCCTCGCATACGGTCTGCCCCCGGGCCTCCATGGCATCCTTCGCATCAATCGCCGCGCCGCATCTCTCGCATTTCATAAACAATTCCTCCCTCAAATAGAAATATATTCCTTTTTTTCCTGTAAATATAATTAATGCAACCCCGCTATGCAATTGCGCCTGAGGAACAAGGGCCGGATACTGCTTGCATGCCGGCCGGGATACTGGTACAAGGGAATGAAAATCGAGTGCTCTTTAAAGCTCAAGGAGGCAGCAGGTAAATGACGGACGACAATTTTGAAACCCCCGAAAACAATGAACCGGAAAATGAACCCGAAAATGAACC
>CAZNSO010000163.1:3013-4302 GCA_964575805.1 uncultured Desulfobacteraceae bacterium
GAAAATGAATCCGAAGACTTTGAAACGCTTTTTGAATCCTACATGAACGATATGAGCCCGGAAGTCCGGGTGGGGGAAAAAATCAGCGGGGAAATCATCGTCATCGGCCAGGACAACGTTTTCTTGAACACCGGCAGCAAGATCGACGGCGTTGTTGATAAATCCGAATTGCTCGACGCAAACGGCGAATTTCCATACAAGGTGGGCGACCGGCTGGACCTCTATGTGATCTCCACGACGGATGGCGAACTCCAGCTCTCAAAGGCCATCGGGACAACAGGCGGTTCCGAGCTCCTCTATGATGCGCAAAAAAGTAAAATTCCGGTGGAAGGCAAAGTGACGGAAACCTGCAAGGGCGGCTTCCGCGTCCAGGTCATGGGCAAGACGGCCTTCTGCCCCATCAGCCAGATCGACGCCAAGTATGTGGAAAAGCCCGAGGAATACGTGGGCGCCACCCTGGAATTTTTAATCGAACGGATCGAATCCCGGGGGCGCAATATTGTCGTCAATCGGCGGCAGTACCTGGAGCGGCTCTACGCCGAGGAGCGGGAAAAATTTCTGGAAACAGTCAACCCGGGCGACACGGTCGACGGCACCGTTTCCAAGCTTATGCCCTTTGGCGCATTTGTTGAGCTCCACACCGGTGTTGAGGGCATGGTGCACATTTCCGAGCTCAGCTGGTCAAGGGTTGCCGAGCCGGCAGAAGTCGTGCGGGTCGGGGAGACCCTGCCCGTAAAAATCCTCTCGATCGAGAAAACCGACGCCAAATCCGGCGCCCCAAAAATTTCGCTCTCCGCCAAACAGGTCAGCAGGGACCCCTGGGAAACATCCGGGGAACGATACCGTCCCGGCGACAAAGTCCAGGGTCGGGTTACCCGATGCGCCGATTTCGGGGCGTTTGTGGAAGTTGAACCCGGCATCGAGGGGCTGGTGCACATCAGTGAAATGAGTCATGTCAAGCGGGTGGTAAAGGCGGAAGACGAGGTCCGGCCCGGAGACCGGGTATCCGTGATGGTCAAATCCGTCGACCCGGCCAACCGGCGCATGTCGCTGAGCATCAAGGATACGGAAGGCGATCCCTGGCTAAACATTGACAACCAGTTCACCGAGGGGCAAAACGTTACGGGGCGGATCGAAAAAAAGGCGGATTTCGGCTATTTTATCAACCTGAGCCCGGGAATTACCGGCCTTTTGCCCAAATCCAGGATCGAGAAGGCACCCGCGCCCCAGGAAATTGAAAAATTAAGAACCGATGACCCCATTGCGGTAAAAATCGAGGCCATTGATAA
>CAZNSO010000164.1:0-4204 GCA_964575805.1 uncultured Desulfobacteraceae bacterium
CAGTTGATGCCCCGGCGCTGACCAACGGTGTAGCGGTGCAGCCCTTGATGGGTGCCTATCCGGTTGCCGGCGGGATCGACGATTTTTCCCGGGTTTGGCACGAATTCGCCGTGTTCTGAAAGAAAGTCCACATAATGACGATTTCTGACAAAGCAGATATCCTGGCTTTCACCGCCGGCGACCGGCGCCAGCCGGTTCCGGTCGGCAATAGCGCGGACCTGCCGTTTTGTCAGGCTCCCCAGCGGGAAACAGGCCCGCCTCAGCTGGGCCTGATCCAGCATGGCGAGGAAATAAGACTGATCCTTGCGGGGGTCCTTCCCCCTCTTTAACTGGTACCGGTGTCCGGCGGTTTCCTCGCAGATGGCGTAATGGCCCGTGGCCAGTTGCGCGGCCCCCAGCTCTCGGGCGGTATCGAGCAGCAGGCCGAACTTTATGGATTGATTGCAGCGCACACAGGGGTTGGGGGTGTCTCCCCTGTGGTAGGCTTCAATGAAATAGCGGACAATTCGGTCCCGGAAGGCTTGCCGGCAGTCAAGCGTCAGGATCTCGATATCCAGGGCCCGGCTTGCGGCTGTGAGGGGATGATCCGGGGCAAGGGGGGATACGCCCGGGTGGCGCCCGGTCCCCTGAGCGGGGGCCTTGCCCGGCGGATCAAAAGTGATGCGGGAGCCGCCGGACGGCCGGTTTTCATAACCGGAGAGAAAGTGGATGCCGAACAGGGAACAGCCGGATTGTTTTAATCGAAGGGCGGCCACCAGCGAGTCTATACCGCCGCTTAAGGCCACGGCAATGGTACGTGTGCTCATTCAAAAAAGGCTTCAGCTGATGGCTGGATTTTCATGGCGCGGGTCAGGCAGGTGCGGACACAGAGCTCGCACACACTGCATTTTTTCTGGTCAAAGACAACCGACATTTCCGGGCGTTTAATGGAAAGGGCGCCGGTGGGACAAACCGCGGTGCATGCCCCGCAATGGATGCACCTGGTGTTGTCCCGCGTGATTTCCTGGGAGGCGTTTTTGACAATAACGCCCTGGTTCCTGAGGTACTGGACGCCATTTTTAAAATTTTTCTTGGAACCGGAAAGCTCCAGAACCATGATGCCTTCTCTACGGGGAAGAATCGTTGCTTTCAGGATATTGAACGTCAGGTCGTAATACTTGGTCAGGTAGCAGACCAGGGGATTTTTGACTTCGCCGCTGGGAAAGTGAAGAACAAGAATTTTTGAATACAATCGGACCTCCGGTTATTTGAATCAGCGCTGCCGAGACTGCCGCCATATTTAAGTAAAAAAAAGAACCGGCCCTGTCAATGATTTCATTCGAACCAGGCTGAGTGCAGGGAATTCCTGGCCAATGGTCGGCAGGGGGTGGCGGGGCTGTCCCCATCCCGGTCAAATAAAGCTGCTGCCGGCGCTGATCCCCCCGGGCTTAAGCCGATTTTTCCCGGATCAACAGGGTGGATGGATCCAGGAACAACTGGGGCTGGCTGAGGATTTCCGTTTTTAGCGGTTTGACCTGAATTTGATCCTTCTCCGGCGACAACTGCAGGATGACGTTGAAAAAATTCTGGTACTGCCTGGCGAATTCGGAGGCAAACGCGTCCGGCGTCGGGGCATCACCGCGATGGCCGCGGATGGTAAACCAGATGGTCATGGCGTTGTCGCGGGCAAAAGCTTTGAGCGCATCCAATTCGGATGCAGGCGCCTCTGTCAGGGAGAACCCGTCGATCATGATCGCTTTGGGCTTAAAAATTTCCCGGGAACGCAGCTCCTCGACCTTCTCCATCAGCCGTTCGAGGCTGAAGGCACTGTTGTCGAAAGTCATGATAAAGCGGTAGGGCAGGATTTCATCCCATAGCTGGTTGGCCGGGGTGATTTCATGGATCCGCGTGATGTTCTGGAAGACTTCCTTGTACCAAAGGTCCACCTTGTCCACCGGGTCTTTCAGGCTGATGTGCAGCACCGCCTGCTCCTGCAGTAAATTGTTGATGGCCAGCTGCACCAGCAAAGCGGTTTTGCCGACGCCGGCGCGGGCCAGGATCGCCCCGCAGCCCCCATCCTGGAGGGCCTCGTCAGCCTCCAGGCCGAGAAGTTTTAACGGGTCCCGGATGATCATCGATTTTTTCAGCATATCTGCCTTTCCATTCATTAAATAGGTTGTCAGGGGTCAGGTGTTGGCTCTCATGCAACCCATCCTTTCAATCAGGTGCCCGTTTTGGCGGTTTTTTCATTTTTCCGGGCAATCTCTTCGGCAATCGATCGGGGCACCTGCTTGTAAGCATAAAATTCCATGGTAAACTGGGCTTTCCCCTGGGTCAGGGAGCGCAGCACCGTTGTATAGCCAAACATTTCAGCAAGCGGGATCTGGGCTTCGAGGATGCTTTGGGCCCCTTCATCCTGGGAGCCGACAATAATCCCCCGTCGCTGGCTCAGCGTGCCCATGACGGTCCCCTGATATTCGGTGGGCGTTTCCACCACAACTTTCATTACCGGCTCCAGCAGCACAGGCGCCGCCTTGCTGTAAGCCTGGAGAAAAGCCCCGCGGGCGGCGGCTTTAAAGGCCATTTCAGAGGAGTCCACCGAGTGGCTGGCTCCGTCGTTGATGGTGACTTTGATGCCGGTGATCGGATATTTGAATGCCCGGCCCTTGGCCATGCATTCCCTGAACCCTTTTTCACACGCCGGAATATACTGGGTGGGAATTACGCCGCCGGAGATCTTGTTATCAAAAATGAACTCTTCTTCGGCGGTGGGCTCCATGAAGCCGGCCACCCGGCCGAACTGCCCGGCGCCGCCGGTTTGTTTTTTATGGGTGTAATCAAAGTCGCTCTGCCGGGTAATGGTTTCCCGGTAGGCCACCCGCGGTTCCCCCACGGTAATATTGGCGTTGTATTCCCGGCGCATCCGTTCCAGGTAAACCTCCAGGTGAAGCTCCCCCATGCCCGAGATCAGCGTGTCGCCGGTCTCTTCATTCATGGTGGTGGTAAATGTGGGGTCTTCCTTGGTAAACCGGTTAAGCGCCTTGGCCATGTTGGTTTCGGACTTGATGTCATTGGGTTGAATGGCAAGGGAGATAACCGGTTTGGGAATATACATGGAGGTCATGGAAAGCTTTTTGCCCTCCGAGGTAAAGGAGTCCCCTGACACGCAGTCAATACCAAAGAAGGCCCCGATATATCCGGCCGGGATTCGATCAATCTCCTCCATCTGGTCCGCGTGCATGCGCACCACGCGGCCGAATTTCACCTTCTGGCCGGTGCGCACGTTGACCGCGGTATCGCCTTTTTTCAACTCCCCCTGGTAGACGCGGATGTAGGTGAGCTGCCCGTATTTTCCGTCCTCGAGCTTGAAAGCCAGGGCGGCCAGCGGCGCATCCGTGCTGCAGGAGAGTTTCACCGGCGTTTCATCGTTTTCGATATCCAGGGCTTCGTTTTCCACATCCACAGGGGCGGGCAGATAACGCTCGACGCCATTCAGCAGCGGCTGGATCCCCTTGTTTTTATAGGCCGAGCCCATGAAGACCGGGGTCAGCTCCCTTTTCAGGGCCCCTGTACGGATGGCCTGGATCAAGGTCTCGTCTGGAATCGGGGCATCCTCGAGGGCCAGTTCCGTTAGCTCATCAGAGAAAATGGAGGCCGCATCAATCAGTTCTTCGCGCTTTTGACGGGCGGCCTCGGCAAGTGATTCGGGGATGGCGTCTTCACGCACCGTATCGCCAAACTCGCCCTCAAAGTAAAGGGCCTTCATTGAAATCAGATCGATCAGGCCCTTGTGCTCGGCCTCCAGTCCGATGGGGATCTGCAGTGCGATGGGGTTGTGCGCCAGTTTTTCCTCAAGCTGCCCGATGACCCGGAAAGGGTCGGAGCCGCTCCTGTCGCATTTGTTGATAAATGCGATGCAGGGGACGTTGTAGCGCTTCATCTGCTGGTCCACCGTGATGGACTGGGACTGAACGCCGCCCACGGCGCATAAGACCAGAACCGCCCCGTCCAGCACCCGCAGCGCCCTTTCGACCTCAATGGTGAAATCCACGTGGCCGGGGGTGTCAATGATGTTGATTTCGGTATTTTGCCATTCGCAGTAGGTGGCAGCCGAGGCGATGGTAATGCCCCTTTCCTTTTCCAGGGCCATTGAATCCATGGTCGCACCGACCCCGTCCTTGCCGCGGACTTCGTGAATCCGATGAATGCGCTTGGTTAAATACAA
>CAZNSO010000165.1:0-4169 GCA_964575805.1 uncultured Desulfobacteraceae bacterium
ATCCGCTTCGCTTTGAAGAAAAGGCGGACACGCTGCGCTTGGTCCGCCCTACGTGACAGGATGCAAATGTTTAAGCGCAAAGCCGGTGACAACAATTTAATCAGCAGCCTTTTTTTTGCTTCCGCCATACTGCTGTTCCATGTCCTGCTGTTGGCCGCTATCGGCCTGGTCGTGCTGATTTTCAGGGGCATCATTCATTATTTCGTGTGGATTCTGCTGGCCTGCGGCCTGTTGGCGGCGGCCGGCTTGTTTATTCTTTACCGGTACATGCAAAAAGAGAAGAGCGTGATTGCCAGGCTGCTGCAATCTCCGGAATTCAAGGACCGGCGCGTTGAAGTCAATTTCCTGGGCGGGCTGGCTTCCTTTAAAATCGATCACGACGATAATTCGCGGGCAGCCATCGAGGGCAGAACCGCGGCGCCGCGCCAGCTCGACAGCCCGGAGGTCTCGCGCGTCCGTGAACTCACGGAGCTGGGCCGGCTTCTGGAAAAAGAGTTAATCTCCCCTGAGGAATATGAACGGGCCAAAAATGCATTGTTTCATCCCTGAATAGAGCCAGGGGGCTGACTGCGGCGGCATGCCCATCCGGAAACCCAAAAAACTGGAGAGACAGGCGTTGTATGGATAACAAAATCTGCGTCGCGCTGCTTTCCGGGGGCACTTCCTCGGAGCGCGAGATTTCCCTGAAAGGCGGGGATCAGGTTTATGAAGCAATGGACAAGGAAAAATACCACGTGCTGCGCTATGATCCCCGTTCGGATATCCCCCGGCTTTTTGCCGACGCCGCCGGGATTGACGTGGCCCTGGTCATCCTGCACGGGGTGAACGGGGAGGACGGCACGGTTCAGGGCCTGCTTGATCTTTTGAACATTCCCTACCAGTGTTCGCCGCCACTGGGCAGTGCCGTGGCCATGAACAAGCTCGCATCCAAAATCCTTTACGAAGCCGCCGGCATCCCCGTTCCCGCCTACATGAGCGGAAAAGCCAATACCCCGGTGGATACGGCCCGGGCGGTGGAAAAGCTGGGGCTGCCTATGGTGGTCAAGCCGGCATGCAGCGGCTCCAGCATCGGCATGAGCATTGTCCGGGATGCGGCGGCACTGCCGAAGGCCCTGGAATCCGCCTTTTCCCATGATGAGACCGTGCTTCTTGAAGCATATATTTCAGGGGTGGAAATAACCGGCGCTGTTATCGGAAACGATATTCCCGAGGCCCTGCCCATAGTCGAGATCGTGCCGGAGAGCCATCATGAGTTTTTCAACTTCACTGCCAAGTATACCGCCGGCGAAACCCGGGAGATCTGTCCGGCACGGATCAGCGAAGAGCTGACCCGGCAGGCCCAGAGCCTTGCGTGCCAGGCCCATGAGGCGCTTTTCTGCAAGGGTTACAGCCGAACGGATATGATTCTCAGCAGCGATCGGGTCTGGGTGCTCGAGACCAACACGATTCCCGGCATGACCCCGGCCAGTCTGCTTCCCCTGGCTGCAAAAGCCGGCGGGCTTTCGTTTGAGCGGCTGCTCGACCGCTTGATCCAATTGGCCATGGCACGGTCTCATAAATGTTTGGAAAGGACGGAAAAGACATGAATATTTTGCTCGTTGGCAGCGGCGGCAGGGAACATGCCCTTGCCTGGAAAATCGCGAAGAGCCCCATTGTGGGAAAAGTTTTCTGCGCGCCGGGCAATGCCGGAATCAGCAGGGTGGCCGAGTGTGTGGCCATTGACGCGGGGGACGTGGACGCCCTGGCAGCTTTTGCCAGAGAAAATGCGGTGGATCTGACCGTTGTCGGCCCGGAGGCCCCCCTTGCCGCAGGGATCGTGGACCGGTTTGAAAAGCAGGGCCTGAAAATTTTCGGGCCGGGCAAAAAAGCGGCGGAACTCGAATCCAGCAAGTCTTTTGCCAAGCGCTTGATGCAGCGCTATAACATCCCCACGGCGGCAGGCAGGGCGTTTACCCGGTTTGAAAGCGCCCGGGATTATATTGCCAAAATCTCGCCGCCCATGGTGGTGAAAGCCGACGGCCTGGCCGCCGGCAAGGGGGTCGTGGTGTGCCGGAGCCGGGAGGCGGCCCTTGAAGCCCTTGACGCCATGATGAACCAGGACAGTTTCGGCGAAGCCGGCCGGAAGGTGGTGATCGAAGAATGCTTGAGCGGCGAGGAGGCTTCGTTTATCGCGCTTACGGACGGTGAAAACGTGCTGGCCCTGCCGCCTTCCCAGGACCACAAGGCTGTCCGGGACAACGACGAGGGGCCCAATACCGGCGGGATGGGCGCTTATTCGCCGCCTCCGGTGGTGGATGCCGGGATGCGGCAGAAAATCATGGACCAGGTGATGATTCCCACGGTCCGGGCCATGGCTGCCGAAGGCAGGCCCTACAAAGGGGTCCTCTATGCCGGCCTGATGATCGAGCGCGACCGGGTGCGGGTTGTGGAGTTCAATGCCCGGTTCGGGGACCCGGAAACCCAGCCCCTGATGATGCGGCTAAAGTCGGATATCGTGCCGCTAATGACGGCAGTGGTTGATGGCGGGCTGGACAAGGCGGCGATCGAAGTCGATGATCGCCCGGCCGTCTGTGTCGTCATGGCGGCTGCCGGATACCCGGGCGCTTATGAAAAGGGCATGCCGATTGAGGGGTTGGCGGAAGTCCAGAAGATGAAGGAGGTTGCAGTTTTCCATTCCGGCACCGCTTTAAAGGATGAGCGGTTTGTTGTCAGCGGCGGCCGGGTGCTGGGGGTTACCGCCCTGGGCAGCTCCATTTACAAGGCCATTGAGAAAGCCTACGAAGCGGTTTCCCGAATCGAGTGGGAAGGCGTGCACTATCGAAGGGATATCGGGCAAAAAGCCGTGATGCGCCTGGAAACCCCGCCGCGTGTGGGCATCGTGATGGGCAGCGACTCGGACTACCCGGTGATGCAGGGCGCCGCCGAGATATTGAAGCGCTTCGGCATTCCCTATGAAATCACTGTTGCCTCAGCGCACCGGACACCCGGGCGGGCCATGGACTTTGCCGCCAGTGCCCGTGACAGGGGTATGCGGGTGATTATTGCCGGGGCAGGCCATGCCGCGCACCTGGCCGGGGTGCTGGCCGCGCACACCACCCTGCCGGTAATCGGCGTGCCCATCGACTCTTCGGCGCTCTCCGGCATGGATTCGCTTCTGTCAACTGTTCAGATGCCGCCGGGGGTGCCGGTGGCCACCATGGCCATTGGCAAGCCAGGTGCCAGAAATGCCGGGATTCTCGCGGTACAGATGCTTTCCATCGCCGAGCCCGGGCTTCAGCAGGAGCTTGCGGCATTTAAGGCGGAAATGGCGGATAAGGTTGAGCAAAAGGCAGCGTCCCTCAGATTTTAAGCCCCGCACCCTTTGTGTGGACCCGGCGGCTCCGGATATGGCGCTGATTCACTCGGCTGCAGAGGCCATCCGGGAAGGCGGGCTGGCGGTTTTCCCCACCCGGACCCTCTATGGCATCGGGGCGGATGTCGGTCAACCGGAGGCCATCGCCCGGGTGTTTTCGGCGAAAAACCGGCCCCCGGATCAACCCATCGCCATTTTGATCGACAGGGCCGCGCAATTAGGTGAATTTGCCGCCCAAGTCCCGGAGTCAGCGGATCGGCTGATGCGGGCATTCTGGCCCGGCGGGCTAACCCTCGTGTTTGCCGCCAGAGCCTCCGTACCTCAAATGCTTACCGGCAGCACCGGAAAAATCGGCATCCGGCTGCCGCTGCACCCGGTTGCTGCCGCATTGCTAAACATTCTGGAGCGCCCGATCACGGGAACCAGCGCAAATATCTCCGGCCAGCCCGGGTGCTCCTCCATACAGGATCTGTCTCCCCGCTTAATGGCCGAAATGGCGGTTGTCCTTGATGCCGGAGAGTTGGCCGGCGGCGCCGGGTCGACGATCGTGGATGTCACCTTGCCCCGTCCGTCCATACTGAGGGAAGGCACGGTGCCGGCAGCTGAAATTTTCAGATGTCTCGCGAATCCATAATGCCGGCATGAGACGCCTGGAACGGATGCCGGTGAAGGCTGCAGGATCGTTAAGCCTATTGACAAGGCCGATGGTTTTTCATATAAGGGATAGCGCTATGCCGGAGTGGTGGAATTGGTAGACGCAGAGGACTCAAAATCCTCCGGGCCCTGCGCCCTTGCGAGTTCGAGTCTCGCCTCCGGC
>CAZNSO010000166.1:0-4094 GCA_964575805.1 uncultured Desulfobacteraceae bacterium
ATATAAAATTAAATCTGTTTTGACAGAAGGAGTCTATCATGGGAAATGCCGGGTTGTTGCAACCTGCTGAAGATTTGCTGCCATATTGCGAACGGGCCGTTGCAGGGGGAGCGACCCATGCCCGGCCGGTTGCTCCCTCCAGTGTGGTAACAGCGCCGTGGGTCCGCCTGAAATGTCAATTTGGCTGTCCCGGTTATGGCAAAAGTCATTGCTGCCCGCCGCACACGCCGACTCCCGAGCAGTCCAGAGCCATTCTGGACGCATACGAAAGGGCCATCCTTTTTCACATCGAGGTCCCGGATATGCCTGAGAAAGAAAAGCATTACAGAAAATATTTTAATATGCTGGTCGATCTCGAGGCCGCGCTTTTCAAGGATGGGTATTACAAGGCCTTTGTTTTTCTGGCAGGCCCCTGCCGGCTCTGCAAAAAATGTTCAAAGCTTCAGGCGCCTGATGCCCCGTGCAATTTGCCGGATCGCGCCAGGCCCTGCATGGAAGCCTGTGGTATGGATGTTTACCAGACGGCACGCAACAATGGTTTTTTTATCCAGACATTGAGGGAAAAGCATGAAACCAACAATGAGTATTGCTTGATGCTGGTGGATTGAAGCCTGCTCCCCGGCGTCTCTTCATCCGGTCAGGGAGGATTTGCCATTCAATTCCGCTGTTGGCTGTGGCATATGATTTATTCATCTTTGCCATTTTTTGTTGCCATCATCAGTCTTTTGCAATGGCCGATGATGTCCCTATAATAATGCAAGGATAAGTAAAGCGAACCAACACCAGGGCTTTTGATCACAACCCGGCTATGCGTGGGGCATGACCCGGGATACGGCTTCCGACAGGGTTTTCATGGTGTATGGCTTCTGAATAAATCCCTGCGCGCCTTTTTGCAGCATTTCATCGATTCGCGGATCTTCCCTGAACCCTGACCAAACGAGCACGCGGATTTCCGGATGGATTGTTTTTAATGCATCAAAGGTTTCATTCCCGGACATCACCGGCATTTCGACATCCAGGATAACCGCATCGATCTCATCCTTTCGCGCCCGGTAAGTTGCTGCCCCTTCGCGTCCGTCCCCGGCATGGATAACGCTGCAGCCGAGCGTTCTCAACATGACCCCGCCTGTATCATGTATGACGGGGTCGTCGTCAATAATGAGCACGGTTCCTGAAAATTTGCAGAATCGGGTGTCTTCGGTCTGGCAATCCGTGTCCACCGGCGCGGCGTCATCAGCAGGGATATAAAGGTCCACGGTCGTGCCGGCGGAAATGCGGGAATGGATGTCGACGAATCCATTGTGCTGTTTCAAGATGTTGTACACCATGGCGAGCCCCAGTCCGGTTCCCTTGTCTTTCGGTTTTTTGGTAAAAAACGGGTCAAAGACCCGGGAGATGGTTTCCGGGTCCATGCCGACCCCGGTGTCGCGTATCCGCATGCGGCAATAAGACATGTCGGGCGGCTCGGGAATAACGGAGCGGGGGATCCGGTTTGCCGGCAGCCGCTCGATGTCAACCGACAGCGTTCCGGAATGGCTCTCGCCTTCAGGTCTCATTATCGTCATGGCATCCTGTGCATTCAGGCACAAGTTGAGAAGCGCCTGTCCCATCTGGGTTTCATCGGCGAATGCGAAGGTACCTTCGTCCGGACAGGAAAATTTGAGCTCAATTTTTTTGTCAAAGCTGTTTTTGCATATATCATATACATTTTTTGCCGCTGTATTGAGATCGATCCGTTTGAGGACAGGCTTCTGGTGACGTGAAAGGGTGAGAAGCTGCTTTACGATGTCCGTTGCACGCGCTGCCGATTTATTAAGGATGCTGAGGTTGTCCTTAACCTCCTCGGCCGTCAGGACCCCGGTCTTTTCCGCCTTGAATTGCAGGATGGATACCGTGCCCGTGATCCCGGTGAGAATATTGTTGAAATCGTGAGCAATGCCGCCTGCCAGGGTTCCGATGATTTCCATCTTTTGTGCCTGGATCAGGCTGTTTTCGGTCCGGATTTTTTCGGTGACATCCCGGATGATCCCCCTGAGGCCGACCGGAAGATGATCGTCATAGATGATTGCCGCGTTGTTTTCGCCGGAAAGGCGCTCCCCGTTTTTACTTTTGATCGGGTGGGTGATGATGCGTTGCGCATCCTCGGAATCGCTGCCGGCAAGCCGCTTTTGCAGACGCTGAAACGCCTCCTCGTCTATAATATCGGACAGGGACAAGCCCGATTGGATATCTTCCGGCCTGAATCCGGTAATCTCAAAGCCCGCCTGGTTGAGGTAAGTCACCTTCAAGTCGAGATCGGTCTCGTATACGATATCCGGGAGCATGCCGGTCAGTTCCCGGAATTGATACTCGGATTTCCGGATTGTGTCCGCTGAAATGCGCAGATCATCGACCATGAGGTTGAACTGCCGGGCGATATAACCGATTTCATCCTGTGCCGTGACGTCAATCCGGTGGTTGAGGTTGCCGCCCCGGATTTCGCCGATTCCTGAAAGCAGCTGTTTCAGGGGTCTTGTCAGTCCGACGAAGATCACAAATCGCAGGGAAAAAAGAAGTATGCCGATGAAGGCCAGCATGGTAAAACATCCGACCCGGGCAAACGCGTGGATATGCTGCCGGTAATCCAGGTACGGGATGCCGACATCAAGAAATCCGGTTCCGGCAGGCACTTCAAAATTATAGTAAAACGCCCCGTTTTCGATTCTGAAGGTGGGGCTTGCCGAATCGCTTGATGCCTCGCTGGACTCCGCGCCGGGCCCGGCGGCCGTTTTTCTATTAAAGGCCGGATACCTCCCAAAATATGAATGCACTGTCTGCCCGCGGTTATCCAAAAGGCGGATATAGCCGGCTTGATCCCCATACAAGCGTTTGAGCCGGCTTGACAAAGCGGCCGTTTCTTGGTCGGAAGTGACGATATCACGAGCGACTCGTTCGGCCATTGCCCGCCTGTTTTCAATGTATCCCCGTTCATGGAACACCAATGAAATCGTCATGGTAATGCTTGCGATAATGATGACCGTGAACATTATCATCAGTATGGTTTTGTCGGCGTAGAGGAAACGAATTTTTGAGTAGCCGAGATAATTGTGGTAGAAATAAATAAATAGAAATCCGGAGAGATAGGTGTTTATTGCGTGGTGGATATGGGGGTGGATGGGGTGGTATTGCTGCAGCAGGGAAACGCCGACGACGGCGCTTATGCCAAGTATTAGCGTAATACTGATTTTGAGGGTGAAGGTGCGGTGTTCCCCTCGGAATGCAAGGATTTTGTAGATCAGGTTTTTCGCTGTTATGAGAATCAACAGGAACAGGCCAAAGAGGATAATTTTGCGGTGCGCAGTGGGTTTGGCCTCGTATACATGGAGAATCGGGTCGTAGAACGTCTCTGTCCCGCCGGGAAAGACCCCAATGACCGAATAGGCCAAAATAGCCGCAGACGCGGCCAATCCGGAGAAAAAGACAACCTGCGACTCTTTTTTAAAGACCGGCGTGATAAAATAGTAGGAAAACATGGCCAGCGCGAGGTATGAAAATACCGTATAGCCTGAATTCAGAAAATAATGGAGGGGATAGGCGGCAGTCGGGTCAAAATAAACATTACGGATGAGAAAACACAGCTGCCATAATACGAGTTGGATGATGAAGACAATAAGAAAAACCACCTCCCGGCTTTTCGCGCTTCTGGCCACGAAGTACCAGAGCATGCTGAACAGAAGTATAAACAGGAGAAGGCTGTTGATCGCGTTTGGATTAAAAAGTAACATGGCTGTTTACAAATCACTGCCGAACGAGGTTTATGTTAGTGCCGGTAAGACTTTTTCAGAGGCGGGTAAAAAAAAGCAAACACCAAGCAAAAACAGCCTATCCATATCTCCTGGCAGCCTGTTTTTCAAGAAAATAATTGCGCCGGGGGCACAAAAATTCATTCAGAGCAGACCGGCCCGATCCCCATACCCCTCAGATAGAAGCCCGCTTTCCGCTGCTCTTTGATCTTCCTGCAGCTAATGGCCGGCCCTGCCATGTCCGTCCCAATGAAGCCCCAGTTCCTTTAAGGCTTCCATTATATCTTCCCTGCTCAGGTTGTCCAGGCAGCC
>CAZNSO010000167.1:0-4067 GCA_964575805.1 uncultured Desulfobacteraceae bacterium
GCCGATTCCGAAATCATCCCCGAAGGCGATGACCGGGCGACAATCCGGTTTTCCCGGCCGCAGCCAGCGATAACGCCGGGCCAGGCAGCGGTCTGCTACCAGGGGGATGCCGTAATTGCCGGGGGCTGGATATATGAATAACGGCACGGGCATGGCGCCCGGCTTCCGGATCAAGACACTGGGCTGCCGGGTCAACCAGTATGAATCCGAATCCATTGAAGCGGCATTGGGGGCTAAGGGCTGGCTGCCTGCAGAAAGCGGCCGGATCCCGGCGCTCTGTATTGTGAACACCTGCACGGTGACCGCCAGGGCCGCCATGCAGTCCAGGCAGGCGGTTCGTCATGCCATCCGGCAATTCCCGGCTGCCGCCGTTGTGGTCACCGGCTGCCATGCACAGTCCGAACCGCAGGTCTTTGCCGAAATCCCCGGGGTGGATTTAATTGTCGGCAACTCTGAAAAGCACCGGCTTCCGGAACTCATCAGCCAGGGCTTCTCCCTGAATCGCCAAAAGCCGGCGATTTACTGCAGCAGCGCCTCTTTGCTTCGCGAGCTGCCGCCGACCGCCCTGCCCATTGTCGGCGGCCGGGCCCGCCCCTATCTGAAAATTCAGGATGGCTGCGGGGATTTCTGCACTTATTGCATTGTCCCCTACACCCGCGGGCCCAGCCGAAGCCTGCCGCCGGCCCGGGTGATGGAAATGATCGCCGCGCTTGCGCGCCAGGGGGCCCGGGAGACCGTGTTGACGGGAATTCACCTGGGGCGCTACGGCATGGAGCTTTCCCCGCCGACCAGCCTGCGATCCCTTCTCAATCGGATCGACTCCGAAGATGCCATGGAACGGGTGCGTTTGAGCTCCATCGAACCCAAAGAACTGACAGACGGGATCATTGAAATGGCCGCCCGCAACGAGCGGTTCTGCCCGCACTTCCACATTCCCCTGCAAAGCGGGGACAGGGGCATACTGGAAAAAATGAAACGGCCCTATACACCTGAACTGTTCCAGGGGCTGGTTTCAAGAATTCATGACAATATAGCGGACGCGGCCATCGGCGCGGATGTTCTGGTCGGCTTTCCGGGAGAGGATGCGGCCGCATTTGAAAACACCTGCAGCCTGCTCGCCTCTCTGCCGGTAACCTATTTGCACGTTTTTCCCTTTTCGCCCCGGCCGGGAACGCCGGCTGCCCGTTTTTCGGGGCAGGTGCCCGCACCCGTGATCAAAGACCGCTGCCGGCGGCTCCGGCATCTGGGCCAAAGCAAAAAAGCGGCGTTCTATCAAGCCCAGACGGGTCGACAGGTGGATGTGATTCTCGAGAACCGGCGGGACCCCTCATCCGGCTGCCTTAAGGGAGTCAGCGCCAATTACCTTACAGTGTTGACGAACGGCCCGGATCATTATAGAAATTGTCATGTCAGGTGCCGGCTCACCGGCCCGGTGCTTCCGGAAGGGATCATGGGCCGGATTGTGGAATAGAAACGAGCGGCTTTTTATTTCCGTTTGCATAATTCTACAGACCTGTTTTCAATCACCTGGCGGACTAAACCCGTGGCGCTCTCGTAGGGCGGACCAAGCGCAGCGTGTCCGCCTTTTCTTCAAAGCGAAGCGGATCTTCGTTTTCTTTTGTGGCGGACACGCTGCGCTTGGTCCGCCCTACATGGCTTGTCCGCCCGACATGGCTAAGATATACTTTTCAGGGAAAACAACACATTGATCATCTCGAAAAAATCAGCTTGAGATGGCAAAACATGAAAGGAACCCCATGGAGACTTCGTCAGACTCCGGCAAAACCCGGTTCTCGATTTCTGAACTGGCCGATGAACTCGACATCAGCACCCGGGCCATCCGGTTTTACGAGGAAAAAGGGCTGATCCGGCCGGAACGCACCCAGGGAAACCACCGGATTTATCACAAGCGGGACCGCACCCGCCTCAAACTCATTCTTCGGGGGAAACGCCTCGGCTACTCCCTGGACGAAATTGCCGAAATGATCGGGATGGCGGAATTTAACATGGATGAGGTCGAGCAGCTGAAAAAAAGCCTGGCCTACGGGGATAAAAAATTAAAAGAGGTCGACGAGCGCATGGAGGAACTGCAGGTCCTGAAACAGGATCTTTATGCGGTGCGCCAGAAAATCCTCAACCGGCTGGCGCAAATCCAGTGACTTCTCTTTTGGCCCGGATGCCCCCGGCGCCGGCGCCGTTTCAGATCCCCGGCAGCCCGGCCCCCCCTAGCGGCCGCAGGGGTTTACAAATGCGGATATGTTAAAAAATTTCAGCGTTTCCTTGGCTGCCTGGAGATAATCCCGGCGGTCCACCTCCAGCATGGGGCGGAAAAAATTCTCGCCGGAAACAAAATTGTGAATGCCGTTCATGATAAAGAGCACTTTCATCCGGGCATCCAGCGGCGCATTCTTGCGATCCTGGCTAAGCCCCATGGAATAGGCGATATCAGAGATAAACTCAGGGACCTGGAAATCCAGCTGGCTGCCGTGCCGGGTCTTGGTGAAATAGCGAAACAGGGTGAGATTGGATATTTCCGGGTTCTCGAACAAATAATCGCTCATCTCGTCAATGGCAATTTCAATCCGCTCCGCCAGGGGGCGGCCGTGCACCATAGTTTCCACCTCGATCAACTTCTTGCGCATCCCCTCGTTAATATCGCGGATGACCGCTTCGTAGAGGTCCCCCTTTTCCCCCCAGTGGTAGTACAGTGTTGAAATATCAATCTCCACGGCCTTGGCGATCATGCGCGTGGTGGTGCCATGAAACCCGTATTCCCCAAAAATTTTCCGGGCGGCCACCAGAATTCTGGCTTTCATGGAATCCGGGTTCTGCTTGGCCTTCTCAAGTGACGATGTCATTGTGCCCCTCTGCGGATTATGTTTTTTCCCCTCACATTCAGGGGGGTTATAGCGCTCCCTGGGCCTTTAACGCCGCGATGGCCTCATCCGAATAGCCGTATTGCCGCAGCACGGCGGTGGTATCCTGCCCGAATTCCGGCGGCGGGGTTTGAATGCTTCCGGGCGTTCGGCTCAGCTTCACGGGAACCCCAATGGCCTTGCGGGTACCGCCGTCCGGGTACTGGAGTTCCGTCACCATTTCGCGCTGCTTGAACAACTCGGAGGACAGGGCCTCATCAAGGGTGCGGACCGGCGACCAGCAGAGCTCCAGGCCCTGGAGCACGGATTCCCATTCGGAAAGAGATTTCTCAAGAAAGCGCCGGCGCATGAAATCCTTTATTTCCTCCCGCCTGGCGTCATCATACTGCAGGGGCCCGTATTCCGGCACTTCAAAAAAGTCGCAGACCTTCTGCCAGAAGCGGTATTCCACCGCCGCAATGCAGATGTAGCGTTGATCCGCTGTTTCATAAGTATGGTAGCAGGCATAGCGGTGCGAGAGCATGAAATCCGAGCGCTTCACCGCAACCCCCGTCATCTCGTAAAACTGGGCGGCCAATGCGAGCAGGCTGAAGGAGCCGTCGGTCATGGAGATGTCGATATACTGCCCGCGGCCGGTGGTACGGCGGGCATGCAGGGCCATTAAAATACCGATCACCCCGTTGAGCCCCCCTCCGGCAATATCGGCTATCTGAATCCCCGGGATGCTGGGGGGGCGATCTTTTTCGCCGATTAAATCCAACACCCCGGCAATGCTCAGGTAATTGGCGTCATGGCCCACATGGCCGGCATAGGGTCCGGTTTGCCCGTATCCGGTTATCGAGCAGTAAATAATGCCGGGATTCACCGCGGCAACCGTTTCGTAATCCACGCCCAGGCGCTTGGTGACGCCGGGGCGAAACCCTTCCAGTACCACGTCGGCCGTCTCGGCCATTTGCAGAAACACGCGGCGGCCGGCATCGGATTTCAAATTCAGCGTCATGTGGGACTTGTTCCGATAGACGGCTGCGGTTAAACCCGCCTCATCCGCAAACCGGCGGTCTTCCACGGCAATCACACGGGCCCCGTGGTCCGCCAGAATCATGGAACAATAAGGACCGGGAAGCAAACGGGACAGATCCAGTACCGTAATGCCGGATAACGCGCCTTGACTGTTCATACTTCCTCCGTTAA
>CAZNSO010000168.1:0-4020 GCA_964575805.1 uncultured Desulfobacteraceae bacterium
AGTTGAAAAAATAACTGAACTGGGCGTATCCGCCGATCATGTGGGTGGGCTTGACAATTATGCGGGTTACCGAATTGTGCGTCCCGCCGCGCTGGCCTGAGCGTTTGGATCCCGGCGTGTTGATCAGCCGCTCCTGGGCATGGTACATGAACGCCTTTCCTCGCGGAATCCGGTGGCTGACCACGGCCTTGGCCACCACCACCCCGTTCACGTTGAAGCACTCCAGCCAGTCATTGTCCTTCACCCCGATGGCGGCCGCATCGTCGTTGTTGATCCAGATGGCCTCGCCGCCCCGGAACAGGGTGAGCATGGTCAGGGTGTCGGAATAGGTGCTGTGGATGGACCATTTGGAATGGGGGGTGAGGTAGTTGAGAATGATTTCCCTGCCGGGCTCCCGGGAAACCCCGGTTGACCCCAGCGCCTCCATGTCGAGCGGCGGCCGGTATACCGGCAGGTTCTCCCCGAACTGCGTCATCCATTCATGGTCCATGTAAAACTGGGCCCGCCCGGTCAGGGTGCGAAACGGCAGTTTCTGCTCGATGTTGATGACAAACGGGGAGTACCGCCGTCCCTCGGTCTCCATTCCGCTCCAGGTGGGCGAGGTGATAATCTCCCGGGGCTGGGCGGTGATGCCGTCAAAGGTAATCCGCTCGCCTTCCCGCTCCCGGCTCAGGTGGGACAGTGCCAGCCCGCTTGTTTTCTCCACGCTCTGCCAGGATTTAACCGCGGTCTGGCCGTTTGTTTCCGGGGCCAGCGCGAGGATGGCGCAGGCCGCATCCCGCCCGGTTTCAAGCTTCGGCATGCCCTGGCTGACACCGGGCTGGTCTACGCGGCCAAGTTCCTCTTTAAGCTGCGCGTACTCGGCATCCGCCTTCCACAAAACCCCCTTGACCCCCATGCCTTTTTCCGCCGCCAGGGGCCCCAGGGCGGTCATCATCTTGTAGGTATTCGGATAATCACGGGTCACCACCGCCAGGTTGGGCAGATTTTTTCCGGCGGCCGGTTCATGCGCCCCGTATTTCCAGTCCATTATCTCGGGCTGGGCGATTTCACCGGGCGTATCATGGGCAAGGGCGGTTGCCACCAAATCCTTCTGCCGCCCCAGATGCGTTTCCGCCAGATGGGAAAACTTCTCTGCAATGGCCTTGAATTGATCCCAGTTGGTCCGCGTTTCCCAGGGCGGATCAATGGCCGGGTTAAACGGGTGAATAAACGGGTGCATGTCCGTTGTGCTCAAATCATACATCTCGTACCAGGAGGCCGCCGGCAGGGCCACGTCCGCATAAAGGGCCGACGTGGACATGCGCATTTCCAGGGTGACCAGAAGATCCAGCTTTCCCTCGGGCGCCGGGTCCCGCCACTGGATTTCCTCGGGGCGGCTGTCGCTCTCCTTATTGTCGACCGCGTTTTCAACCCCCAAAAGGTGCTTTAAAAAATATTCGTGCCCCTTGCCGCTGGCGCCCAGCACATTGGCCCGCCAAAGAAAGAGAACCCGGGGGACATTCTGTGAATTGTCCGGGTCTTCGACCGCAAACTGGAGATCACCCTTTCTGATCTGTTCGGTTACGTATGCAATGATCTCTTGATTCGACGCCGCACCCCCTTCTTGCGCCTGTTTGCAAAGGGAAAGGGGGTTTTGATTAAACTGCGGATAGGACGGCAGCCACCCCAGGCGGGCGGCAACGGCGTTATAGTCCGCCGGATGCCTGTACTTAAGAGCCTCTCGATAAATCGGCGACGCAATGGCGGCGGCATTCGTGGTGTCATAACGCCACTGGCAGGTGGCAAAATAAAAAAAGGATGTCCCGTTGTATTGCCGGGGCGGCCGGACCCAGTCCAGGCCGAACGCGATCTGCGCCCACGCGGAAATGGGCCGGATTTTTTCCTGGCCCACGTAATGCGCCCAGCCCCCGCCGTTCACCCCCTGACAGCCGCAAAGCGTTGTCAGGTTGATGATCGCCCGGTAGGTCATATCGCTGTGGAACCAGTGGTTGGTGCCGGCGCCCAGAAAGATCATTGCCTTGCCCCGCGTCTTTTCCGCGGTGTCGGCAAATTCCCGGGCCACCCGGATGGCGTCTGCTGCGGAAACGCCGGTGATGGCTTCCTGCCAGGCCGGGGTATAGGGTTTCGGGTCCTGGTAGTCCCCCGGATAATCCTCCATATTGACATCATCAGGCAGGTTTACGGCATCCGAAGGCATCAGCCCCAGGTTGGCGGCCATCAAATCGAAAACCGGGGTCACAAGTATGTCTCCGGCTTTGCCCCGGATTTTCCTGACCGGAACGTACCCGGTCTTTTTGCCGCCGCCGGAAAATGCAAACACCGGAAATTCAGACCGGACCCACGTGTCATTGGCCTGGCGGAAACTCAAGAGCGGATCGATCCCGGCATCGGTTTCCGCGTTTTTCAGGTGCAGGTTCCACCGGCCTTCTTCGCCCCACCGGAAACCGATGCTGCCGTTTGGCACGGCCGGCACATCCGCGGCCGGATCCCAGACCAGGGTTTTCCACTCGGCATTGTTCATTTGCCGGCCCAAATCCGAGGCGCGAAGGAATCGACCGGGCAGAAAGCCGTTATCCGTCTTTTCAAGACAGACCAGAAACGGCAGGTCCGTGTAGGATTTGGCATATTCGGTGAAGTATTCAGACGACCGGTCGAGATAGAATTCCTTGAAAATGACGTGAGTCATGGCCATGGCAAGGGCCCCGTCGGTTCCCGCCTTGGCCGGCAGCCAGGTGTCGGCGAACTTGACATACTCGGCATAGTCCGGCGCCACGGCCGCCACCCGGGCGCCCCGGTAGCGGGCCTCGGTATAAAAATGGGCATCCGGCGTCCGGGTCATGGGAAGGTTGGTGCCCCAGACAATCATGTAGGCGGCCTCGTACCAGTCCGCGCTCTCGGGCACGTCCGTCTGGTCTCCCCATATCTGGGGCGATGCCGGCGGCAGGTCCGCATACCAGTCATAGAAACTTAGCATGGAGCCGCCGATAAGCGACAGGAACCGGGCCCCGGAAGCATAGCAAACCATGGACATGGCAGGGATCGGTGTAAAGCCGAATATCCGGTCCGGCCCGTAGGTTTTGATGGTGTGCACCAATGCGGCCGCCACCAGAGTCGCCGCCTCATCCCAGGATACCCGGACCAGCCCCCCCTTGCCCCGGACTTTCTGATAGGCTTTGACCTGTTCCGGATCAGTGGCAATGGATTGCCAGGCTTCCACCGGGTCCGCATGCCGATTTAGAGCACGCCGCCACATGTCGATCAGCGCCGCGCGGACATAGGGGTATTTGAGCCGCACCGGGCTGTACGTGTACCAGGAAAAGGTCGCCCCCCGCGGGCATCCCCGGGGCTCATGGTCCGGCATGGCCGGGCCGCATCCCGGATAGTCGGTGGCCTGCAGTTCCCAGACGACCATGCCGTTTTTCACGAATACGTCCCAGGAACAGGAGCCGGTGCAGTTCACCCCATGGGTGGAGCGGACTTTTTTGTCATACTGCCAGCGGCTGCGATAGAACGCCTCCCACTCCCTCTGCCCGCAGCGCACCTGACCGTGCCGCTTGGATAAATCCTCTTCGGTACAGTGGCTCTCTTTTGGTACGGGCCTTAAAAACCGCAGTTTTTGCCATGGATAATCCCGGGCCATGCCTGCCTCCATGTGCTGGAACACTCAGAATATCAAAGAGAGGAATTGTTGTTTTATATCAAAAGAATACCTTCCTTTTCACCTTTGTCAAACACGGGGTCTTTTGTTGTTTTTAATTCTGATGGCCTCGTAAAAAACGATTTATGCCGCCGCGGCGGTATTCTTGCAGAAAGCAACCTGTCCCCATCTTACCCGTACTCTTACTCTTACTCTTACTCTTACTCTTACTCTTAATCTTACTCCATAACCGCCTGATTTACTTAATTTAAAACCCAAAACCCAAGCCCTGAAACTCCTTCGAAGTTCAAGCTTTTTTTAAGATCCGGGGGCGCCCCAAACCCCGAAGGATGCCGCGCAACGCAGATACTGGACTTCTT
>CAZNSO010000169.1:0-3865 GCA_964575805.1 uncultured Desulfobacteraceae bacterium
TAAGGAAACACCGACAAGATGCCATTTAAAGAAATCCCCGGGCTGCCCGGAAAACTCTACGTGCCGGAACAAAACCCGGATGCCCCGAAAAAACACCGCTGCCCGGACTGCTTTGCCTGCCAGATGTGCAGCGACGTCCGCTGCAGGGTCTGCCGGGACAACCACGGAAAAGGCGGGCCCGGGCGACCGGGCAAACCCTGCGATGGCAGCTGCTGACCCCCATAGGCATCTTTGCATTATTATATGGGCATCAGCGGCAATTGCGAAAGGCCGACTGCCCTGCCCGCGACTCCCCGACCTTATCCAGAGCGTACTTAAACGTCACCGGCCCGATCACCTGATTGATGGAAATCATGGCCACGATGGTTACCGAAGCCGCCTGACCCCACCCCGGAAAACTACCGGCAAGAATGCCGGCCAGTCCCAGGCTGACGCCCGCCTGGGCGATATAAGAGAAACCCGCCATCCGGTAAAAAAGGGGCGGCTCGCCGCACAAGCGCCCGGACAGCCAGGCACTGCTCCATATGAAAAAAGCCCGGCAGGCGGCCAGTAAAACCGCCAGCAGCCATGTCTGCCTGAGCATGGCCAGGTCCAGCGAGGCCCCCACCAGGGAGAAAAACAACACATAGACCGGAAGCGAAAGCCGATCCAGCCGCTCAATAAAGGAGGCCCCCTCGGCGGTGAAATTGCGGATAAAAAAGCCGGCTGACATGCAGATCAGCATGGGTTCCAAATGAAAGCGGATTTCGTAGAAATTATCCAGAAAGCGGGCAAACTGCTCGGAAAAAAAGGTCACCAGAAATGCGGTGGCCAGTATAAAAACAGGGATCTCCGAACCGATGCGCCGGATATAGCAGGACATGCCCCATCCCACGGCGACCCCTGCGACGACAGAGCCGACAAGTTCAATACCCACTGTTAACAAAAAAAACAGATCCAGCCCGGCATCGGCCTGCACAAGGGCCCGGGCCGCTGAAACAACCGCGGCAAACAGGGCAATAACGAGCACATCAATGATGACCGTCACCCCGAGCACCGTTTCCGTAAAAGGCCCTTTTGCGCGGCTTTCACTGATGATCGCGATTGCCGATGACGGGGAACGCGCAATTGAGAGCACCCCGACAACTGCCGCAGCGGCACAAACAGTGGCCGCGGAAGCGCCTTCAAAAAATGGGATCCAATGCCGCCCCAGCATGATGACGAGAAAAATGCCGGCAAACACGCCCAGCGACTGGAACCCCACACCGCAGCAAATACTCCGGCAGCGCCGGCCGAGTCCGGCAAGCCCCAGTTCACCGCCGGCTGCCAGGGCAATAAAGGCCAGTGCGAGACTGTCCAGAAGCTTTAGCTCAGCAACAGCGTCCCTGGTAATAAAATCGGACACAAAGGGCCCCGCCAGCACACCGGCAATGATATAGCCCGTAATCTTCGGCAGTTTGATCCAGGAGAGAATATCCCCGGCCAGGTAAGCGGCGATCAGCAAAAACCCGAAAGAAAGCGACAGCCGGGCCCCCTCCGGCCGGTCCCAGCCGGCCGGGGTGGCATGGACCAGCGCCATGCAGCCGAGAATCAATAAAAGCGCGGCCAGCCGCCTCATGCGCGCCCCCCGCGGGATCCGGCCAGAAACCGTCCGGCCATTGCCGGACTGAACAATTCATTGACAAGAACCGCTGAAATCAGCATGGCCACCAGCACATCCGGATTGCTGCCGCTGCCTGACAAATAGAGATCCATTGCCATGGCAATCGCAACCCCGCTCTGGGAGAGCAGCCCCAAACCGATCAGGGGCGAAACCTGAAACCGCATCGGAAGCCAGCTTGCCGCGACCAGGCCGCCGCAGATTTTGCCGGCTGTCCGGGAGAGCAGGTAAAAACCCGCCAGAACGAGACCTGAAATCAGGCCGGGCTGCCAAACCGCCCCGGCCAGGATCAGAAAGACAATATGGAAGGGCTTTTCCTGGCGAAAAATCGCCATGAACACCCGGTCCTTGGACCCTGGCAGATTGGCGGCCGTGATGCCGGCAACCATGGTGACAAAAAGCGGGGAAAGTTCAAAAAACAGGGATACGCCGCCGGAGAAGACAATAATGCCGATAATAAAGACCCATAATTCATTTTCGCCGCAATGGGTCTGGGTCAGCAGGTGCAGGAGATAGCCCATCCCCATGCCGAAGGCAATCGAAAGCGCCATCCATTGCAAGCCCGGAAGGCAGGCGGGGCCCAGCGGCGGCGGGGTTGTGTGCACCAGGCAGGCCGCTGCGGCAAACAGGGTAAACCCAATGACGGTGTCAAGGCCGGCAATATAGCGGATCAAGTCGATTCCGGCGCTTTTTACCGGCCTGGCCTCCCTGACTGAGAGGGCCACTATGGTGGGGGAGCTGCAGCATGCCACCGCGCCGATTGCCAGGGCCGGAATAAAAGCGGTCCGGCTGCCGTCCATTTGGTGAAACAGCCAAAAAAAAAGAATAAATACAAACAGGAAGGTGATACCTGCCTGTATCAGCGTGCTGGAAAGGTATTGCAGCGGAAACCGCAAAAGCTTTTCGAACTCGAGCTGAAGCCCGAAAATCAGCCCGAAGTAGCCCAGCCCCAGGCTGAAGACAGGGCCCAGCCGCTCAATGGTCGGGCGATCCAGAAGGCCGAGGAAATGCTCACCCAGGGCCAGCCCGATGAAAAGAAACTGTGTGCCTGTCAGAAAAAAAAACCGGATTCCCCGGGGCCAGCCGGGGCGGGCAAAGGATCGGCGGTAGCCCGCAAGCGCGACAATGAGCAGAACCAGCACCCCGGTGACAGTCTGGAACAATTAGCCGATCTCCTCTGAGAGCCCTTCCGCGTGGTTTATGGGCAGGGTAAACAAAATGCCGGAACCCGGAGATGAAAAGTCGCCGCAGACCTCACGGGCAACTTCCACAGCCTTTGGCCGGGATGCGCCATCCACTACTGACAGGATCATGTGGGTGTCGGTGCCCCAGCCGGGGAAAAGCGATTTAAAACCCGTAAATATTGGTATTTCCATGGAAATTATCTGCCCCATACCCCGCACATCAGCAACCGTGGCCCCCCGTATGCCGATTTCCAGGAAGCCGGTCAGGATCTCCTCAACCTGGTGATGCGTTTTGACCACAATCACCAGAAGTTCCATGCCAGTGACCGAGTCATTCGACATGCCGCTCATCCTCGCGCAAAATAATGCCCCGCAGCTGCTCGGCAGTGTAATCGCCGGAGAATGCGGCAGAAATCGCGCCGCTTTTCAACATGCGGGCAATGCGGGCGAGCAGCTTGATATGAAGGCCGATTTCAGCGGGGGGACTGATTAATAAAAAAACAAGGTTGACCGGCCGGTTGTCAATGGCGGCAAAATCAATGCCCGCGGGCAACCGGACCACCATGCAAACCGTTTTCGGGATACCCTCAACCGTGGCGTGGGGAACTGCGACGCCCTGGCCGATGCCGGTGCTGCCCTCCTTTTCCCGCCGGATTAATTTGTCCAGCAGCAAATCCGGCTGAACCCCCGGATACCGGCGGGCCGCCTCCCCCGCCAGCATGGCCAGCAGCTCCTGTTTGCCTGAAGGATTGAGTTCCGCCAAAACCCCTTGTGGATCCATGTAGTCGCCTAATTTCATGACACGCCACCCCTTCCCCGAGCCCGGCCTGAAGCGCTCCGGGAGCCATCCACCCGGGCGGCTCCCTGGCCCTTTGACGAAATACAACCTGAACCGGGTGTTTCCAATTTAGATTTTATCGGTCTTATTTCAAAAATATCAAGGATTTTTAGCCGGCCTCCCCTGCCGTCACCTTTACCGCGAACTGAATCATCTGGGTATGGGGGATCATTTTGTATTCCGGCCGCGTCCGCCCTTTCTCCG
>CAZNSO010000170.1:0-3843 GCA_964575805.1 uncultured Desulfobacteraceae bacterium
GTAACGGCAGGTCAATCAACATCTGCCGGCAAGCGGCGTAAATTCTGCATCCTTTTCCCTGGTGGGGGATCAAAAGCAATTAAACAATTGAAAAGCTGCAAGTCTGGTTAAGTCAAAATTGACATAAGCAGAAACGCCTGCTATACAAAGATTGAAGCTGACCCGGCATTGGCGCCCCTGAATAAAAAATAATCGGTTTAATTGATATATTGGAAAATACTCGTCTTTCCAGGGAGAACAATTCATGACAGAAACTCCGCATTTGATAATCAATGGCAAAACCATCACATTCAGGCCAGGTCAGACAATTCTGGAGGCTGCGACGGAGGCGGGAATATGGATTCCCACCTTGTGCTACCTGAAGGGAGCGACGCCTACCGGTGCCTGCCGGATCTGTATGGTGGAGGTGGAGGGCGCCAAATCGCTGCTTACGGCCTGTTCAACCCCTGCGGCCCAGGGGATGAAAGTGCACACGGAAACCAGCGAGGTTGTCCGGATCCGGCGGATGGTGCTTGAATTGCTGATTTCCTCCGGCAACCATAATTGCGCCGTAACCGGCGATTCGCAAAAGAGCTGGACGGCTTTTCAGCTCGAAGCGATGAAATACGACGGCAGCGAAGAATTGTGCCCCGCATGGGGCGACTGCCGGCTTCAGGAACTGGCGTTTCACTACCAGGTCAAATCGGGGCGTTTTTCACACGAAGCGCCGTCGGAGCGCCCTGCTGAGCTGCTCAACCCACTGATTGTCCGGGATTTTTCCCGTTGCCTATTATGCGGCCGCTGCGTCCAGGCCTGTAACGAAATTCAGGTCAACCTGGCAATAGACCATGGATTTCGTGGAAGTCAAGCCAAGATCGTTACCGCCGGAGACAGAACCCTGGCTGATTCAGACTGCGTTTTCTGCGGCGAGTGCGTCCAGGCATGCCCTGTGGGCGCATTGGTGGAGAAAAAGTCCCGCTACCTTTGGCGTCCCTGGAAGGAGACCCGGATCCGCACCACCTGCCCTTACTGCGGAGTGGGTTGCCAGCAGTGGCTTCATGTGCAGGACGGGCGCATTGTCAAGGTGACCGGCGTGGCGGAAGCGGAGCCGAATCAGGGCCGGCTCTGCGTTAAAGGGCGCTTTGGGTATGATTTCATTTATTCCGACGAGCGTATCCAAACACCACTGATCCGGGAAGGCAATGAATTCCGGGAAGCTTCATGGCAGGAGGCACTGGATCTTGTGGCCGATCGCTTCAAACAGATTGTCAGGGAAAGCTCTCCGGATGCGGTGGCCGGGGTCAGCTGCGCCCGCAGCATCAACGAAGACTCCTACAACATGATGAAACTCTTCCGCGCCGTGTTCAAGACCAACAACATTGACCACTGCGCCCGTACCTGACATGCCCCAACGGTCGCCGGGCTGGCGACCACGTTCGGTTCAGGGGCAATGACCAATTCTTTCAACGAAATGGCCCGGGCAAAAATGCTTCTGGTAATCGGATCAAACATGACCGAAGCGCACCCCGTGGCGGCAACCTTTGTCAAGAATGCCGTCATGAACGGAGCCCGTCTTATCGTCGTCGATCCCCGCAGGCACAAGCTGGCGGAAATGGCCGAGACCCACGTCCCCCTCCGGGTAGGCACGGACATCGCCTTTTTAAATGCACTCATGCACGTACTGATAGAAGAGGATCTTTACGACAAGTCCTTTGTCGCATCCTGCACCGTTGATTTTCCGAAGCTGGCCGATGCGGTAAAGCCGTACACGCCCGAGTATGCAGCCGAAATATGCGGCCTGACGGCGCAGATGATAACGGATACGGCCCGTGCCCTTGCCTCGGTCAAGCCCGTGATGCTCTGCTATACTCTTGGAATCACGGAACATACCTGCGGCACCCATAACGTCATGAGCATCGCCAATCTGCAGATGCTTCTGGGAAACATGGGGGTCGAATGCGGGGGGGTAAACCCGCTGCGCGGCCAGAACAACGTCCAGGGCGCTTGCGACATGGGCGCGCTGCCTAACGTTTTCTGCGGGTACCAGAAGGTTACGGACCCGGAGGCCCGGAAAAAGTTTGAAACAGCCTGGGGGTCTAAAGATCTTCCGGACTCGCCGGGCCTCATGATCCCTCAGATGATGGAGGGACTCACCCGGGGGGATATCCGGGCGTTCTGGGTGTTCGGGGAGAACCTGGCCAACACCGAGCCTGATATTCGAAAGGTGGCGCATGAACTGGCATCTGCGGAGTTTCTGGTGGTCCAGGATATCTTTTTGAATGAAACCACGCGCTTTGCCCATGTGGTGCTTCCGGCCGCCGCGTGGAGCGAAAATGACGGCACGTTCACCAACAGCGAAAGGCGCATCAGCCGGGTCCGGACGGCCAGTGCACCGCCTGGGTCGGCCATGCCCAACTGGTGGATTTTTAAACAAATTGCAAAGCGATTCGGCCATGACTGGCAATCGGGGTCTGCCAGGGACATCTGGGACAAGGAAATTTCGGTCCTCGCCCCCCAGTTCTGCGGCATCAAGTACCACCGTCTGGAAGGCGACGGCCTGCAATGGCCCTGCCCGGATGAAACCCATCCCGGCACCTGCATCCTTCATAAGGATGGTCAGTTCACCTGCGGCCTCGGCATTTTCAATCCAGCCGAGTGGACGCCCCCGGCGGAGGTGCCTGACAAGGAATATCCTTTCGTGCTCAGCACCGGCCGCCGCCTGGCCCATTACCACACGCGGACCCAGACCGGCCGCTGCGAGGGGCTCAATGAACTTCTAGGCGAGGAAACCGCTGATATTTCACCAAAAGACGCCGACCTACAGGGCATATCCCACGGCGAATACATAAACGTCATTTCCCGGAGAGGCGCGGTGCGGGTGAAGGCCAATGTTACGGATGAGGTGCCGGCCGGTATGGTCTGGATGGCTTTTCACTTCCGGGAAGCCAATGCGAACTGGCTGACGAACCCGGCATTCGACAATATCACCATGACCGCAGAATATAAGGCGTGCGCCGTACGGATTGAGAAAATCAGCAACTGAAAAGAGACATAAAGAGGAGAGTCCCCATCCGATGAAAACAATTTCGCTGCCCGAATCCCGACCCGTGCTGTTTGAAGCCATCAATGATAAGCTGGAGGAGAACTTTTTAAAAGGGCTGGTTTCCGAAGCATTGCTGGATGAGTGTTGTTCGGAGATCGAAAAAAATTACCATCCAACCGAACCGATTTTCTGGCTCCTAATGGCGCGGCTGTGCGAAGCCGCCCTGTTGACTGCCGGCAATTATGCGGATTCAGCTGAATTCAAAGCTGCCGGAGATTTGCTGGTCAACCCAAGAAAAACGGACGTCTTCATAAAAGGCGCGTCCGAGCCGGTTCGCAAGCACCGGCATGGCCGGATCTCCGACCAGTTCAACACGTCCGGCCTGCCTTTCGGGGATTTTATTCGATGGTTTTCCCGCCATGCTGTCGTGCACCCAACCCAACCCCCGCTTCTGCCTTACCTCATGGCCCAACTGCAAGCCTCAGATTTTATATCCGGCAGCTATCTTTCCTCCTGCCGGGAACGAATGAACAAAATTGCTGATACCATCAATTTTTTTATGGCGTGGGGAATCTCCTCTTTTGAGGAACTGGCTTCCAGGCGGGCGGCCTGGGATCCACACACCCGCCAATTTGTCGAAGCTCACCTGTGCCGTTTCAAAACGGACGGATTCTTTAAAATAGGCGAAACCATTCGTCGGGAAAGTAAAAACTATCAGTTGTGACTGCTCATTGGATACTGCCGAAGCGATCTCCTGGATGGAAAAGGGCTTCTAAGTAACTTGACAAAAAGTTACTGTTATAGCTCGGTCCCGGGCTGCG
>CAZNSO010000171.1:0-2302 GCA_964575805.1 uncultured Desulfobacteraceae bacterium
TTGCTTTCCCGCAGCCGGTCGCTCAAACTGCGGTGGATCCTTGGATAAGTCTGCAGCATGCGATACCACTTCAAGAATTCCGGGCGGCCGAGTTTTTTGGCCTCCCGGACAAAAATACCCCGGGATTTGGCATGCCGCTTTCTTGGCATCATGATCAGGGCAAAGAGCCGGTAAAGCCACATGTAGGGCATGGCGTGGCGGAGTACTTTCGCGGTTTGCAGCAGGAAGCGGGAGCGCAGGTTGAATCCGGGCACCGCACCCCCAAGAATGAGGGACTTGACCCGCTGAGGCGCCAGGGCGCCCATGGCACCGGCAAGGATGGAACCCAGGGAGATGCCCGCGATGTGGGCCGAATCGAGTCCCAGGTCGTCCATAACCCGAAACGTTGCTCTCGCCAGGGTCTCAAAACTGTAGGCCGGAAGTGTTTCCCGGGTGTTGCCGTGACCGTAAAGATCCACCCGCACGACATTGAAGTGCCGGGCATACGCATCCACCTGCTTGTACCAGATGGAGGAGCTGCCGCCCAGGCCGTGCAAAAGAATCACCCATTCCCGGTCCGCCCCTTTTTCCAAAACCTGGTAATAAAGCATGCCTGCCCCCTTGTTCGCTCGTATTCAATGATTCGGCGCCGCCAGCCGGGGTGCCCGCGAGTCTGCACCCATTTCGCCCGGCGGCCAACCGGTTTCAGCCCAAAAAGGCCGGCCTGCGGAAGCCGGCCCCCTAAACTTTGAGTTCAGGCTGCCACAGAAACAAAATCCTGTCTTGCTAAAAGAAAACGAGTATAATACGAGCTTGATTCTGGTAGTAGTTGGACAAGGGCGTTAACGCCGGGATGGACCGGGTCGGGGCGGGTGGATTGGATGTGAGGAACCTTCAGGCCAGGGACAGGAGGTAGGATTGGAGGTTGACCTTTTTGTGCTTCAGCCCCAGCTTGTCCCGGATGTTGTTGCGGTGGAACTCCACGGCCCGATCGGAAATGTTCATCATATCGGCGATTTCCTTTGTGGTTTTGCCGGATTTGATCAGTTCCGCCACCTTGAGCTGTGTTGGGGTGAGGCTCAGGGTCTTTCCCGAGAGCTTTTTGGCAAAGGGGGACACGATGCTTTCCAGGTTGGCCGTAATAACATCCAGGTAGGCCTTTTGGCGGGTGTTGAGGGAAGTGTTGGCCAGTTCATGGATATAGGGCATGATCAGGTCCTTGACATTGGAGATGATCTTGTCCTCGACCTCTCCCCGGTCATTTTCCCTTTGTTTGAGCAGGACCTTGAGCGCCGTGTTCACCTCCTCCAGGTGTCTGGCCTTGAGCTGGAGCTCCTGCTCTTTCAGCCGCAGCTGCTCTTCTGCCTGCCTGCGTTCCTCGATTTCCATCTTGAGCTGTTCATTGGCCAGGAGCAGGGAGCGGGTGCGTTCCTCAACCTTGACTTCCAGCTCCTGCTTGGCTTTGTTCAGGGCCGCTTCCGCTTTTTTGCGATCCGAGATATCCACGAAAGAAGTATACAGGCAGACCGGCTCCCCGTCCCTGTTGGTAACCAGGTTGGCGCTCAGCTCCACGTGAACCAGTTCCCCCTGTTTGTTGCGCCCGATGCTTTCACCGAACCAGCTTCCGCCGGCGAGCACGGATTCGATGATCTGCTCTATTTCCGCCTTGGAGTGGACGAATTTAAACACCGACTCGCCGATTATCTCCTCCCGGCAGCCGCCCCACATCCGGACAAAGGCTTCGTTGACATAAGTGATGTTGCCGTCAAGATCGCCCAGGCCGATGGCGTTGATGGCGGACTCGATGGCAAAATCCTTGAGCCGCATCTCCTCCTCGATTTTTTTCCGCTCGGTAATATCGATGATGGAGCACATCATGCACTGGGCAACGCCGCGGGAGTCGGTTACCAGAAAAGCCGACAGGTGAACGAAGATCGGCGACTGGTCCTTGCGCACCCCCTCGGACTCGCCTTCCCAGGAGCCTTTTTCCAGAACCTCCTGCATGATTTCCAAGGCCTCCTGTGAAGAGCGGGCGAAAAAATCCGCCCGTTTGCCGATCATCTCGTTTCTGTCCTCGCAGCCCCACATGCGCAGGCAGGCGGCGTTGACATAGGTGACGATGCCTTCCAGGTCGCTGAAGGCAACAGCGTTGATGGAGGATTCAATGGCAAAATCCTTGAGCCGCATTTCCCTGATGAGCTGCCGGATCTCTGCGACCGTCATGGTCTCGTCATAATCCCTTGCGGCATTATGGGTGAACTGTTGAAGGGGCATGCCTTCCTCCTGCTTCCCCAGGGGGGCTGTATTCCAAGGATTACAAATG
>CAZNSO010000171.1:2402-3827 GCA_964575805.1 uncultured Desulfobacteraceae bacterium
AAATGAGTTACTGGAATTATGAAACAATGTTCAGGCAAGTTCAAGAGCAATATTTGATGCCGGCCATCGCCGCATGTTATTATTTTTCACGCATTTTCGAAGATTTATGTTGACGCAGGCCCCAAAATACCCTATATTCGGACTAATTTATTTTCTGGACCTTATCATTGAAAGCCCCGGAATGAATCCGGGGCTTTTTTTATATCCATTCATCAAAAGAGGTTTTATGAGTTTTAAAACATTCAAGTTCCATCCCGCTGTTGCAGCGGGCGTCACCGCCGCCGGCTACACCGAGCCGACCCCCATCCAGAGCCGGGCCCTTCCGCCGGTGATGGCCGGAAAGGACGTCATGGGCCTGGCACAGACCGGTACCGGCAAAACCGCCGCCTTCGTGCTGCCCATTTTAAACCGTATCAGCGCAGGCAAGCGGGGCGTTCCCCGGGCGTTGATCGTGGCCCCCACCCGGGAGCTGGCCGAGCAGATTCACGCGGCCGTTGGTATTCTCGGCAAAAAAACCGGCCTGCGAAGCATTGCCATTTACGGCGGCGTGGCCATCGGGCCGCAGATCCAATCCCTTGGAAAGGCCGATATTATCGTGGCCTGCCCGGGACGCCTCCTGGACCATATCGGCAGGAAAACAGTGAATCTTTCCAATCTGGAAGTGCTGGTGCTAGACGAGGCGGACCACATGTTCGACATGGGTTTTTTGCCCGACATCCGCCGCATTCTGAAACAAGTACCGTCCAAGCGGCAGACCTTGCTGTTTTCCGCCACCATGCCCCCGGAAATACGCAGGCTGGCAGGCGAGAGCCTGACAAATCCCGTAACCGTCCAGGTGGGGGTTGCCGCACCGGCTGAAACGGTCTCCCATGCGCTTTACCCCGTGGCCCAGCACCTGAAAACGCCGCTATTGTTAAAACTGCTCCAGCAGACCCGCACGGATTCGGTTCTGGTTTTCACCCGAACCAAGCACCGGGCCAAACGATTGGGTGAGCAGCTCAGCCGGGCCGGATACCGCACCGCGTCCCTTCAGGGCAACCTTTCCCAGAACCGGCGCCAGAATGCCATAAACGGCTTTCGCGACGGCACCTACCAGGTTCTGGTGGCCACTGACATTGCTGCCCGCGGCATTGATATCGCCAATGTGTCGCACGTGATCAACTACGATATTCCCAATACCGCGGATGCCTATATCCATCGCATCGGCCGGACCGGCCGCGCCGCGCACACAGGCGATGCCTTTACCCTGGTCACCAATGAGGACGCCGCAATGGTTCGCGCCATTGACCGGGTCATTGGCTCCCGGGTGGAGCGCCGGACCCTTGCCGACTTCAATTACAAGGCCCCCGGCGCCAAAACGGAAGCGCCCGCCCGGGCCGGAGGCGTTTCAAACCGCCGGCCGATGAAGCGAAAACCCGCAGAACG
>CAZNSO010000172.1:0-3745 GCA_964575805.1 uncultured Desulfobacteraceae bacterium
CATTCGAATGATCGGCAAAACCGCCGAGATCGAACACCCCCTGGTAAATTATTACTTTCCGACCAAATCCAACCTGTTTCAAATGGTTTTGGAAGATATCGCGGAAGAAAACTATCAGGCCACGCAGGATTTTCTCAAGGATATGGACAAAATGAAGCCCTACGACGGCTTCAATCTGTATCTGGACCGGTTGATGGCTTACAACCGGAAACAGCCCCATGCCTTCCGGGTGCTGCTGCTCAATATGGTCCAGGCTGAACATGCCGCAACGATTCCGGGCTTCAAGATTATACAGGACATTTCCCGCCGAACCGCTCAGGCCTTCAAAAACAAAGTCCCCCTGAAGGCCTCTGAGGAAAAAATTGAACGGTTTACCACCAGCTTTAACAGCATGGTCATCAACTACCTGGGCGCCCAGCAATATTACGCGGAAATACTCGGCATGCCGCCAGGCAGCGACTCATATGCCGCCTGGGTGAAAGAAACGCTTGTCTACCTGTTTTTGCCGCATCTCCGGAATCTTATTCGAGGTGAAGCAAACGCCATATCGTAATCTCCCCGCGCCGGGGCCGGGCTGTTTCAAAGACGTTTGAATTATCATGCAAAAAGGCTTCGCCGGGGTTTCAGGCCATCCCGATACAGGCCCAGGGGCTGAACCCGCAGGAAAAGTGCTGGCATTTAGGGAAACCAGGCATTAGTTTAATGATGTCATGATTAACACACACCGCCTTAAAATTGAGCGTATCAAATTTTTCCTGGCCCTCTCGCGCACCCCGCACGGCCTGCTGGATATGGCAACCCCTGCATTCAGCGCCCTGCTCTATCTTGGCGGCTTGCCCCCCCTGCGTGTCATTCTGATCGGCCTGCTGACCGCCTTTGCCGGCTACACGGCCGTGTATGCGGCAAATGACATCATCGACTACCGCTCCGACCGCAAACGATTGAATCGGGAAGATCCCGGCGAAACCGGGTACCTTGACTCCATTCTCGTGAGGCACCCCATGGCCCGGGGCCTGTTGAGCTTCAGGGAAGGCGTGGCATGGGCTCTCGGATGGTCCTTGGTGGCGCTCATCGGCGCCTGGCTCTTAAACCCGGCGTGTGCCGCCATTTTTCTCGCCGGAGCCCTTTTGGAGGCTGTATATTGCCTGCTCTGGCGGGTCAGCCCTTTCAGGGCCATCGTCAGCGGATTTGTCAAAACCATGGGGGCCCTTGCCGCTCTCTATGCCGTTGATCCGAATCCGGATCCTGGTTTTATGTTCTCTCTTTTCCTCTGCCTGTTTTTCTGGGAAATCGGCGGCCAGAACATCCCCCATGACTGGTCTGATATCGAAGAAGACCGCCGGTTTCAGGCCCGGACCATCCCGGTGCGGCTGGGCGAGGAAAAATCCGCCGCCCTCTCTCTGGGCTGCATTTTAATCGCTGTTGTTTTATGCATGGGCCTCTTTTTCATACGTTTCCCCGGTTCCCAGGGGGCCGCCCTTCTAACAGCCTTTGTCATCTGCGCGTTTCTGCTGCTGCTGCCCGGCATCAAACTCTTCCGGACAAAAAGACGGGAGGAGGCCATGGCCCTTTTCAACAAAGCGAGTTATTTTCCGGCGGCCATGCTGGCTGCCGTTCTGGCCCTGCTTATCCATTAGTAACAGCCCTTAGACAAAAAAATACAAGGAGAGACACATATGCCCCTGAGGAAGCCTTTGCCATCATCCATCCAAACCGCCACCCGCCGGATTCTTTTTCCTGGACTTTTAGTGCTTGCCGTCTGTCTGCCCCGGCCTGCATCGGCTGAGGCTGAAATTAACTGCCGGATACAAGAGCACAGCTGCACCCAAAGGATCGATGAGCGCACGGTAGAGTTTGACATCACGCCAAAGCCGGTAAAAGCCATGAAGGAACTCACATTCCGCGTTTCGGTGTCGGGCGGGGCAACGCCTTCGCCGCCTCACATCGATCTGGGCATGCCCGCAATGGAGATGGGGCCCAATACGGTCAAAATGAAAAAAGTGGCTGAAGGGGTGTATGAAGGAGAGGGCGTGATCGTCAAGTGCCCCAGTGGAAAAACCATATGGGAGGCCACGGTAACCGTGCCGGGGGCCGGCCAGGCGAATTTTATCTTCGATGTTGTCTACTAGCTCCGTCTATCTCATCTTTTTTACCACCGGGCTTACCGTGGGGTTCGGCCACTGCATCGGCATGTGCGGCCCCATCGTGATCTCGCTATCCTTGAACATCAAGGACCGGCCCTCCCTTGTGCCCAATCTCTTCTACAATTTCGGCCGCACCGCCACCTACGGCATCCTGGGGGCGGTCATGGGCGGGGCCGCCTCTTTCACCCGCTTCACCCAGGGCATCGGCGGCCTGCAGCAGGCCATTCTGGTCGCCGCGGGGGTTCTGATCGTGGTCATGGGCGTTGCCATGACCGGCTGGCTGCCCGCGGGTCGGCTGTTCGGCAACTTCACCCCTTCCGGCGGCTTCATCAACAAGGCCTTCCAGCGCCTCTTCGGCCACCGGAACAACCTGGTCTTTTTCCCCATCGGCATGCTTTTGGGACTGCTGCCCTGCGGACCCGTCTACACCGCCATGATTGCGGCCGCAAGAGCCAGCATGGATGCGGCCTCCACCCTCCAGGGCGTTTTATCCGGCGCGGCTGTCATGATATGCTTCGGCCTGGGCACCATTCCGGCGCTGCTCATCCTCTCGCAGGTCTCCAACGTCCGGTGGCTCAAGCACCGGGATATCATCTACAAATTCGGAGGCCTTTTGATGATCGGCATGGGGATCTATTTCATCTGGAAAGCCCTCAACTTTTAATCTCCTCCCCTGTCTTACCCGCCGTCTTACTCTTAATCTTACTCTTAATCTTACTCTATCTTTTATCCTCTCCCCATCCAACTGCCATCCCTCTTTCTTCAGATCTTCTCTCGAACGCCTTTGATGAAAGGGATTACAAAATCGCCTAGTGAGAATTTGGCCTGCGCAGGCTTGCCGAAAGGACACGAGTAAGAGTAAGAGTAAGAGTAAGATTAAGATTAAGATTAAGATTAAGAGTAAGACGGAGAGGGGAGGGGGGGGACTAAGGCTTGTGCCCCAGGTGAATGGCTGCAATCCCGTTGGTAAGACGTGTGTAGGAGACGGATTGGAAACCGACGGCCTCCAGGATTTGCTTTAGCTCATCGGGCGTGACAAACATGCGGATGGTCTCGGAAAGGCAGCTGTAGGACTGGCTGGAGCCGGCCAGGAGACTTCCCAGAAGCGGCATGACATAGAAGGAATA
This sequence comes from uncultured Desulfobacteraceae bacterium, assembly GCA_964575805.1. GTDB lineage: Bacteria > Desulfobacterota > Desulfobacteria > Desulfobacterales > Desulfosalsimonadaceae > M55B175. Next base: position 3,272 of record CAZNSO010000172.1, read on the forward strand.
GCCGTCATAGAGCGTGCGGAAGACGGGATTGACCGGCTTTGAAAACTCGAGGCACATGACTCTGCCCCCCGGTTTCAGCACCCGGAACATTTCTTCAAAGCCCTTTTTCAAATGCGTGAGGTTGCGGATGCCAAATCCCACCATGGCCGCGTCGAAACAGTTGTCCGGAAAGGCGATGGATTCCGCATTGCCCTGGATGTAATGCAGGTAGTCCTTATGGCGCCTGTTTTCCGGCCGCTTCCGGCCGGCCTCCATCATGGCCCGGTTCATGTCATAGACAAACACGCCGCCGCCCGCGCCTGCGCGCCTTGCTGAACAGACCGCCAGGTCCCCGGTGCCGCCGCAGACATCGAGCACCCGGTGGCCGGGCTTTACATCCAGCAGCCGCACGGCCTTTCGCTTCCAGGCATAATGGATGCCAAAGCTCAAGAGCGAGTTCATGAAATCATACCTGGGCGCCACCCGGTTGAAATG
>CAZNSO010000173.1:0-3713 GCA_964575805.1 uncultured Desulfobacteraceae bacterium
GACACATAATAATACTTAACTCCAGGGATTCCACCCGAAAACAGGTAACGGCGGTTTTCAAAAAGCTTGACAGGGGAAGAAAGTGGCGCTTTAGTGTTTTGACAGACAGGGGCGCAATGGAATCATTCTCGGTTTTTAAATGCTTTTCGTGGAGATTGAGCCCGTTTTTAATGCCCGGTTAATTTTCCGTGCCATTTTTTATGGATGCTTTGCCGTTTCTGATACAGGCGCATTTGCGAAAGATGTTGGGACCCCGGTGATTCGGCAGGCTGGTATTTTAATCCCCTCATGCATTAAAAAAGGAGGCGAAATGAAGCGATCCCGAATGTTATCAAGTTGTATGGTCCTGTTTGTGTTCTTCGCGATTATCAGCCTGGCAGCCTGCGACAGCGGCAGCGACGGTGGTGGCGGCGGCGGCAGCAGGGCGGCGGATTTGAACGAGCAAACCCTTGACACCTCAATGAAATGGGTGGATGACAACATCGCCGGCTGTGAGCTGCAGGACGCATCCGCCCTGGTACTTTCCGTGCCCCGCATGAAGTCGACGGCGAAGGAGAATAACCCTGCCTTTCAATTGCTGGCGGATGTTCTGCTTGGGCGCAGCACCGGCGGTGTCCGGGGCCTGGCTTATATTCCCCCCTCCATGTCCGGGCGGATTGAGGGCGAGTGCGGCGGCTCCTTCACCATCGAGGAGGACCACGCAAACGGGAATTCCGATATCCGCATTGCTTTTTCCGACTACTGTTCTGAGGATGCAGGAGAGCAGAGTTTTATTGACGGGACGCTGGATGTCGCCATAAAGGGCGAGCCCGGCCCCACCGGACCCGAGGTCTCCTCGATCGCCGCCTCTACACGGGGCGCTTTAACGGTGGCCACCCCGGATGAAACCGTTTCGCTCGAGCTGGACGATTTCAGGCTCACCGGCAATGACACCTCTGGCACCGTGAGTATTGACAGGATAACCATCAGCCTGGAAAACGAAGGCGTTACCCATACCATGAGCAATGTTTCAGCGGATATGTATGAGGACAGCGCCGGCAATTCGGTGCTGGACATGCATTCCGGGCGTTACAACGCCGGCGACGAGGGCTATGTGGATATCACCACCCCGACCCCCCTGACGATTGATGACGACGGCGAATTGGTTTCAGGAGAGATTAATTTCGAGGGTGCGGAAGGAAATACGGTGGCGCTCACCCCTTCCAGAGACGGCATATTCGATGTTACCTTGAATGGACAGCCGGTTGACCAGCGGATGGACTGCTCGGAAATTTCGCTGGGTCTTTTAAGCTTCTAAGGCCTTGCCAGTCGGTTCAGTCTCAAGCCCCCGGCAGCTGCCGGGGGCTTGTCCTTTTGCGCGGATTTTTTTTGCCTGCCTGGCCATCGCGCTGCTCTCAGCCTGCATGGATGAAGGGGACTCCTGCACCAGGCCCGTGGCCCGGTTTGCCGTGGCTGCCGACCCGCATCTCTATGACACGGCGCTTGGCACCGCCGGGGAAGCGTTTGCCGACGCAATGGCCAGGGAGGCCAAAATGCTGGCCCAGGGCGAGGCGCTTTTTGAGCACACCATGCAAGCCCTTGTCCGGAAGACCCCGGCCCCTGATTTTTTGCTGATTCCCGGTGATCTGACCAAGGACGGGGCGGTGGCGAGTCATCAGCGTCTGGCCGTTTTCCTGGAAAGGCTTGAAGCCGAAGGTGTGGAAGTGTATGTCGTGCCCGGCAACCATGATATCGCCAACCCGGAGGCCGCGGCTTACGACAGTTCGGGGGCCACAAGAGTATACAGCCCCGGCCCGGATGAGTTTGCCGGGATTTACCGATCCTTCGGATATGGTCAGGCCATCGCCCGCGACCCCCATTCCTTGAGTTATGTGGCGGAGCCGAGCCCGGGATTATGGCTGTTCGCCATTGATTCCTGCCGCTATCGGGAGAATACGGGCTTTCCGGTTGTCGGCGGCCGGCTCAGTGAAGCGAGCCTTCAATGGATTCTTGAAAACCTTTTCAAAGCCCGTGAATTCGGGAAAACCGTTGTCGGCATGATGCATCACGGCCTGGTTGAGCACCTTGCCGGCCAGGGCCGGTACCTGCCGGATTACCTGCTCGCTGACTGGGACGCAGCAGCCCGCTCCCTGGCTGCTGCCGGAATGAACCTGGTTTTTACCGGCCATTACCACACCCAGAACATCACTTCCCGGCAATGGGATGATGGCGTGAGTCTGCTTGAAATCCAGACCGGCTCGCTCCTTGTGTTTCCCTGCCCCTACCGGATCGTTTCCCTTGACGGCTGCGCATCAGAAATAGAAGTGGCGAGTCATTTCATCGAGGAGTTGCCGGAGTCGGCGTATCCGGCCGGATTTGACTCTTTTGCGGCTTTTGCAAGGGATTTCGCCCGCACCCACACGCGGCAGCGCCTGCAGCAGGAGTTGAAAACCCTGCTGGATTTGCCTGATTCCCAAGTGCAGGCCTTTGTTCCCCTCGTCACAGAGGCTGTTATGGCCCATTTTGCAGGGGATGAGCAGCCCGGCTGGGATGACTTCAGCACGGCCCTTGAGCTTTCCGCCAGCAGGAACCCCGATTTATCGCAAATCGGCCTTCTGCTCCTCAGCCTTTACAATGATTCCCCGCCCGCGGATAACCACTCCCCTGATGGTCAGCCATTTCAACTGGAAGGCTTTTAGCCTGAGTCGGACTTCAGGTTTTTTAAATTGAAACCATGGGTTCGGCCTTCGCTGCTCCCCCCCCTTTGTTTTGGGTCGCTCTCACCTCAGCGGTTGAGTAAAGATAATACCAGAATTCTTCTAGTATTTACCTGCAATTCATTGCGTATTTATATTTGTCCGATATATGTCATACTTATCCTGACATTCAGAAAAACGGGAAGTGGGTTTTCGGGGTTCATCTTACACTTACTTGTTTTTATCAGGAAGGTTTATGAAATATTTTGTAACCGGCATTACCGGTACCGTGGTGCCGGTAATCATCGAAAATTTAATGGCTTCAGACCCGGACCCCCATTTTTATTTCGCCTTGCGGAAAGGCTCCGGTGGAAAGGGGCTTGCCGCGCGTTTGGCAGAAGTGGTGGATTCCATGGATCTGGACCGGAAGGGTCGGGAGAAATTGATCCAGCGGTCCCGCCTGGTTGAAAAAGGGTATTATGAGAAAGTGCTGGCCGATACCCTGGAGACCGGCTGGGGCGGCCTGGTGGATTTCAAACGGCTGAAGAAAAAAACCGCCGGACTCAAACCGCCGCGTGAGGCCTTCAGCCACTCCAGGCGATAGGCCCCCCGGCATAGGACCCGCTTTACTTGTCCATCTTCGGCCGGCAAGGTTTTTATTTGACAGAAATCAAGGAGATTGTTAACTTCAATCATTTGCTTGCCCATCCATTTCCTCGGCACCGGTTTTTCGACTTCCGGCACTTGCCTGATTCCCGGGCGGAAATGGCATGATAAACCCTGTTACGGAGAGTTGACATATGGATGACGAACCTGGCGGGCCTCACTTATTGATGCCTGTAATCGTTGTCAAAAAATTGAATTTTAATCAAATGCCGCCTTTAATGCCACGCGCAAGGGTGACTGCTTTGTATTTTCGCAGTCCCTGATCCCCCCGGAAGGCCTTAAGCCTCCGGTCCGCCTGACATAAGGGCGGACCATGAGAAAGGAGGCAGGGCCATGAACCAACCCCTCAAGTTTCCAATCAACCCGTTTGCA
>CAZNSO010000174.1:0-3706 GCA_964575805.1 uncultured Desulfobacteraceae bacterium
CATCTTCCATTATATTAACAAACCGGGACCACCTGTCCCGGAACTGATCCACCGGGATGCTGTCCAGGGTCCGCAATTCCAGTGTGGGGCCTTTCAGGTTAAACCGCACATCCGTAAAAATGGTGGTCATGTGATCCAGAAAAGCCCTGAAGGACTGGTCCCCCGCCCGGGTAAAGGCCACATCCTCCCCCAGCACGGCGGCCCGCAGGGCAAAGTCGATCAGGCGATGAATCAGTTCATCCGGTGTTTTCAACTCGGCGAAACAGCACGGCGGCCGGCCGCTGCGCGTGGCATCGGTGTGGTCCCAGATGTGACGGCGATGCCGGGACATTCCAAACCGCTCATCCGCCGAGAGCTCGCATAACACGTGAAAAAGGGGAAGCAGGTTGCGGAAATTGGATATGAGCACATGCAGGTGGATGGAGGCGGTGCCCTTCATCATTTCCAGTCCCCGGGAATCCACCCGCGAAAGCCGGTCATGAAGGAGCCGGTATCGCTTTGATGTCAGGCACAATGGGGCCTGCCCCCGGCCGGGCAGATAATCCACGGCAATGTATTCGATCCCCGCGCGTTCCTTGATTTCCCTGTTGGTCTGCGTGATAAGCGCCATCAAGCGTTCGAACCGCTCATTCTCGGACGGCAGCAGCGGCGGGCTGCAGTACTCGATCTGGCCGCCGGGCTCAAAGTCGATCCGCATCCCGGTCTCCTCGGAATACAAATCCTTGTCCCTTGCGTGAAACCCCAGGTCCTTGAGGCAGCGGGTGACGGCGGCAACATCGTCAATGGCCATGGCCCGCACCGGAAGGAATTCATACTCGAACCCGTAACTGCGCCGGCCGTCGCCGGTATATTGCGACAGCACAGACATGTAGCGCTGCTTGTAGAATTCAAGCAAATCCTTTGATATGGGGGACCGGTCGCTTTTCACAACTTCATCGTCCGTATTCAGGTAAAAAAAGCTTCATACCAGAGCGTAAACACAATAAGGGCCAGGAGGCGATCCGCCTCGGACACAAGGGTTTCCGGCCCGACCCCGGCGGTCTGGACCCTGCCCGCCACATCGGCCACAAGCCCGGGGTCCAGAATCCCCTGCCGCTTAATCATATCGCCGGACACGATTTCATTGACAAACTCCGGCCGGCGGGCGGCATCGCCCAGCCAATGGGCAACGGGAATGGTAAAGGGCTGCTTTTTGCGAAATGCATTTTTTTCCTTCATCAGGCCATGCTTCAAATATGCATGGCTGCAGATGTACTTTTCCCGGTCCTGCTCCAGGTTCACCTTTAATGCCACCGGTAATTGCGCGGCGAATTCGGCCAGCCGGTAATCCAGCAATGGCGTTCGCGTCTCCAGTGAATGCCGCATGGACAACTTGTCCAGCCGCAGGATGACATAGTCCGGCAGTCGGAACCGGCTTTCAAATCCGATCATGGCGTTGACCGGATGTTCATTGCCGGACAGATCCGGCCGGGCGTCTTCCGGAAACAATGCACCGCCGGGCGATGCCCCGATCAGGCGGCCGAGGGTCGCCGGGTCAAAGAGCGCCTCGGTCTGGATATAGCGTTCGGCCGGATCCAGGGGACGGTTTTGAAGATAGCCGGAAAGCTCCGGATAAGCCGCAACCAGGACCTTCTGACGCTCCGGCGGCAGATCGGGATATTGGGCCGCGGCCATTTCAATCATGAATTTCCGGTATCCGGCAAATATTTCATCCGCACCCTCCCCTGTCAACACAACTTTCACTTCCCGGGAGGCCATCCGGCAGACCTGGTCGGTGGGCAAAACCGTACCCAGGGAGATGGGCTCCTCGATCGCCTCGATAATCGCCGGCAGTTGATTGAGGGAATCCGGCCCGCACTGCTCGGTATACAGCCGGGCTTGGCGGAAACGATCCGGATGGTCGCCCAGAAACTGCTCTACAAATGGCAGTTCATTATATTTCGCTGTTTCAAAACCGATAGAGAAAAGCTTGAGTGCCGGCTGCAAAAGAGCCGCCTGGGATGTGACCGCGGATGAATCGATGCCGCCGCTGATCAGGGTCCCGACCTCGACGTCAGAGCGCAGCCGCAGCCTTACGGCATCAGCAAACAACTCGTGGAACCGGTCCGCGGCCTCGTCAATATCGATTTCCCTGCTGTCCTGATCCAGACGGTAATGCCAGTACCGCTTGATTTCAAAGGTCCCGGAAACCAGGTCAAAATCCAGAAAACAGCCCGGCGGAAGCTTTCGCACCCCTTTAAACAGGGTCTCGCTGCCCGGAACGTAGCGATAGGTGAAAAAGGTGGCCAGGCGCTCCCGGTTGAGTTCCCGGGGCAGTCCGGCCGCATCGAAAAGGGGCTTTATCTCCGAGGCAAAAACAAAATTTTCGCCGTTCTGACAGAAATACAGGGGCTTGATGCCGAAGCGGTCCCGGAAAAGCAGCAGGCGGTGCCTGCCGGGATCCAGGATCGCGCCGGCGTACATGCCGTTTAGTTCATCCAGAAAAGCCGGGCCCTTCTTCCGGTACAGATGCAGCCCGACCTCCGCATCGCCCCGGGATACGAACGGGGCCCGCGAAAGCTCGCGCCGAAGCTCGAGATAATTATAAATCTGCCCGTTGCAGATGATGGCGGTGCCATCTGCCGGGCACTCGATGGGCTGCATCCCGGTTTCCAGATCCAGGATGGAGAGCCTGGCAAAACCCAGCCCCACCCCGGTTTCCTTAACCGAAAACACCCGCTCCCGAAGGTCATCCGGCCCCCTGTGCCGGAGCAGACGCCCCATCGGCGACAGGCACCGGCCAATCCCGTCAGGTGTCAACGCTTTAGACACAATCCCATAAATGCCGCACATAGAAAAACCCCCCGGCTGCCATCGGTTCTCCCGGTCAATGAAGCCATCGCTCCCCAAGCGCGCGGGACCGGCCCCGGTTGACAACACGGCCCCGTCCCTTTAAATTATGCTTAATAAACAATAGGTCAAATATCAGGAATGCAACAAATTGTTAACCGCTTATTTTTTCCGTCCCTCCATGCGGGAAGGCGAACCCCTTGCCGATGTGGAACAGCAGAGCCGCACGCAAGAAGCTGAAACCGAAGCGCCCTTTTTGCTCTGCAGGCAGTGCTTGAACCCCATCACCGCGAAATCGGCCCGTATCACGGTAAACGGCATGCACCAGCACGCCTTTGCCAACCCGCACGGGGTGATTTTTGACATCGGCTGCTTCCGAACCGCCGAGGGATGCGCGGCAGTCGGAAGCGCTACCGAGGAGTTCACCTGGTTTGCCGGCTATATGTGGCGCATCGCCCTTTGCCGCGCATGCCTGACCCATATGGGATGGCTGTATGTATCCCCCGGGGGCGAGCGGTTCTTCGGGCTAATCCTGGACCACCTGATTGATCCCGGCCCATAAGACCCATTGAACCCGCCAAGCACATGATTATTTTAATTAAAATATCCACAAGGGCTTTCACGTCATTACTCGGAAACTTTTTGTAAATTTTTTTCTTGCCATAACCATTTTAGAAAGCTATGATTCTTTGTTTATATTCAATATTAATCGGGCAATGAAACAGACTGAAGAGAAATATGTATAAAAACATTGAAAACGTAAGAAATATCGGTATCAGCGCACACATCGACTCGGGCAAGACAACCCTCACCGAGCGGATTTTGTATTTAACCAAGCGCATTCATCGGATTCACGAAGTCCGCGGCAAGGACGGGG
>CAZNSO010000175.1:0-3635 GCA_964575805.1 uncultured Desulfobacteraceae bacterium
GGCTTTGAAACCGATGCCGGGGGCAATTCCTGGATTCCCGAACTGCGGCAGGCCCATGCGTTCAAATACCTCATGGAAAACCGCGCGCCCCGTATCCGGAAAAACGACCTGATCGCCGGCACCACGACCTCAAAGGAAATCGGCGTCGTGGTCTACCCGGACAGCCACGGCACCATGATCTGGAGCGAACTGCTGACCGTAGCGCACCGCTCGTTGAACCCGTATCATATTTCCCGGCAGACGGTTGACCTGCTGCACACGGAGGTGTTCCCGTACTGGGCCCGCCGCAATTTCAAGGAATGGGTCCGGGATCAATACGGCAGCCCGCTTTGCCAAGCCATTGACGAGCGATTTGCCGTGTATTTCGTATGGAAACAGGCGGCCCTTTCCCACACGATCCCGGATTTTCCCAAGATCATGAGCCGCGGGGCCGCCGGTATGATCGAAGAGATCCGGGGGCAACTGGCTTCCGGCAATATCTCCGATAGCCGGCAAGCCACGCTGGAAGCCATGATTCTGTGCCTGCAAGGCCTGATCGCCTATGGGAACAACCTGGCCCGGCAGGCAGCGGCCGAGGCCGCCGCCGAGACGGACCCCAGCCGGAAGGCAGAGCTTTCGCACCTGGCGGAAATCTGCCGCCAGGTACCGGCGTATCCGGCCCGCAACCTGGACGAGGCCGTCAACGCCATGTGGGTCACCTGGGTGGGCCTGCACATGGAAAACACCAATGCCGGCCTCTCCCTGGGACGCCTGGACCAGTGGCTGCAGCCCTATTTCGAGGCGGACATGGCCGCCCTTGAATCAACGGATGCACGCCAAAACTATATCCGGCATGCCATCGAGATGGTGGCCTGTTTCTATATGCGCTGCACCGATCACCTCCCCCTGACCCCGGATCTGGCCAACTGGTATTTCGGGGGCAGCTCTTCGGACCAGGCCATCACCCTGGGCGGGGTCACGCCGGATGGCCGGGACGCGGTCTGCGATATGACCTACATTTTCTTGAAAGTAACCGAAATGCTGTCCATCCGGGACCCCAACGTCAACGCCCGGTTCCACCCCGGCATCAACAGCGACGCCTACCTCAAACGCCTCTGTGAAGTCAACTTCATCACCGCGGCCACCCCCTCCATGCACAACGACGCCGCCGTGATGACCTCACTGGAAGAATTCAATTACGCGCCGGAAGATCTTCGCAACTGGTCGGCCACCGGATGCGTGGAACCCACGTTATCCGGCCGTCATATCGGCCACACCAACTTCGAGATGATGAACATGGTGGCAGCCCTTGAAATGGCCTTAAACAACGGCCGGCATCCCCTGATGAACTGGAAACTGGGACCGGATACCGGCCTTGTGGCACAGGATGACTTCAAGCACTTTGACCATTTTTTCAACGCTTTCTGCCGGCAATTCCGGTTCCTCATCGAGCAGTCCATTGAGTACAACAATATGCTGGGGCGGGCGCATCAGTATATCCGGCCGACGCCGCTGCTCTCCTCCCTGATCGGGGACTGCATTGAAAAAGGCAAGGATGTCACGCACGGGGGCGCCCGATACAACAGCTCCGGCGCGGCCTGCATCGGGTTGGCCGATGTCACCGATTCCCTGATGGTGATCAAGAAGCTGGTTTTTGACGAAAAGCGGATCAGCTTTACCGAACTGAAAAAAGCCGTGGATGAGAATTTTGAAAACCACCCGGCCCTCTACGCCATGGCAACGAAAAAGGTCCCCCTGTTCGGCTCCGGCAGTGACGAGGCAGTGGAAATGGCTGAGCGCATAACCAAATTCGTCCACGACATTTACGGAAGCCATACCAACTACCGCGGCGGCAAATACACGGCGGGCTTCTGGTCCATGTCCAACCACGTCATCTACGGCACTTTAAGCGGTGCCCTGCCCTCCGGCAAACTCGCCGGAAAAGCATTCACCCCGGGGCTCACCCCGGAGCCCAACGCCTCGGCCAGCCTGCTTGACAACATTCGGGATGTGGCGCGCCTGAATCCGCGAAACATGAACAACAATATCGCGTTTAACGTCAAGGTGGTGCCGGGCGGCGGCGACAAGCGCGAAGCCATTATTGACCGGATGTTTTCCTATGTTAAAACCTATTTCGACCTGGGCGGGATGCAGATGCAGATGAACGTGGTCACCTCCGAGACCCTGAAGGATGCCATGGCCCACCCGGAAAATTACCGCAACCTCCTGTTGCGGATTTCCGGCTACAACGCCTATTTCGTGACCTTAAACGCCGATCTGCAAAAGGAGCTGATTGAGCGGGCGGAATACGGGGTATAAGATTCATCGGGTTAATTCGGCCCGACCCCAGCTAACCAGCTAACCATAGATCTGTCGGCCTACAAGCAAAATGTGACGAAATCCGAGCGATCATTTTTTTTAGCGCCTGGTTGGGCGCTGCCCGGGCTACAGCCACCCCCTGAGCTTGGCCGCAAGGTATGGCGCAAGTGCCGTGACAATAAGAACCGCCGGCCAGATGTTGCCTCCCTTGAACGTGTATGCCTCAAACATGACCTGCCAGGATTTGCCTTGCCACAGGCCGAACGAGAACTCGAAGACGAGCGTAAGGGCTAGCCAGCCGATGCCGATTCCCAAGAGCCCAGTGGGACGGCGGGCACCAACCCAAGGCAATGAAAGGTAGGCCACGACAATAATGAGTGCAGATAGGAGTACACCGCTTACTACAAGGCCGGCTGCCATGCCGAGCTTCGGAACGAGGATGGCCTCCCGCAGCGCGCCGTTAAGCACGGCCAATACCAAAATGCCTGTCCATATCGCCAACGCTTTAAGTGCAATCCAAAGATGCATTGATCTCTCCTGCAGCGCCCAACGCCTGCCTAAGCCGCCATGTCCGCTGCTTGTGCGCGGGCACGGTCGGTCTTCAGCCATTCCTTGTGGATGGGCAGTTATTGAGGGGCAGTATATTCATCCAGAAGCCTGCGAATCCCCCTTTTTCAAAAAAGAAATTTTCATATAGAATCGACACCGGGCTTGTTCAACTCTCGGATAAGATCGTGGTTCGTTTCACTCACACGATCTATCCTTGTTCGTTCGGCAATTATTCTGCACCCAGATTCTTCAAAATTTTCTTGGCCAATGGTTCTTTAATCTCGGTGTGTCTGGGAACAGTTTCTACGGCTCCATTCTTTGGATTAATCCAAATTGAATCTGAGGCACCTTCACGCTTTAAGTAACATCCTGCAATTCTTAGCCTTTTTTCCAAATCTCGCCGTTTCATCCAATCATCACCGTTTCTTGAATAGCGTCATCGGGCAAGCCTCGCAAAATATCAGCCTTACGATCCTCTAATATCAATTCAATGGCTTGTCTAAGATTATCTTTAATTTCTTCAATGGTCTCTCCCTGTCCGTTAGCGCCTGGAACTTCTGGACAGATCGCCCAAAATCCTCCCTCTGGAGCAGGTTCGATAATTGCTGTAAATTCTGCCTTCATTATAAGCTCCTACTTGTTTTTCTGAAGTTTCCCATTTGTTTATCCCGGCGGGCAGAGGATTGTGCTTATGTATAAATTAATAATAAAAACAAGCCGTTAAGGGTAAATCTGAAATTTCATAACTTGTTGATTTTACAATGAATACAAAAAGCCGATTTTTGCCG
>CAZNSO010000176.1:0-3404 GCA_964575805.1 uncultured Desulfobacteraceae bacterium
GCCGTCAGGGTCATGTCACTGGTGATATCGCCGGCCAAAACGGAATTGCCCGGCTCCGATCCGTTGTCATTGTCGTCATTGGAACTGCTGCTGCTCGAACTGTCACAGCCGGAGAGAATTAAGGCAATGACAGCAAATGCCATGATGGTTAATAAAATAAACCGATTCCTGCTTTTCATCTGGACCTCCATTTTTAAGTTTGTTTCAACCTGCCGTTAATGCAGTCGCTTGTTAACGAAATCCCTTCCGATAAACCCGAACCCTTGATGTTCAGCAACACCGATAGGAGTTATCCAGCCTATCCAGCCGATGTTGTGGCGTGGTTACGCTTAGGTTAATGTTGGGTTACATCGTGCTTAACCAAGCCCTTCATCAGGGGAACCTTGGAAAACCCTGCCGCCCGAGAGCCTGCGGGCAATATCCGTATTTCCGGGCACCCTCGACATATGATGGGTGAATTTGTAACGCGCGCTTGTGACGATTGGATGGCAAACAATTGAAAAATAGCGCACAATTGCAAGACCAAACGGTTACAGGCGGGTGAAAATTTGGATTTTTATGTGTAATGGAAGGGATGCGCCCTAAAAAAAATGATCTCGAGGAATTGAAGGACTGAAACCATGCATTATTTTAAAGCCATATAAACCTTTTTTGAAATAGGACGCACAATGCGCACAATGATCGGCTTTAAGCATATACCATTTCTTTTCGCGGGGGTGTTTATCATGAGCATGTATACCGGGTGCCAGGGCGATGCAAAGGAACGTTTTTCGCATCAAAGGGAAAAGACGCCCGAGAACCTTGAAACCGCCACCTTTGCGGGCGGCTGTTTCTGGTGCATGGAGGCGCCCTTTGAAAAACTCGAAGGCGTATACAGCGTGGTCTCCGGATATACCGGCGGGCACGTGGAAAATCCCGGCTATGAGGCCGTTTCCACTGGAAAAACCGGGCACGCAGAGGCGATTCAGGTGAGCTATGATCCGGGCCGGATCTCCTATGAAGAGCTGCTTGAGGTTTTCTGGCGGCAGATCGATCCCACGGATGCGGGCGGGTCGTTCGTTGACCGGGGCTCGCAGTACCGGTCCGCCATTTTTTACCACAGCGTGGAGCAAAAAAATCTGGCTGAGGCCTCCCGCAGGCGACTGGAAGCCTCCGGCCGGTTTAAACAGCCGATTGTCACTGAGATCGAGGCGCTGGACACGTTCTATCCGGCGGAAGACTACCACCAGGATTACTACAGGAAACACGCCATCCGCTACAAGCTCTACCGGCATGGCTCCGGGCGGGATCAATTTCTGGAGAAGGCCTGGGAAAATGAAACGGCACCCGAAGAGGGGGCAGGAAACGATTCGGAGGTTTATCAACGGCCGCCGGATTCGGAACTCAAGGAAAAACTGACGGCCCTCCAGTACGCGGTCACCCGTAAGGACAAAACCGAGCCGCCGTTTGACAACCCATACTGGGACAATAAGAAAGCCGGTATCTATGTGGACGTGATCTCAGGCGAGCCGCTTTTCTCCTCAGCGGACAAATTTGACTCCGGCACCGGTTGGCCGAGCTTTACCCGGCCGATTAGAAAGGATGCCGTGGTGGAAAAAGCGGACCGGAGCCTGTTTATGACGCGCACGGAGGTGAGAAGCCGGCATGCGGACTCCCACCTCGGCCATGTATTTGACGACGGCCCGCCGCCCACCGGCCTGCGCTACTGTATCAACTCAGCCGCGCTTCGGTTCGTGCCGAAAGACAAATTGGAGGCAGCGGGTTACGGCGAGTTCAAGGAACTTTTTGAATAATGGCGCGTGTGTTGCCTTAACCCCCGGCTCCGGAAAACTGAGCAATCGGGCTTTCACGATTGCCGGTGATGTCCATATATGAATGCAAAGATGCGTAACTCTCGTAGGGCGGACCAAGCGCAGCGTGTCCGCCACAAGAGGAAACAAAGCCCCGCTTCGTTTTGAAGAAAAGGCGGACACGCTGCGCTTGGTCCGCCCTACATGCCTGGGCGCGAGTCTTTTTTGGCTGATGAATCCGGTGCCAGGTCCGGATTGGCCTTACTGCTTATCTGTGTCTTTCACGCTTCGATAACACCCATTATCCGGTGGGCTTCTTCCGGTGTGGCCACCTCTCTGCCGACTTCTCGGGCGATATGGGCCAGGGCTTCAACAAGTTCCCCGTTATTTTGTGCCTTCTCGCCGTTTGGCAAATAAAAGGTGTCCTCCAGGCCGGTTCGTACATTGCCGCCCAGCTCCAGACACCGCCGATGCACGCTCCATATATTCTCCTGCACCGGTCCGGTGGCAATAGTCTGAAAGAGTGCGTTTTCGGGCAGCTCTTCAATCAATACGGGCAAAAGGGCCGGGTTTGCCGGCATGCCGCTGTCCACCCCCATCACGAAAGATACATGGGCATCGCCCTTAAACATGCCATTGGCTTGAAACATTTTTACGCTTCGGACAATTCCGGTATCAAAACACTCAAATTCTGGGATCACCTGATTGGCGTTCATGACCTCAAGAAAACGATTAATTTTTTCAACCGGGTTGTCAAACATCAGGGGCGGCCAGGCCCAGCTGCCATCTTTTCGCACTTTCAAATAATTGAGGGAACCGGCATTGCATGCCGCCATCTGCGGTTTGAATTTTTCAAGACATGCCAGGGGCCCGGAAATATCATTGCCCACCACTCCCGTGCTCATGCAGATGATTATGTCAGGGACCCTTGCCTTGATGGCCGAGAGAATATCACCGACGGTGTTTAAATCCCAGGTGGGCATCGCCCCCATACCCTCTCTCTGGTCCCTGAAATGGGTATGCACAATGGTTGCCCCCGCATTATACGCCTGCTCGGTGGCATCCGCCATTTCTTCGGGGGTGACCGGCACATTGAATTTCTCCGGATTGGTAAGCACGCCCGTTATTGCCGCCGTTATAACTACCTTGCTATTTGCGCTCATGGGCTCTCCTTTCTTCTTAGCCGCTTATCGGGGGGCATTTTAATTATGACATTCTCGTAAAAAAGTCCGTTGGAGATGGCTTCGTAAAAAGTCCAAGATCAAGGCGTCGCAAATCCCGAGGAATGCAGCGTACATAGAGTACGTGAAATTCCGATGGGATGCAGCGCAACGCAGATATTGGACTTTTTACGAAGCCATCAATTATTAATCACATTAAAAACCATGGTGGACCTTATAGTCAAGGATGATCCACTCACCAGAGCACTTGCAGCGCTTTTTTCAGACAGACCGCCCTCGTGTCATGACCGGAGCACCCGGCAAGGCAATGGCTGCGCACACAGTGCATACTTACAAAATACACAATGGCAGCCCCCCAGGATCCCTGGTCCGCCCCCTGCATTGCTGCTGCCTGCGATGTTGCGATTTTTACAAATCGGAATAAATTTAATCC
>CAZNSO010000177.1:0-3320 GCA_964575805.1 uncultured Desulfobacteraceae bacterium
AGCTCGATCAGGGTGAAACCCTTTGTGTTGTTTCCTCTGAGTTTTTGAAGCATGCTTCCTCCTTGTTTTGTTTGACTTCTTTTGCAAACGTTTTCATTTTTCTGCCAGACCAAGTAAAGATTTGAAACTTTTTTTTCACCTCCCTGCGTTTTGTTTGATAAAAATTATTTGTTGATACCTTATGCAAGCTAAGTGCCATTTATTAAGAATGGCTGATATTTTTTTTAGGCCATCTATTGGGGAAAATTTTGAGAGGCAGCTCGGCTGATTTTTGCTTCCGAACAGGATTTGGCTTAAATTTTGACAAAAATAGTAAGCCGGCTGACAAATTTTGTCAGCTTCCTGCCTTTATCCGATCACTGCCGCCTTTCATCGGGAAGGGGTTATTGACATTTTTTCTTGACCTATGCTTAAAAATATACAATTATATTAAATTTTAGTTACAATTTAGTAGGTTAATAATGGCTCGGGTTAAAATGAGGCCTCAGTATCACTTGTGTACGGATATCCTCGGATGACTTGATTCGGTATTTATAAAAGATTAGATTTTGATTGTATTCTTCTCCTGATCCGTTGCTTATGCTTATTTTACATTTTTCAGTTTTTTGATAAATCAGAGAGATAGGGAAGGAGTTGTTGTCATGACCAAGTATGTCTATACCTTTGGCAAGGGAACGGCGGAAGGATCCGGCGCGCAGAAAAACCTCCTTGGCGGCAAGGGCGCCAATCTGGCGGAAATGGCCCGCATCGGATTGCCGGTTCCCGCTGGGTTTACCATTTCAACCGCTTGCTGCATGGATTTCATAAGATCGGGGGATTATCCCGAAACCCTTGAAACAGAGGTTGAAGAAGCGCTGGCGAAAACAGAGGAGATAATGGGAATGGGCTTCGGGGATCCGGAGAACCCCCTGCTGGTGTCCTGCCGCTCCGGCGCCCGCAAATCCATGCCCGGGATGATGGAGACCGTCCTGAATGTCGGGCTCACCACAAAAACCATCCCCGGATTGATCAAGAAGACGGAAAATGAACGTTTTGTATGGGATTCCTACCGCCGGCTGATCCAGATGTTTGCCGATGTTGTCATGGAAAAGGCTGAAGGCATCGAGCCGGAAGAAGGCCAGGAAATCCGGGCTCACCTGGACGGCCTTATGGATGAAATGAAGGAGGAGAAGGGGTATTCCGGTGATACGGATTTTTCAGCAGAAGACCTGAAGGTTTTGTCGGATCAATTCAAGGACAAGATCAGGGAAGTGCTTGGCACGGAGTTCCCGGACGACCCGAAGACCCAGCTCTGGCAGGCGATCGGCGCGGTTTTCAAAAGCTGGAACGGCAAACGGGCCGTGTCCTACCGCCGCATCGAGGGCATCCCGGATGAATGGGGGACCGCCTGCAGCGTCCAGAGCATGGTGTTCGGCAACATGGGCGACACCTCGGCAACAGGCGTGGCGTTTACCCGCAACCCCGCCACCGGGGACAACAAATTTTACGGCGAATGGCTGCCCAATGCCCAGGGCGAGGACGTGGTGGCCGGCCTCCGCACGCCCAACCCGTTGAATGACGACACCAAGAATGAACAAAACCAGCACCTGCAGTCCCTGGAGCAGTTCATGCCCGAAGTCTACAAGGAACTGGTGGAGGTGCGCAACACCCTGGAAAAGCACTACAAGGACATGCAGGACATCGAATTTACCATACAGGAGAACCGGCTGTTCATGCTCCAGACCCGGGTGGGCAAACGCACCGGCCTGGCAGCGCTTAACATGGCCATGGATATGCGCGATGAAGGCCTGATTGACGATAAAACGGTCGTCACCCGGGTAACGCCGGCCCAGTTGGATGAAATGCTCCATCCCCTCGTGGACCCCGAGGCAGAGAAAACCGCCACCGTGGTCGCCAAGGGGCTGCCTGCCGGTCCGGGAGGCGCCTACGGACAGATTGTTTTCAGCTCGGCCGAGGCTGTCAACTGGTATCAGGACGGCAAAGAGGTCATTCTTGTCCGGGAGGAGACCAACCCGGAAGATGTGGAGGGCATGCGCGCCGCCAACGCCATTTTAACGGCGCGCGGGGGCATGACGAGCCACGCGGCCCTGGTAGCCAGGGGCTGGGGCAAATGCTGCATCGTGGGGGCCGGCGACCTTAAAATCGACGCGCTTGGGAAAAAAATCACGGTTGACGGCAAGACCTACAAGGAAGGCGATGTTTTCACCTTGAACGGCAGCAAGGGTTTTGTCTATGAGGGCCAACTCCCCATGATGGACGCCACGGAAAACCCCCGGCTCCAGGATTTTATGGACATCGTGGACCGCTACCGCACCATGAAGGTCCGCACCAATGCGGAAACCCCCAAGGATGTGCAGCTGGCAAAGGATTTCGGGGCCCAGGGCATCGGTCTTTTCCGCACCGAGCACATGTTCTACGGAGAAGGCGCGGAACAGCCGCTGTTTCTTTTGCGCAAGATGATTTTATGCGACACCGAGGAAGAGCGGCGAAACGCCCTTGAGGAACTCGCCCCCTTTGTGAAGGACGATATCAAAAAAACCCTGGTGATCATGGACAACCTGCCGGTCACCTTCCGGCTGCTCGACCCCCCGCTGCACGAGTTTGTTCCCCATAGCCCGGAGAACCAGGAAAAAATCGCAGCAGCCCTCAATATTGACGCCCAAACGGTGAAACGGCGAAGCGACGCGCTGAAGGAGAACAATCCGATGATGGGCCACCGGGGCGTGCGCCTTGGCGTCACCTACCCCGAAGTTTCGGAGATGCAGGTTCGCGCCATTCTGGAAGCCTCTGCGGAAATGATCAAAGACGGCAAAACACCGCTCCCGGAAATCATGATCCCGGTAACCTGCGACGAAAAAGAGCTGATCCATGCCAGGGAAATCGTGGACCGCGTCTACAAGGAAGTCCTGGAAAAATTCCAGATAAAGGAGATCAAGTTCCAGTACGGCACCATGATCGAAATCCCCCGGGCCTGCCTGATAGCCGATAAAATGGCCGAGAATGCCGAGTTCTTCTCTTTCGGCACCAATGATTTGACCCAGATGACATTCGGCTTCAGCCGCGACGATATCGGCGGGTTCATGAGCAGCTACCTGAACCTGAACATATTGAAGAAGGACCCGTTTCAAACCATTGACATGGACGGCATCGGCGTTTTAATGAAGGACGCGGTCGAAAAAGGGCGCGCCGCCCGGCCGGACTTGAAAATCGGGATCTGCGGCGAGCACGGCGGCGATGCGGAATCGGTCAGGTTCTGCTTTGAATGCGGTTTCGATTATGTGAGCTGCTCGCCCTACCGCCTGCCCATAGCCCGCCTGGCA
>CAZNSO010000178.1:0-3309 GCA_964575805.1 uncultured Desulfobacteraceae bacterium
GCAGCAGGGCAAACAAGCCCGGCGCCAGGTTGCCGAACCCGGCATATGCGGCCAGGGCCGAACCCTGTCTTTTCTGGGGATACCAGTAGGAAACGCTGGGAATGCCGACCGAAAAAATGGCGATACCGCATCCGCACAAAATCCCGGCCAGGAGAAAGAGGGGATATTGGGCAACGGTCGGCTCCGGAAACAAAGTAAAGAGCAGGGTGATACCCACGACACCCAGCCCGGCCAGCCCAAGCAGAATCAGAATCGGTTTTTTGCCTCCAACCCGGTCCACGGCCGCACCAAAGGGAATGCGCAAAAGCGAGCCGGTAAGGGATGGACAGGCGGACAAAAGCCCCACAAGGAAGGCACTGATTTCCATGGTTTCCTTTAACCGGGAAACAATGGGGCCGAATGCAGAGACCCCGGCAAAACCGGCGAAAAATGCCAGCGTGGTCCACCCCAGCGCCGCTGTTTTGCTTGACTCGGCGTAACAGACCTCGGTGTCAGCGGACTTCTCAGTCATTATGATGCAACACTCCTTTTATGCCGGTTTGCGCCGGAATACGACATATTGCCGGTAAATATAAAATACCGGCACACTCCAGATATGCACCAGCCGGGTAAACGGCGAATACCCCAGCAACGCCAGCGCGGTGAGGATATGCAGTTTGTAGCTGATCGGCACGGACGCCATGAGCTCCGGTTTCGGCGTCAGGGTGACAATGCCCCGGATCCAGGGCGCCACGGAATACAGGATATCATAGTGAGTAAATATGACGTTATAGAGCCCGATGCCGCTGACAAGCAGGAGAAAAACCAGGAGAATGTAGTCATTGACCGAGGTGTTGGCGGCGATCCGCTCCTGCCGCACCCGGCGGACGAGCAGCCAGATAATGCCCGGCACCATCAACAGACCAGCCAAGAGCCCGGCCCAGTATGCAAGCAGTTCGTGGGCATGGGCGCTAACGCCCGCCATGTCGTAATACCGCTGTGGGATCAGCATCCCGCCGGCATGGCCGACAAGGGTCAGCAAAGCGCCCCAGTGAAAAATGGTGATTCCGTATTTCAAACTGTCTTTGTGGAGAAATTCACTTGATTTGGCGTTCCAATGCCGCCAGTCGGTGACGTAGCGATAGGCGTGGCCGACCACGAACAGCGTCAGCATCAGGTACGGAAACACAAGAAATAACAGATTGTTCAGTACATCCGCCATTATGCCTCCTGATGGGACTTGTTTTCAGGCAACGCCAACATCTGCGCCGTTATTTCAAGAACACCCGCATAGGGGCTGTCCGCCGCGGCCAGGCGGTCTGCCAGCGCAGCAATGGCGGGTTGATTCTCATACAACATCCATCGGTTATCGGGATTTCCGGTCTCGGCTGCCAGCTCCAGAACCATGGGCAGATAATCGGGCAGTTCCGGAAACGCCAAAGCATAACCGGCATCTGAATAGGCCTGGGCATATCTGGCCAGCACCTGCCCGCGCTCCTTGTCATCCCCGAATCGATGATAGGTCAGGTTCAGGCAGGTGGACGGACTCAGGTCAAACAGACTGGAAAAGGTTTCCTGAAGCTCAAGCACCGGCCGCGTGAGCAAATGCCGGACCAGTCGGTCGACCTTTTCCGGCTCCGCCCCGTCAAATGCCGCCGCGATCTGTCCCCTGGCCGCAGATAGATCCGCAAGCATCCGGTCATCCGGAAACTGCAGCAGAAATGACAGGATTTTTAACTTTTCGTGTCGCATTTTATTCATAGCAACGCATCTCTGTCTTGAGGGCAAAGCAAAAAGCCTTTTTCTCCTTGCACGGTCAACAAGTCATCAACCGCCGGCGTCTTTGCCGTGGGAATAACGAACCGGTCCTCATGCTTGGCAATGGCGAGCAGTTTGTACATTTCATGAACGGCCGCTTCATCAAGTCCCGTTTTTTCGAGGATTGTCTTGTCCGGCGTTTTTTCAAGCCTTGTTGAGCGCATATAATGGCGCACCGCCATCAGGCGCTTCAGAGACTGCCGCACCGGTTGTTCATCGCCGGCTGCCAGAAGGTTGGCCAGATAACGCACCGGGATCCGCATGGCAGACAGCACGTCATCTGCATCCGCCGCGTCTTCAGTCCCTGCGGTAACCGGGCTTAAGGGTGGAATATACCAAACCATGGGAAGCGTTCGGTATTCCGGGTGCAGGGGAAGCGCAAGCCGCCATTGGCGCATCAGCTTGTCAACCGGGGATTGGCGGGCGGCTTTAATATAGCCCTGAGAAAGGCCCTGGCTCTCCGCTTCCTTAATTATCTTGGGGTCATGGGGATCCAGCAGGATGTCCAAATGGCCGGGATAAATCCGGGTCGGGTTTGCGGCAGAAGCCGGTTCATGGATCCGGTCCGCATCGTAGAGGATGACCCCCACGTAGCGGATGCGCCCCACGCAGGATTCCGAGCAAAGCGTCGTCATGCCGGACTCTATCCGGGGGTAGCAGAAGATACACTTCTCCGAGGTCCCGGACTGCCAGTTGAAATAGACCTTTTTATACGGGCAGCCGGAAACGCAGTACCGCCATCCGCGGCAGCGGGTTTGATCAACCAGCACAATGCCGTCTTCCTCGCGCTTGTAAAGGGCGCCTGACGGGCATGACGCCACACATGCCGGGTTCAGGCAGTGCTCGCAGAGCCGGGGAAGGTAGAGCATGAACGCCTGCTCGAATTTCAGGTATTGCGCGTAATCCAGGCCTTCAAAGTTGATATCGCCGCCACCGGTTTCGCTGACCCCGGCAAGGTCATCCTCCCAGTTCGGCCCCCAGGTGATGTGCATCGGCTTTCCGGTGATCCGGGAATGCGGGCGCGTGGATGGCTGATGGCGCTTCAAAGGGCTGTTAATCAGCTTGCCGTAATCATAATCCCAGGGTTCATAATACTCATCGATCTGGGGCAGGTCAGGGTTGTTGAATATCCGGGCAAGCTTCTGGAGGCGGCCCCCGGCCTTGAGGGACAACCGGCCATTGCCGGCCTCCCAGCCGCCCTTGTAGATGCGCTGGTCCTCCCACTTTTTGGGATAGCCGATGCCGGGCTTGGTCTCCACGTTGTTGAACCACATGTATTCGGCCCCCTGCCGATGGGTCCATACATTTTTACACGGGATGCTGCACGTGTGACAGCCGATGCATTTGTCCAGGTTCAAAACCATGGCCATTTGCGCCTTAATCTTCATACCAGTCCACCTCTCCGGCTTTTCGGACCACGATCACCTCGTCGCGCTGGGCGCCGGTAGGTCCGTAATAGTTGAAAAAATAACTGAACTGGGCGTATCCGCCGATCATGTGGGTGGGCTTGAC
>CAZNSO010000179.1:0-3177 GCA_964575805.1 uncultured Desulfobacteraceae bacterium
GGACCCAGCTCTTTTTACTTACCACTATTTAGTTTTCAAAGATCAAAGGCTAAAACCTGTTGCCAGGCAACAGGGATCCCATCTTAAAACTTAATTAGATGGGGTTGTCCGTCAAGTTTTTTTGGAAAAAACTCAAGAGAAGTGCGTGTGATGAAAAGATACTTTATAAACCAAGAATTTCCTTATGTCAACAGGAATTTTTGCTCAAAACAACAATTCGGTGAAATTTCTTTTTGCCGGCCCGGAGAAGTATCTCATCCGTGGCGACATCGGCAAGGGACACCACATAATCCGTTGATTCAATCCGCCTGCCATTTACATAAGCCCCGCCCTGTTCAATCAACCGCCTGGCAGCGCTTGCAGACGAAGCCAGTCCGACCTGCTGGAACAGTCTAAATGCGGCAATCCCTTCAGCCAGATCTGAGTTCTCATATACCGATGACGGCACCGAACTGTCAAGCCCTTTTTGTTTTCTCCCCCTGGGAATTTCACTGGCGGGCAGGATTTCAGCCGGGACAAGCTTCTCCCCGAATACCGAAGCAGCCGCATTAAAGGCTTTTTCCGCTTCCTCAGGACCATGGCAGAGGCGCGTGGCTTCATAGGCGAGAACACTTTTGGCCGCATTTAATTCCGCTTCTTTTAAGTTTTCAACCTCCCGGATTTCTGAAATCGGCAGGAAGGTGAACAAACACAGAAATCGGCTTACATCCCGGTCATCCGTATTAATCCAATATTGGTAATACTCATAAGGCGAAGTACGCTCGGCATCCAGCCATACAGCCCCTTTTGCGGTCTTTCCCATCTTGGCGCCGCTGCTTGTGGTAACCAAAGGGAAGGTGATCCCATAGGCCTCTTCCTGCCGCATCCGTCGAATCAACTCAATGCCGGCCACGATATTGCCCCATTGGTCACTGCCGCCCATCTGCACCCGGCATCCGAAATCATCAAATAATTTCAAAAAGTCATATGCTTGAAGGAGCATATAGTTAAATTCAATAAAATTAAGCCCTTCCTCAGAATCCAAACGCGCCCGGTAACTTTCCGCCTTAATCATTCGGTTGACTGAAAAATGCCGGCCAATATCCCGCAAAAAGGCGATATACTCCAAGCCCACCAGCCAGTCCGCATTGTTTGCCAGCTTGGCGTTGCCCTCGGAAAAATCGATAAAACGGGATAGCTGCCGCTTGATGCCGGCGGCATTCTGCTCGGCCGTTTCAACTGTCATGAGCTGCCGCATCTCGGTTTTACCGCTCGGATCCCCTACCAAGCCGGTCCCGCCGCCCACCAGGGCTATCGGGCGATGGCCCCGCTGCTGCATATGAGCAAGGCCCATCACCGGGAGCAAATGCCCCACATGCAGAGAGGGGGCGGTGGGATCAAACCCGATATAACAGGAAACTTGACCGGCCTGGAAATAATCCCTCAGTTCCTGGTCGTGCGTCGAATTTTCAACAAAACCCCGTTCGTTTAAAATATCCAGAACAGTCATCACAGCCCCTTATTTATATGCATATTCAACCGCCCGGGTCTCCCGGATCACCGTCACCTTGATCTGACCGGGAAAGGTCAGGGTTTCCTCGATTTTTTTGACAATATCCTTGCTCATCAGCGTGGCGTCCTCGTCGGAGATATTGCCCCCATCAACAATAACCCGCAATTCCCGACCGGCCTGAATGGCGTAGGCGTTGGAGACACCGCTAAAGGAATTGGCTATCGCCTCAAGCTCCTCCAAACGCTTGATGTAATTTTCCAGAAGCTCTTTTCGGGCGCCCGGTCGGGCACCGGACAGGCCGTCCGCTGCCTGGACCAGCAAATCATAAACCGATTCCGGCGCGACCTCTTCATGGTGGGCGGCAATGGCATGCACGATCTTGGGCGACTCTCCGGCTTTTTTCGCAAGGCGAGCGCCTATTTCGGCATGGGACCCGTCAACCTCATGATCAATTGCCTTCCCGATATCATGGAGCAGTCCCATGCGTTTGGCCATTTTTACATTCAACCCCAGTTCGGAGGCCATGGCACCACACAAAAAGCCAACTTCAATCGAATGCTGAAGCATGTTCTGGGCATAGCTGGTGCGGTATTTTAACCGCCCAAGATATTTGATCAACTCACTGCTGATCCCGTGAACCCCCAGGTCAAAGGCGGCCTGATCGCCGGCCTCCTTGATTGTGGCCTCCACCTCATGATTCACCTTCTCCACGATATCTTCTATGCGCGCCGGATGAATACGCCCGTCCTCAATCAAGCGGGTAAGGGCGATTCGGGCCACCTCCCGGCGAACCGGATTAAAACCTGACAGAATAACAGCTTCAGGGGTATCATCGATGATCAGGTCGATACCCGTGGCAGCTTCCAGGGCGCGGATGTTTCTTCCTTCCCTGCCGATAATTCGCCCCTTCATTTCATCATCAGGCAGCTGCACGACCGAAACTGTCCGTTCAGCAACAAAATCCCCGGCATAACGCTGAATCGCGGTAGCCATGATTTTTTTGGCCTCTTTATCCGCATTCTCCCTGGCCTCCTGGGTAATTCGCTTGACAAGCTTGGCGCCTTCATGCCGGGCTTCATTTTCCATCGACTGCAAAAGCAATTCCTTGGCGCCTTCCGATGTCAAACCGGATATTTCCTCAAGCTGTTTGCGCTGCTGTTCAATCAGGTCATGGTATTTTTTTTCCATTCCCTGCAAATCAGCTTCCCGCTTTTGAATTTCTTTATATTTCCTGGCCGCTTCCTTGTTTTGCAGTTCGATTTGTTCACTTTTCTTATCCAGATTCTCTTCTTTTTGCTGAAGCCGTTGTTCCTGCTTTTTCAGTTCCGCCCGGGATTCGGCTGCCTCTGAATCAAAGTCGCTTTTCATCTTGAACAGCCGGTCCTTGGCTTCAAGCTGAGCTTCCTTGACGAGAGAATCGGCTTTCCGTTCAGCCGAGTCAACAATCATTGCCGCCTTTTCTTCGGCATCTTTAATTTTTTGAGCACCAAAACGCTCTCGAAGCATCTGAGAGCCAAAAAATCCCAGGACACCCCCCAGGACAAACATTAATATATATACACCTTCCATGGAGCAACTCCTTAATGATAAATGCAGTAATGTGCGCAGTCCTGCTTCTGCCTCCGGATAGGAGCCATTCTTGGGACGAATCGCATGCACATAGTTGGTACCTGAACAAAAACGGA
>CAZNSO010000180.1:0-3032 GCA_964575805.1 uncultured Desulfobacteraceae bacterium
AAATATAAGTTTATCATATCTTCCCATCACTCCATCCTATCCGGTTTTTTCTGAAACTGCCAGCACATCTTGCCGAACTCCGCAATCACGCGCTTGTCGCGTGCATTGCTTTGTTAGCCAACGCCAGCTGAATATCCGGCAGATTATCTGCCACCTCTCTATACGTCTTTTTTGTTTGAAGCACTTCAAGGACAGGCCGTATGGGCTTTGCCCATATCTCCGGCAAATCAGCCTCTCCATCTGAGATTATTGGGAATGCCAAACGCTCAACGGGAGGACAAAAATCAGCCGAGACGCCTTCCTTGTTGCCTCTGGCATCAATCCGATACCAGCCATGATCTTCAAGGTACACGGCATTTAAGCCATGTAGGCAAAACGGCCGCCTATCATTGCTAATGGTCAGCCGTTGATAACACAGTCCGGCTGGAATACCGTTCGCACGCAGTAATGCCGCGAGCAAGTGGCTCTTCGCGTAGCAGTAACCTGTTCTGTATCGCAGAACATCGGAAGCCTTACATGTCACAGGATCACATTCATAATCCCAGCTATGCTTGATTTGGTCTCGGACGAAGACAAAGCACTTCTCTGCGATTATCTCAGGACTCTCCGCGCCATCAGACAGCGACTTCGCCTTGGCCAACACCTCTGGCGTTTTCCAGTCTATGTATTCAGTTGACTTTAGATATTGACGCACGATTTCAGATCTCTCTGCGGCTAACCATGATTAGACTGCCGAAACGCTATCCATTTATTTTGCGCTTAGGCATTTGATTGATGATATCTTGCATTTTTACTTGATATTACCAACGTGGGGGGTGATATGCAATTTTTTTTCTTGCTATCATTTCAACTGACATGCTACGTAAAACAGGACATGAACAAATGTTCATTCATCGCAAAACAGAGGCAGAGCTTTCATTGAATGCCGCACGCAGGGAGATTTGTATGACCCACCCGCCCAGGCTGCTTGATCAGGCAAGAAACCTGATACGCACCAGACATTACAGCATACGGACCGAAGATACATATACCGGGTGGATCAAACGGTTTACTTTGCTTCATGGCAAGCGCCATCCAAAAGACATGGAGAAAAAGGAGATCGAGGAATTTTTAACGGACCTGGCGGTCAACCGGAATGCGCCGCATCCACCCAGGACCAAACGTTTAATGCATTGTTGTTTCTTTACCGGGAAGTGCTGGGCATGAATTTTGGCACCCTTGAAAATGTTTCCAGGGCGAAAAGGATGTTTCCGCGACCATGATTTACACCCATGTATTGAACAGGGGCGGACGCGGGGTTCAGAGCCCGGGGGATCTGCTGTGAGCCTGAGCCTGAGGCAAAAAAGCGTTTTGGATGTGATTATCCGGTATCATCGGCGGCACGGATACTTCCCCACGGTTCGGGAAATCGGCGATAAGCTGGGCCTTGCCGGGCCGGCGGGCGTGCATCGGATCCTTGGCGTCCTGGAAGAAAAGGGCTATATTGTGTCCACGCCGGGCAAAAAACGGTCCCGGCGGCTGGCAGGGGGCGATCCCGCCCGTGAAATGCCGGTTAAAGACGCCATCGCCGCGGGGGAGCCGCTGGATATCTGGGACCCCCCGGATGAACGGATTCCCGTGGACCCCTTGCTGTATGGACACGAGGATTGTTTTGCCCTCCGGGTGAAGGGGGACTCGATGACCGGCCGCCATATACGGGACGGCGATCTGGCAATCATCCGGCCGCAGGCGGACGTGGATAACGGCGAAATCGCCGCGGTTATTGTGGACGGACTGCTGCCGGAGGCAACCCTCAAAATCATTCGAAAAAACCGGAAGTCCACATCCCTGCACTCGGCCAACCCGGCTTATCCGCCCCTCCGCTTTGCCGGAAGGGCCGCCGGGAAAATCCGGATTATCGGCAGGTATGCCGGCCTGATCCGGGTGGGGCAGCAGGGGTGAACCCTGCCCCCTCAGCCGGAGGGTCAACAACTCCTGGCCGCACCATGTTCCAATCGAGGCATGTTAGACATTTTATGAAATGATCATCCTTCTGTACCACGGGCACAACGGGCCCTTAAGCGGCGCGCGATTTTTTTCGCCTCCGACTGAAAGGGCTATGTTGGGAAACGAATTCCGCCTTGACATTTTAACCTTGATACGTACAATATCCTGTACAGGAGGTGATGTATGAAAGCTATAACCTATACAGCAGCAAGACAAAACCTTGCCAAAACAATGGAAGCGGTTTGCAGAGACCGATCCCCGGTGATTGTAACACGCAAATCATCGGAATCGGTTGTTATTATGTCTCTTGAGGATTTTGAAGCCCTTGAAGAAACAGCTTATCTCCTACGGTCTCCGAAAAACACAAGACGCTTGATCGAATCTATTGCTCAATTAGAAAACGGCGAAGGGTCTGAAAAGGAGCTGATAGAGTGAAGCTCATTTTCTCTGACAACGCCTGGGACGATTATCTTTATTGGCAAAATACGGATAAAAAAATCCTTCGCCGAATCAATGCCCTCATTAAGGAAACGAAACGTAATCCTTTTGAGGGTATTGGAAAACCTGAACCATTAAAGCATGCCCTTTCAGGTTACGGGTCCAGGCGAATTACCGATGAGCACCGATTTATTTTTAAAGTTACCGAAAACGCAATTCATGTCGCGCAATTGCGATACCACTATTGACACATCTATAGCCTCGCAATAATTTTGGTTGCGCCGATTTCCTGCTATGTATTCCCGCACAGGGCTGCTCAGTATTGTTCGCCTCGTAAAAGGGCGAAGGTTACTCCCAGCAGCCGACTGTCCTGGGCAGTGGAAAGGTTGAACAGGTGCGGACGCGGGGTTCAGAGCCCGGGGGGTCTGCTGTGAGCCTGAGCTTGAGGCAAAAAAGCGTTAAGGGCCGCCGGGAAAATCCGGATTGGCGGCAGGCATGCCGGCCTGATCCGGGTGGGGCAGCAGGGGTGAACCCTGCCCCTTCAGCCGGCAACCACCGCGCCGTGCCCTTTCGCTGGAACGATGGTTTTATTCAGGCAGGCACCGGGC
>CAZNSO010000181.1:0-1655 GCA_964575805.1 uncultured Desulfobacteraceae bacterium
TTTTGGAGCAAAAAGGTAAAACTCAGGCAGCGGGAAAACAATTGCCGGTATTGGATGTCCAGCCGGGCCCGGGCTGCCGAGACCATCGGGCCCCCGGAAAAATCCGGGTGATCGGCAATGCGGATACCGGAAATGTGGATGCCATCCGCCCAGGTCCAGTCGAGCGCCCGGATCTCGACGGGTCGGCCCAGGGAGTTTTCAAGCTGCCGGGTGAGGTGCTGCCGGGCCCAATCGCTGGATGCCACGCGCGGCAGAAAGGCCAGTGAAATGCAGGCAAGCGCCAACACCAGCACCAACAGGGCGGTGCCGATCAGCAGGGATTTTCTTAAAATCCGGCGCCAGCGCCGGTTCGGCTTGTTTGATACCATTTTTCAGCGAGGCTGGGTCCCATTGGAAAAGCCGCATGGCGGAATTGTCCATGCCGGCCTTTTCCTGTTGAAAGCGTTTTAGTGAATGTAATATATATAAGGAGTTTAAGCAAAGCTCTTTTTGAGCTCTGTTTCGGTGTTTGCCCGTCCGGAACCCCCCGTTGGCATGCGGTTGAAAATCCGCGGGGTCCGGGCCGGGCAGGGAAAACGGCTGCCGCGCATACGGCAGGAAAGGAGCGTATGGGACTTCGAGATTTTACGGTTTATGATTTTATCCGCCGCAATGCCGCTTTGTATCCGGACAAGGATTGCATTGTCTTCAATGACACCCGCCTGACCCACCAACAGTTCAAGGAGAAATGCGATCAATTGGCAGCCGGGCTATTAAAAACGGGCATCCGGCAGGGTGACCGGATCGGGGTGCTCGCCCGCAACTGCGACCAGTTTGTTATTCTCTACGGGGCGGCGGCCAAGATCGGGGCGATTGTGCTTCCGGTCAACTGGCGCTTCCAGGCGGACGAGGCGGCCTTCGTGTTAAATGACGGCAGGCCTTCGCTTGTTTTTGCCGGGCCCGGCTACCGCCAAACCCTTCTGGACATAGCGCCCGGGCTCGAATTCGATGCGCCGTTCTATGGAATGGGCGGCGGGGAGCTGCCGCAGGGGTTTGCCCCCTTTGATTCGCTGTACAACAAGGATCTGGATGCGCTGGAGGTTGAGGTGGACGCGGATACGGGCTTTGTTATCATCCACACGGCAGCCGTGGAAGGCAGGCCCCGGGGCGCGCTGCTCAGCCAGAAAAATATCGTGAACATCGATCTGCAGGTCATGATAAACGAATCCTTGAGTTCCGGGAGCTGCCATATATGCGTCCTGCCGCTTTTCCATATCGCGGGGCTCTCGCACCTCATGGCCACCCTGCACGCCGGCGGCAAAAACGTGATTCTGGAGCGCTTTGATGCGGAGCAGGCCCTGAAGCTGGTCGAGGCGGAAGGAGGCACCACCTTATATAACTTTGCGCCGATTTTGAAGCGCCTGATCGAGGCCTATGAGGCGCTCGGAGGCGCTGTGGACCTCTCCAGCATCAAAAATGTGAGGGGGATGGACCATCCGGACAACATCCAGCGGTTTCAGGAGATCGCCCCCAACGCGGTTTTCGGCAGCGGGTTCGGTCAGAGCGAGGCCATGTCCGTTACCTGGTCCCCAAGGGATGAGCGCCCGGGAAGCGCCGGAAAGCCCACCCACATTGCGCGCGTTGCCTTGTTTGACGACGATGACAACCCGGTACCA
>CAZNSO010000181.1:1755-2964 GCA_964575805.1 uncultured Desulfobacteraceae bacterium
CGCATCCGGCCATCGCCGAGACTTCTGTCATCGGCGTTGCCGACCGTCAGTGGGGCGAGGCCATCAAGGCCGTGTGCGTACTAAAACCCGGCAAACAGCTGGAGGCGCAGGAATTGGTTGATTTTGTTGCCGGAAAAATCGCGCGCTACAAAAAGCCCCGGTTTGTAACTTTTGTGCAGTCCCTTCCCAAAACCGGGGAGGGCGCCATAGACCGGAACCAGGTCAAAAAGGATCACGGCGGCCACTACTGATCTTTGCATTATCGTCCGGACATCCTCGGGATTGCGAAAGGCTGGTTTTACCAGGCTATAAATCCAGGGGGCTTCTGGCCTCTTTGACGGTTACTGACGCAATGGTATGGGTATAGATCATTGTGGTTCTGACACTGCTGTGCCCCAGCAGCTCCTGAATGCTCCGGATATCCTGGTTGGCGGCCAGCAGATGGCTGGCAAAACTGTGGCGAAAGGTATGCGCCGAGGCTCTTTTCAAAATTTTCGCTGCATTGACGGCCTTTTTGATCGCTTTCTGCACATGGGTCTCATGCAGGTGATAGCGACGGTATTCACCGGTGTCAGGCACGAACGTCAGCTCTTTGGCCGGAAAAAACCATTGCCAGATCAGTTCTTTAGGCGCGTTCGGGTATTTGCTTTCCCGCCGGTCCGGCATGAACACGCCGGCATACCCTTGTTTCAGATCCTGTTCATGCAGTTCGATCACCCGGTCAATCTGGCGCCTCAACTCATCCAAAAGCACCTTGGGCAGGGGAACCGTACGGTCTTTTTTGCCCTTGCCGTCATGCACCGTCAACACCTGATGGTCAAAGTTGAAGTTATGAACCCGCAGCTTCATGCATTCAGATAAACGCAGCCCGCAACCGTACAGCAGTTTTACCACCAAATCATACGGCGCCTTCAGTTTGTCAATCACCCGGTCAACCTCCTGCCTGGACAGCACCACCGGAATATAAGGCTTGCGCTTTGCCCGGACCACCCCTTCGATTTTGCCGAATTCCTTTTTCAGCACATACCTGAAAAAAAACAGCAGCGCATTAAACGCCTGGTTCTGGGAAGAGGCAGACACCCCTTTTTCGACCGCCAGAAAGGTCAAAAACGCTTTCACATCGTCGGGACTCAGTTTCTCCGGCGGTTTTTCCTTGACAAAATACCGGAGTTTCAGGGCCCATAAGGAATATGCCTTCCAGGTTTTTTT
>CAZNSO010000182.1:0-2884 GCA_964575805.1 uncultured Desulfobacteraceae bacterium
GAAAGGAGGCAGGGCCATGAACCAACCCCTCAAGTTTCCAATCAACCCGTTTGCATCCGAACCCACCCATCCTGTTTCAAATTCTGAGATACAGGAGCTGCGGGAGCTGTGCGAGAGCCAGCATCCGGCGGATCTGGCCGTTCAGTTCGAAGCGTTCGAACCGGAAGCGGCGCTTGATATTTTTTCGAGCCTCACCCCCGACTGTTGCGCCGATGTATTTGGATACATGGATCATGAAAAAAGGCGTGAGTTCGCAGCCGGACTTGGCGATGAGCGGTTGGCCCCGGTAATCGCCAAAATGCGTTCGGATGACCGGGTGGATCTGCTTCATGCCATGCCTGAGGAGCGTTACGAAACCCTTCTGCACTTGCTGGCCAAAACCGAACGTGAGGATATCCGAAGGCTCAGCGCCTACGCGGAAGGCACGGCCGGGGCGATGATGACCAGTGAGTATGCCGTGCTGTCCCCGGAGCTGACTGCCGGGCAGGCAATTGACAAACTGCGCCTGGAAGCCCCGGACAAGGAAACCATCTATTATGCCTACGTGGTCGATGCCGGACGGCGGCTGATCGGGCTGGTTTCCCTGCGCGAGCTGATCCTTGCCCGGCCTGCCGCCCGGATCGAAGATATCATGCGGCGCGATCCCATATATGTCACTGTCCGTGATGACCAGGAGGACGTGGCGCGCCAGATGGTAAAATACGATCTCCTGGCCATACCGGTCATCAACGGCAATGATGCCCTGGCGGGGATCATCACCTTTGATGACGTGCATGACGTGATCGAGAAGGAGGCCACGGAGGATTTCCACCGGATGGGCTCCATCAGTCAGGGGACAGGTACGGGCGCGGATGCCCTTGTGGATATCGGTCTGCGGGATGCCAGTCCCTGGTTGTTGATCCGCAAGCGCCTGCCGTGGCTGCTTGCCCTGGTGTTTGTCAACATTTTTTCCGGGGCCGGAATCGCCTATTACGAAGACACGATTCAGGCAATGGTTGCCCTGGTGTTCTTCCTTCCCCTGCTGATCGGCAGCAGCGGCAATGCCGGTGCGCAGTCGGCCACCCTCATGGTGCGTGCCCTGGCAGTTGGCGATGTCGTCGGAAAGGACTGGCTTCGAATGGTGGGCAAGGAAATCGGGATCGCCCTTTTTATCGGTGTCTGCATGGCTTTTGCCGTATCTTTTATCGGGGCTTTCCGGGGAGGTGTCGATGTGGCCATCGTGGTCTCCATGGCCATGGTGGCGGTGGTGCTCTTTGGCAGTCTGCTTGGCCTGTCCCTGCCTTTTTTGCTGATCCGGCTCAAGCTGGACCCGGCCACGGCAAGCGCCCCGCTGGTGACCTCTGCCGCGGATGTCGCCGGGGTTGTCATCTATTTCGGCATTGCCGCGTGGTACCTGGGCCTGCAAACGGCCGTGTAAACCGGGAAGGACGCCGGGGCCGGCCGGTTTTCAACAAAAAGCCGAAGGCTTAAGCTGGAGGGGAGGTGCCCCCGAAAATGGAGAAGAACAACAGCAGCAGCAGTATCTGGATCACCCAGCCAATGACGCAGACCCCGACAGCCCGGAGGGTGCTTTCATAATCCAGGGCCTGGCGGACGGCGATCACCATGGCCACCAGCATCCAGATACCGGCGGCCAGAAAAACGATCCCGCGCAGAAAGGGGATAATGCCCAAAACCCGGAGAAGCCCGGGTGAACTGGAAAACCCGATGGTGCGGAGCAGTTCGCCATGGTCCGCACGGGTCTGGGGTTCCGGGAGCAGTTTGGTCCCGATCAGGTAGGTGAGAAAAGCCCAGACATACCAGCCGATCAAGGCGATGATGGTACCGATGAGTATTCCTCCGGCCCCCTGGGTCGTGACGGTGCCGATCCCGGCCGCAAGGCTGGAGAGAACCACAACGCCCATGGCCTGTCCCATGGCGCCTTTATCCGCTTCCACCTCCTCATAGAGCCCGGCTTCCAGCCGGGCCGCCCGGATCATTCGATCGACAAACGGGTTCATAATTGCCTCCCTCTGCATGACGGTTTCTGCACCTGGAACGCTTGGCCATCCTTGCTGTTTTTGTTGCCATCACCGGCCTTTCGCAATAGCCGGAGATGGCCATTATTGATGCAGCTATTAATGCAAGGATGCGTATCCTGCTGATACTTTTATAACCTATCCATTCTCGGGCAATCTTTCAAATGGTATTCGATTGTCCGCCACAGGAGAGCCCTGCGAGATCGAGAGGCCGTGGGGGTTTGAAAATATTTGTCTCTAGAATCATGCAGACATTAATGCGTAAAGGGTCTGGCGGCTTTTTTGAGAAAACCCGGCGTTCTCTTCTATGTTGGGTCTTGCCAATCGTCTGCTGGTGCGTCGGAGAAAAGCCGTTTCCGGGTTTCTGTGCTTCGGATAGGCGAGTGGATGGCGCCCGTGACCGCCTCCGGGTGGGTGAGGGGGGACATGTGGCCGGCGCCCGGGATTCGGGTAAAAGTGGCTGAGGGGATGTGCTGCGCAAGCTGCCGGCCCCCCCATCCGGTTTTAAAAGAATACAAAACAAAATTTAAGTGCTTATATGCTTGCATCCCGGCCACTGGATTTTGCGTTTGTTGTCACGCGCAATGGTTGCGGCTGGGAGATAAACGGTACATGGATTTTATTCGCATGTACAAAGACGATTGACCCGCCCCATAAAGCCGGTATATTTTTAAAGGTCAACCCGAGAAATTGAAAAAACCGGCCCGCTGGTTTATTCACACGATAAGGCCTCCATCGACGGGGGCGGGGCGCATCAGGCAATGAGAAAGCCGGGCGATACAAAAAAACAACATGAAGGATCGGTAAAATCGGTCCGCCGGGTCACCTGGTGGGGCTTTTCGGTGAATCTCCTTCTGGGGGCCTTC
>CAZNSO010000183.1:0-2800 GCA_964575805.1 uncultured Desulfobacteraceae bacterium
TAGGAAATATATTACAGGAAGAAACCGTTTGGACGCAAGGGGATAGAGTAACTCAGAAGTATGAGGAACCCATGAGTTTCAGTGTCGGTTTGGCCTGCACGTGGTAAGGTTTTTTTTGAGATTTCGTCCATTCCGTGCCACCGGGCTTTCGCCAATCAGAGATGCATACGATGGCGCGGACACAGAAATGGCAGGCAGGCAGCGTCGCGGTATGGAATCGGCTGGCCGGCTTCATGCAGTGTACAGAGGTTTCCCGCCCTGCCGGCCAAACACCCCTGCCACCGGTTTTTGATTTTTCAGGCGGGGCGGGGATGGCAGAGAAAGGTCGAAGGGTTGCCGCTTGCGGCTATCCCTCCTGTCCCGACTTGAGATCGTTGAGCTGCTTCTCTGAAAAGGTGTTGAACAGGGTCTCCGCCACGGTGTTCATGGCATAGCGAAGCTTGGTGTAGCTCATGGCAAGGCCGATCATTTCCGCGAGCAATCGCAGCGACTCCAGGTCTTCTTCGGTGATATCCCATTTTTCGTGATGATACAGGCGCAAGGCGCCAATGACTTCTTCGGAAAAAGTGATCGGAACCGAGATGATTGCTGCGATGCCCTCCTTTTTAGCTTCTTCCGGATACTGCAGAGACGCCTCATCAGCCACATCCTTTATCACAACCGTTTTCCCGTCGAATGTGGCGGCGATGCTTTGCGGGGCGCTGACCGGACCTTTCATCAGATAATCCGTGCTCAGGCCAAAACTGGCCAGAACGTCGAGTTCCCTGGTGGCAGGCTCCAGGATAAAAATGGCGCAGCCCTTGATATTTAAAGAGGCTGTCAGCAGTTGCGCCAAATGATTGCTCATATCCTCCAGATTTTCGGATTGGGCGATTGCTTTGGTTATGGTTTTGAACAAGGCAATATTGATACAACCTTCTGTATTCATTGCTCCTCCTGTTTAACTGATCATTCGATTCGGCGGGGCCGGGTCTTTTTCGGGCCTTCGGCTCACTTGACGATGGAAACCGTAATGCTTTGAAGTGTTGACAATACCCTGTTGTGAATACCCCTGGAAAAAAGCTGCGCCGTTTTGCTTCCCTGAAGGCTCAAAACCAGCACATCATAATATTTGGTGGAAATTATCGTGACAATCTCATCAGCCAGCGGCTTTTCCTTCTTTTTATAAATGTAGTCCACCTGAGCCGGATCAAATCCATGGCTTACGAGGGTCTGCCGGGCCTGCTTCAGGCCGGCCTCTTTTTTGGACTTTTCCTGGCTCATGTAGGATATGCCGCTTTTGAGCTTATCCACCAGTTCCGGGCTTTTGGTCATGTCGACTTCCGGGGGTGGGGTATACGTGCTGAACAATGTGATTTGAATGTCGTCCCGTCCAGCATAAGTTTTTGATATATAGTCAAAAACTTTTTTGTCGTATGCGGCGAAGTTGAACGGAACCAGGATTTTGGTGCCAGTCATGGAGGTCTCCTTTCTATGAGCCGGGTACATCTTTCGGGACGCACCGTAAAAAAGGTAGAAAAAGCTCCAAAAAAATCAACGAAACTGTTTGTAATTATACTAACGGGTTTCGGGGGCGGCGTCAATATGAATCATATCTTTCCAGACCAGGCGTGACTGGTTTTTCTTTTTTTTGCAGACGAGTCTTTCAGCCGCGCCCCTCCCCCTGATTTTCGGGGATCTGAGTGGGTAATCCCGGCAATTGCAGCCCCCCGGCCAAATAATGATTTTACCTGCCCCTGAATTTTGTTATAATCTGAAACGGGAAAACGCTCAGTTTGAGTATAAGCGTAATTGCCTGTTGTCGTGCGGCAGAGGAGGGGGTTGTGGGGAGTGTTGATGACTGAAGGAGGAGGGCAATGACAGTAAAGCGGGTCTGGAATTTTTGTGGTGACCGCAGACGTATCCGGTATTGCGGTGTTTACGCCAGTCTGTTGGCTTGGCTGCTTCTCGTTTTTTCAGGTCTTCTCCTTTTACCGGGCATCCCTTCGGCCCGGCCGGCCGCATCCGGCGACTTGTCCGTGAACCCCGGGAACCTGCATCTGAGAGCAACATTGGGGCAGGAGGTGGCAGCAGCCGTGTCGGTTGAAGGCGGCTCGGCTCCCTATGTGTTCTCGGTGAACGGCGTCGGCCGTGTTGATGATCTCACGCTAAGCTCGGCCGGAAGCACTTATTACCGGTACACTATTGCTACGGATGAATCGCCCGGGGAAACCCGCGCCGTCATCCAGGTGGTTGACGGGGAGGGGAATACGGCGGAATGCCCGGTCACCATTGAGATGCACGGCAAACTGGCAGTGATCCCGGGCAGCCTGAATTTAAACGGGGTCCTGGGCAGTGAGGTGGCGGCTTCCGTTTCGGTTATCGGGGGATTCGCCCCCTATTCCCTGACGGTGAGCGGGGCGGGCCATTTGGCTGCCAGGACGCTGGAAAAAGCCGGGAACACGGGCTACCGGTTTGCGATCCCGGGCGATGGCCATCCAGGCGTGGAAACGGCGGCAATCCGGGTGGTCGACGCTGAGGGGAACACCACGGATTGCCCCGTCACCATCGAGATCCATGAAGCCTTGTCGGTGAGCCCTGACAATTTGACCCTGAGAGGCGTGGCAGGGGAAACAGTGGGCGCCTCCCTGTCCGCAGGGGGCGGGTTCTCTCCCTATGAACTGTCGGTTGCCGGCGCGGGAAGTGTTACGGATGAGCGGCTGGAAAAAGCCGGGAGCACGCAATACAGGTATTCGATTCCGGAAAATGCATCTGCCGGTGAGGAGACGGCGGTTATCCGGGTAAGCGATGCGGCGGGCCA
>CAZNSO010000184.1:0-2718 GCA_964575805.1 uncultured Desulfobacteraceae bacterium
TCTTAATCTTAATCTTAATCTTAATCTTACTCTTAATCTTACTCTTACTCTTACTCAACCCCCCTCACACCTCCCCCGCCGCAACCACAGCCTCTCCCCCTTCCCCACAGGGGACTTCCCCGTTTTTCTTCTCTTCAGCCCCCCGCATACTCAGCCGCAGCGTATTGCCCGTAACACTCAAACTGCTCAGCATCATGGCCGTCACCGCCACCAGGGGATTTAAAAGGCCGCTCATCGCCACCGGGATACTGATCGTATTATATATAAAGGAAAAAAGCAAATTCTGGCGGATGGTGCGGGTAACACGTCCGGCCAGGCTGCAGAAATCTAGAATCTGTCCGGGCTGGTTACCCATGAGGGTGACCGCCGAGGCCTCTTTCCCGATCCGGCGGCCGCTGGGCACGGCAATGCCCAGATCGGCGGAAGCCAGGGCCGGCACGTCATTGATCCCGTCGCCCACCATGGCCGTAACATCGCCCCCGGCTTTAACGGCGTCAACAAAGGCCGCCTTCTCCGCCGGCCGCATGCCGCCGTGGCAGTCGGAAATCCCCACTCGTTCACCCACCAGGCGGGTGGGCCCCTCCCCGTCGCCCGATATCAGGCTGACCTTCAGCCCCCGCCTTTTCAACTCGGCGACAAGCGCGGGACCGGTTTCGCGCAGGCTGTCCCCGAAACGGAACACGGCGGCCATCCGGCCGTCAACCGTCATGTAAACATTCGATACCGCCTGCCCCTGCCCCTGCGCCTCCGCGTCATAGCCGGAAAAATCCGATACATCCGGATTTTCTTCGGAAACGAACCGGGCGGCACCGATCAGAACGCGGCTTTTCCCGACAGTGCCGGAGGCCCCGTTTTCAAACACCCTGGCGCCGGTAGCGGTTTGCGGCACAAGGCCCCGCTCTTCGGCCGCATGGACAATGGCCTCGCCCACATAGTGCGCGGCGCCGGCTTCAAGCCCGGCGGCCATGGCCAGCACCGCGTCAACCGAACGGCCGCCAAAAGGTTGAATGTCCAGCAGCTGCCAGGAGCCTTTGGTCAGGGTGCCGGTCTTGTCAAAGACATAGGCACCCACCTGATGGATCCGCTCAAAGGCGGAGAAATCATGCACCAGGATACCGGCCTGGCCGGCCAGCGAAATGCCCGCCACCCGGGCAAGGGGAATGGCCACCCCCAGGGCGCAGGGACACGAGATCACCATGACGGTGACGGCCCGAATCCAGGATTCACGAACGCCCAGTCCAATGGCGACACAGACGATACCGGTGGTCAGGGCCAAAAGCAGGATGCCCGGCACAAAAAAGCGCAGCACACGGTCGGTCACATCTTCCAGCCCGGTTTTGTTCTCAAGGGCACGCTCCATGATGGCGGTGAGCTGCCCCACCATGGACGCCTCCCCAACGGCGGTGGCCTTGATCCGGATATCGCCCTCAATGACCCGGGTGCCGGCGCTGACCTCATCGCCCGGTCCCTTGTCCACGGGGCGTGCCTCGCCGGTCAGCGAGCTCTCGTCCATCCGGGCCGAGCCCTCCATCACACGGCCGTCCGCGGCCAGGGTTTCATCCGCCATGGCCCGAAACCGATCGCCCACGGAAAGCAGTTTGGCATCCGCATATCGCCCCTGGGGAAACTGTTCACTGATAATCCGGGCCTTGGTGGGCTGAAGCGCAAAAAAGCTGCCCAGTTGGGCCTGCACCCGGTCCCTGACCCAGGATTCCACGGCTTTTCCGATGAGCACCAGGGTGATCAGCATGGAGGCGGTGTCAAAATAAAGATGGATGCTGCCCTGCAGCCAGTTGTAGAAACTGTAGCCGAAAGCGCTGGCCGCGCCCATGGTGATCAGCGCCTCCATACCGGGAGCCGCGGCCATCAGGCCGGTGATCGCTTTTCTGTGGATGGGCGCGCCCCCGTAGAAAAACACGATGGCCGCCATGATCACAATGGGCCAGGAAATATGGGTCACGGCAGCGGCGGAGAGCTCGGTGAAAAAACCGGAATACAGGGCAAAGGAGAGCATCATGACGTTCATGGTGAGAAAAGCGGAGATGCCGAAGCGAAGGAAGGCTTTTCGAGAGGCTTTGCGGCCGGATGCATCCCCGGGCGCCTGCGCCTGGTAGCCAAGCCTTCGGATCAGGTCCATCACGGCCTTTGGGGTGGTCACCACCGGATCGTAGGTAAGCCGCACCCGGTCCATGGAAAAAAAACAGCTGGCCCGGCTGACCCCCGGGCTCTTGTTCAGGCTCTCTTCAATCACCCAGGCACAGGCCGGACACCACATGCCATCCACCTGTAAATCAAGGGGCAGGCGGTTTTCCGAGTCCGGGGCTGCGTCCCCGGCCAAGGGATCGGCAGCGCCCGGCGCGGCCCCCGACTTTTGCGCCGGTCCGGCGGATTCCGGCTCCGGCCGGGCCGACTTTCGATTGCCTCCCTTTTGCCGGGCTTTCAAATCCTCCAGGGAGCCGGGGATGACCCCGGCCTCGACACAGCGCCGGTAGATCTCGGTTTCGCGAAAGCCCTCGGGATCATCGCTGCCGGTCTGCTCCATCAGCATGATGTAGACCTGGCGGCAGCCGAAACAGCAGAAACGAAGCGTTCGGCCGGAAATTTCCGCTTTGACGGTGCCAAAGGTCAAAGGCAGGCCGCAGAGATCG
The DNA here is from genome assembly GCA_964575805.1 of uncultured Desulfobacteraceae bacterium. Taxonomy (GTDB): domain Bacteria; phylum Desulfobacterota; class Desulfobacteria; order Desulfobacterales; family Desulfosalsimonadaceae; genus M55B175. Next base: position 2,649 of record CAZNSO010000184.1, read on the forward strand.
CAGAGGTCAGGACTCATGAGTCAGAAGGTTGAAAGTGATTAAGGTTTGGGGTCATTTTTTTAGATTAAGA
>CAZNSO010000185.1:0-2679 GCA_964575805.1 uncultured Desulfobacteraceae bacterium
GGCACGCACCCGAAATGCAGGCAATCCCCGCCAAGCGCCTTTTCCTTTTCAATCAAAAGGGTTTTGGCCCCGAGTTGGGCCGCGCCCGAAGCCGTTGTCAGCCCCGCCGCCCCGGCCCCGATAATACCGATGTCATAATCGTATGGCTTTGCCATATGGCCTCCCGTATTCTCAACTTGTTTTCCTTGGCGGATTGATCGACAAACCAAGACCGACCAGGACGATTAACTCAAACGACTAATTTCGTCAGAATCTCTATGTTTGTTTCATCTCCCGGTAGCGCCGGATCAGCGTGTTTGTTGAGCTGTCGTGGCCGGGCCCGAACGCCTTGTTTGTATCGAGTTCAGGAAGGATGCGTTTGGCGAGCTGTTTGCCCAGCTCCACCCCCCACTGATCGAATGAATCGATGTCCCAGATAACACCCTGCGTAAACACGCTGTGTTCGTAGAGGGCAATGAGTTTTCCGAGCGTTTCCGGGGTGAGCCGCTCGGCAAGAATCGTGGTCGACGGGCGGTTGCCCTCAAAGACCCGGTGCGGCGCCAGCCATTCCGGCGTGCCCTCGGCCCGGACTTCTTCCGGTGTCTTGCCGAAAGCCAGGGCCTCGGCCTGGGCAAAGACGTTTGCCATAAGAATGTCGTGATGCTGCCCCACAGGGTTGAGCGGTTGGCCGAATGCGATAAAATCACAGGGGATGAGGCGGGTGCCCTGGTGGATGAGCTGGTAAAAGGAGTGCTGGCCGTTGGTGCCGGGCTCACCCCAGTAAACGGGACCGGTCTGGTAGTCCACCGCCGTGCCGTCGAGGGTAACCTGCTTGCCGTTGCTTTCCATGGTCAACTGCTGCAGGTAAGCCGGAAACCGGTTCAGGTACTGCTCATAAGGCAGGACGGCGACGCTCTGGGCACCGAAAAAGTTGGTGTACCACACGGTCAGCAGCGCCATGAGCACCGGCAGATTGTGCTCAAAGGCGGCGCTTTGGAAATGCGCGTCCATCTGCCGCATGCCGTCGAGCAGCCCGCGAAAGCCATCCGGACCGATAGCCGCCATTGTGGACAGGCCGATGGCCGAGGCCAGGGAATAACGCCCGCCGACCCAGTCCCAGAACTCGAACATATTGGCCGTGTCAATGCCGAATTCTGACACCTTCGCGGCATTTGTGGATACGGCCACAAAATGGCGGGCCACAGCATTATTGTCACCGCCGACACCCCTTATCAGCCAGTCCCGGGCGGTTTGGGCGTTTGTCATGGTCTCCTGCGTGGTAAAGGTCTTGGAAGCCACGATGAACAAGGTTTCCGCGGGGTCCAGGTCCCGCAGCGTCTCTGTCACATCCGTGCCGTCGATGTTGGACACGAACCTGAAGTTCATGGAGCGGTCGCTGTAGTGCTTAAGTGCCTCATAGGCCATTACCGGGCCAAGGTCCGATCCGCCGATGCCGATGTTGACGACATTTCGGATCGGCCTGCCGGTGTGGCCCTTCCATGCGCCGCTTCGGACCCGGTTGGAGAAATCCGCCATTTTGTCAAGAACCGCATGGACGCGGTCGACAACATTTTCGCCGTCGACCATGATGGCGGTTTGGCGCGGGGCGCGCAGGGCAACGTGCAGGACAGCGCGGTTTTCCGTGATGTTGATTTTTTCGCCGGAAAACATGGCCCCGATCCGCTCCTGGAGGCCGGACTGTTTTGCCAGCGCCAGCAGAAGCCCCATGGTTTCATCGGTGACGCGATTTTTCGAGTAATCGAGGTACAGGCCGGCGGCTTCGGCTGCCAGGCGCTGGCCGCGCTCCGGATCGTCTGCAAACAGCGTGCGCAGGTGCACGTCCCGGATGTCATTGAAGTGGCTTTCCAGGGCCTTCCAGGCCGGCCGTGCGGTGAGATACGGGATGCGTGGGGTCATGTTTGTGCTCCTTTGGCTGTTTTTCATCATCGCCCTTATCCCGGATGCGACGGTATCCAGGAAAGGCCTGCCCGGCCCGCAGTATCCGGTGCCTTATGCCGGGGCCGTCATTGCATGGCGCGCCGCGCCCAGCAGGGCCGCCTCGGAATGCAGAACTGCGTAAACCGGTATTTTTTTCATGAGTTCGCTCATCCGGCCCTTGCGCCCAAAAGCGGCCAAAAACCCCCCGCTTTCCAGGATCGGCAAAATCCGGGGCGGTATGCCGCCGCCAAGATAGACGCCGCCTGTGGCCATTGTCTTCAGCGCCATGTTTCCGGCCTCCGCGCCCAGAACGGCAACAAACAGCTCAAGGGTTTTCTGGCAAAGAGCGCACGGCCGGTTTGGGTCCAATGCGCCCCGGATAATATGGGGCACCGGATCCTCGCCGGCGGGAACCTGTCCGGCCGGACAATCCGGATCTCCGGTGTGCCCGGCGTCTTTGAAATACGCGTAAATATGGGGCAGGCCCATGCCGGAGCAGACGCGCTCATAACTGACATGGTCATGGCGGTTTGCCAGGAACCCGAGAAGGCCGCTTTGCTCCGCGTCTGCGGGCGCGAAATCGGCATGTCCGCCTTCAGAGGCAAAAGCCCGGTAAACAGTTCCGTCCCATACCAGAAACGCCTCTCCCAGGCCCGTGCCCGGGGCCACCACAGCCATGGTTCCGCCTGTCTCCGGGTTTGCCTCCTGGATCACGTGCAGGTCGTTTTCAGTCAGCACGGCAACGGCGTTTGCAAAAGCGGT
>CAZNSO010000186.1:0-2586 GCA_964575805.1 uncultured Desulfobacteraceae bacterium
GCGTCCAGGGCCCGGCCCAGGCTTTGAACATGAAGGACAATGGATTTGAGGTGATCATTGGTCAGCGGGAAGGCGGCGCCTCCTGGGACAAGGCTGTGGCCGACGGCTTTGTGCCGGGCAAGACCTTATTGCCTTTGGAAGAAGCCGCGCAAAAGGGCACCATCATCAAAGTGCTGCTGTCCGATGCCGGACAGGTCTCGGTTTGGCCAAAAATCAAGCCCTGCTTAAATGACGGTGACGCCCTTTATTTTTCTCATGGCTTTCCCATTGTTTATAAAGAGCAGACCAACATCATCCCCCCCGCCAATGTGGACGTGATTATGGTGGCGCCCAAAGGGTCCGGCACCAATGTCCGCCGGAATTTTTTAGATGGCAGCGGGATTAATTCCAGTTACGCCGTTTTTCAGGACTATACCGGCCGGGCCGAAGAACGCACGCTGGCCCTGGGGATCGCCATTGGTTCGGGCTATTTGTTTCCCACCACCTTTGAACATGAAGTCTTCAGTGATTTAACCGGGGAACGGGGTGTTTTGATGGGCTGTCTGGCCGGAACCATGGAGGCCCAGTATAATATCCTTCGTAAAAACGGGCATTCTCCCAGTGAAGCCTTTAACGAAACCGTCGAGGAATTGACCCAGAGTCTGATCCGCCTGGTGGCGGAAAACGGGATGGACTGGATGTTCGGCAATTGCAGTGCCACCGCTCAGCGCGGGGCCCTGGACTGGGCGCCGAAATTCCGTGATGCCGTGGCCCCGGTGTTTGACGATTTATACGATAGTGTCAAGACGGGCAAGGAAACCGCCCGGGTGCTGGAGGTTAACAGTGCTCCGGATTATCGGGAAAAATTGACGGAAGAACTGGATCGCATCAAAAATTCCGAGATGTGGAAAGCCGGTGCGGCGGTACGGGCGCTGCGCCCGGAAAACAGGAAAAAATAGCTCCGATGAAGCAAATCCGCATATACGACACCACCCTCAGGGACGGCATGCAGGGCGAGAGTATCAATTTTACCGCAGAAGACAAGGTGCGCATTGCCCGTTGTCTGGATGATTTCGGGGTGCATTATATCGAAGGCGGTTGGCCGGGTTCCAATCCCCGGGATATTCAGTTTTTTGAACTGGCCCGGACCATTGATTTTCAAAACGCCCGTTTAACCGCCTTTGGCGCCACCCGCAAAAGCGGCCTGCCGGTGGAACAGGATCAGAATTTGAAATTGCTCCTGGAAAGCCGGGCACCGGCCGTGGCGGTGGTGGGCAAAACCTGGGACATGCATGTCACCGGGATCATGAACAACAGCCTGGCCGAAAACCTGGCCATGATCCGGGAGACGGTGGCCTACCTCAAAGCCCATGATCGCGAGGTGTTGTTCGATGCGGAGCATTTTTTCGACGGGTTCGCCCGCAATCCGGAATATGCCCTCCAGGCGGTGCTAACAGCCGCCCAAGCCGGGGCGGATAGTCTGGTGCTGTGTGATACCAATGGCGGCGTTTTGCCCCCGGACATTGAAACGGCCATTGAGGCCTTGCAAGTGGAACTGAGGCGGCAATTTCCCGATGATGCCGGCGGCACGACGGTTTCCCTCGGTATCCATACCCATAATGACAGCAACCTGGCGGTGGCCAATACCCTGGCCGGCATCCGGGCCGGGGCGGACATGGCCCAGGGCACCATCAACGGTTACGGGGAACGTTGCGGCAATGCCGATTTGACCTCGATTATTCCCATTTTACAGTTGAAAATGGGCTATCCCGTTTTGTCTGCGGAAAATCTGGAAAAACTCAAATCGGTTTCCCGTTTTGTCAGTGAAACGGCCAATATCACCCCGCAAAACAGCCGGCCCTTTGTGGGGCGCAGTGCCTTTTGCCATAAGGGGGGCTTGCATGTCAGTGCCGTGATGAAAAATCCCGAAGCCTATGAACATATCGATCCGGAAAAAGTGGGCAGCAGTCGTCGGGTGCTGGTTTCCGATCTGGCGGGCAAAAGCAATATTGTTTATAAAGCCAAGGAACTGGGGGTGGATACCGCTGCGCCTGATTTTGACACCGACCGCATTGTCACCGAAATTAAACGGCTGGAACAAGAAGGTTATCAGTTTGAAGCCGCCGACGGATCGTTTAAGATTTTGATGGAAAAACTGGCCGGCCAATTTACCCCCTTGTTTGAACTGAAATCCTTCCGGGTGATGATTGAAAAAAATGAAGAACAACCCTGCGCCGCCCAGGCCATGATTAAAATCGCGGTGGAAAACCAGGAAACCATCACGGCGGCGGAAGGCGACGGCCCGGTCAGTGCCCTGGACAATGCCATTCGCAAGGCCATTGCCGAATTTTATCCGGACTCGCTCAGTCTGGATGCCATGCAGTTGGTGGATTTCAAGGTCCGCGTGTTAGATGGCCGCGAGGGCACCAGTGCCAAAGTCCGGGTTCTCATCGACTCCCGGGACGAACAGGAAGTCTGGGGCACCATCGGCGTTTCGGAAGATATCATAGAAGCCAGTTGGCGAGCGCTGGCGGATAGTTGCCAATATAAACTGGCCAAGGAATTGGTTTCGGGAAAAGGAGCGTAAGATGTCGGACAAAGTGGTCA
>CAZNSO010000187.1:0-2578 GCA_964575805.1 uncultured Desulfobacteraceae bacterium
CCGATGCGCACGCGATGGTAAACGACGCCATTGACGCTGGCTTTTTTGCAGTAAGCCGGGTACCCTTTTTCCAGAAACCGGTCCCTTACCTTGTAGGCGCTTCCCGGGTCTTTCAACGAAGCGACCTGGATGGCATACCTGTCCCCACCGCCGGCGGCGGAACCGGATTCCTTTGTCGGAGCGGGTTTGGCCGCCTGCTGCCGGGCGGTTTTATTCCGATCCGGTTCGTTTTTTTCCATCTGCTCCGCCGGGGGGGCTGCGGCCACCGGCTTTGCTGCCGGTTCCTTTTCAGACGCGGCAGCCATCTCATCGGAAGCGGCGTTGTCAGCCGGGTTTTTTTCGCTGCCCGAATTATCGTCCAAGGCCGCCGGGGTAACAGGGGTCTGGGCGGTATGCCCGGACTTGCCATATTTCGGCTCGATGGTATGCGGATCACCTGATTTGACTTCAGGCATTCCGTCCCTTTTCAGATTTTCGATGACATCGATGGCCTTGATTTTGGTTGTCAGCACGCTTTGTTTGAGATTGGCCAGCTTCTCATCCAGCTGCTGCATGTCAAAACGGATCGGCATGGTGTTGCGGCCCACCATGACGCCTGCGACAAACATCAGGCCGCAGGCCATGACCCCGACAAGCAGCCAGCCCACTAGGTTTTGCCGGTTGATGACAAAAATGGGGGTGCCGCCGGATTTTTTGGGGGCCGGTTTTTTTTTTGAAGCGGCTGTTCTGGCCATAATGCTTTCGAATTCCTTGATCCTGCAGCAAGCTTCTCAATCGCTCAATTCAGGCTACATGCTGTTCGGGGCGGAGACACCCAGCAGTCCAAGCGCATTGCGGATGATTGTCTGGATCGCCCGAATGAGATAGAGGCGGGCATCCGCTAATTGCCGGTCATCAGTCAATACCCGGTGCTTATTATAGTAGGCATGGAATGCGGCTGCAAGCTCCATCAAAAAAAATGCGATCCGGTGAGGCTCCATGCATTCTGCGGCGGTTTGAATCACTTCCGGATACCGTGCCATCTGTTTGATCAGGGCAATTTCCTCGGCAGTGGTGAGGCGGCTGAGCGCTTCCGGACTGCCGGATAGGGTTTGAATCCCTTTTTCCTCTTCGGCTTTTTTAAATATGCTCGATATCCGGGCATGCACATATTGGACGTAATAGACCGGATTGTCATTGGTCTGCTGTTTCGCCAGTTCCAGGTCAAAGTCCAGCTGGCTTTCATAGTGGCGGGTCAGGAAAATAAAGCGCACCGCATCGCGCCCCACTTCATCGAGGACTTCGCGCAGGGTCACGAATTGGCCGGCCCGGGTGGACATGGCAATGGGGCTGCCGCCGCGCAGCAGGTTGACCAGCTGGGTGAGGATCACGCGGAACTGGTTTTCATCTTTGCCCGCGGATTTGATCGCGGCTGCAATCCGCGGAATATAGCCGTGATGATCCGCTCCCCAGACGTCGATGATCTGGTCAAAGCCGCGTTCAAATTTATGCCGGTGATAGGCAATGTCTGAGGCGAAATAGGTGGTCTGGCCGTTTTTGCGCACCACCACCCGGTCTTTTTCATCCCCGAAAGCTTCGGTGTTAAACCAGAGGGCGTCCTCCTTTTCGTAGACCAGCCCCTCGGATTGCAGCTGCCGGATCACTTCCGTCACCCGGCCCGAGTCATAAAGGCTTTGCTCGCTGAACCAGTGGTCAAAGTGGATGCCCAGGACCGAGAGGTCATCGCGGATGCCCTCAAGAATGCGCGAACTGGCAAAGCGGGCGCAGAAAGGCACGGCCTCGGCTTCCCCGGAAGCGAGAATCCAGTCGGCATGCCCCGCCATCAACTCTTTGGCAATCTCTTTAATATAGTCGCCCTGGTAGCCGTCCTCGGGAAAAGACGCCGGCCGGCCCGCCTCTTCCAGGCAGCGCAGGTATACCGATCGTCCCAGCGTCTGAATCTGTTTGCCCGAATCATTGATGTAATATTCCCGTTGAACTTCAAAGCCGCAAAAGGCAAGCAGGGCGGCCACGGTATCGCCCACCACCGCCCCGCGGCCGTGGCCTACATGCAGCGGGCCGGTGGGATTGGCGCTTACAAACTCCACCTGCACTTTCCGGCTGCGGCCCAGATTGCAAGCCCCGTAGGCGGCATCCTGGTCGTGGATATCCCGCAGAACCGGAAGCCAGGCACTGGGATGGATAAAAAAATTAATAAAACCGGGCCCGGCGATTTCGGTCCGGGTGATCATCCCTTCCGGGTCTGAAAGCCGGTTGAGAACGGTTTCCGCGATTTTGCGGGGCGGCATTTTCTGGCCGGCTGCATTGCTCATGGCAAAGTTGGTGGCCAGGTCCCCGTGTGAGCTGTGCTTGGGCTCTTCAATGGAAAAGGGGGCAAACTCCCCGCAATGGAGTTCCCCGGCTGCATAAGCCGCTTGCGCGGCTTTGTGGATCATTTGTTTCAGTTTGGTTTTCATTTTTTGAATGGCTGCCTGCGTTAAATTTCTGGTGTTTTTGGGGACGCCCTTATGATTCGGGCGATAGCCTTGCCGAATCTGTAGGTCATAAATTATTTTTCATGCGCAAGTCAAGAATGATG
>CAZNSO010000188.1:0-2513 GCA_964575805.1 uncultured Desulfobacteraceae bacterium
ACCGGTGATTTTGCCGTTAGTTGCTTGGGGTTGAGATGAGAAAATGCGGAAAAAATAACCGCTTTCACCATATTCGCATATTTGTTGGACCTATTTATTTTGGAAGGGCATCGGAAAAGTGGACTTGGGAAATGGTTTGTTGAACACATTTGGTTTCACTATATCTCCCTATTTTAATACAAGTATTGCTGGAACTCCACAAAGACCTCGCGGATGTTATCCGGGGGGCCGAGTTCGGCCACCGCATCGCCGACGCTGTGGTATTTGAGTTCAATCAGCTGCGGCAGCTTGGCGGTATCCAGTTCTTCCACCCCGCGCGCCACGTAATGGCCCAGGACAAAGTTCAAGAATTCCTGCTGCCGGTAATCATAGCCGCTAAAGATTTGCGCCCGGTGGATTTCCACACGCTCAGAACGGGTGACCGGCGGCAGGGCAAAGGCGATATAGGCCAAAACATCATAGAGATCTGAATTTTCAGCCTCGATAAGTTTTCCGATCTCGCGCAGCTGCTCAGTACCGTAGCCTTTTTCCGCCAGGCCATTGAGCAAAGCCTTGCGGGTATCCGGCCGGCTCCACAGGGCGCGCAGCTCGTCTTCGTCTTTAAACAGCTCCGGCAGATCGCCGAATAGCTGCTCGATAAACTGGGCGGCGGACATGGGCCTGCCATCCGGGCTCCAGAAAGTGGTGGCCGATATATGCTGAATGGTGCGCTCCTTGCCGTCTGCCAGTTTCACCTTCACCTTTCGGTTTTTCCGGCAGATACAGGGGTGCTGGCCGCATACCGGGCACGGCTCGGGTGGTTCCTTTTCACAGATGCACGGGGTTTGGCCGCACTTCGGGCAGGGCTCGCGGGGTTCTTTCACACAGGTGCAGGGGATGTTGCCGCAGCGCTGGCACGGCTCGGGCGGCAGGGGCTCGCCGTCCCACTCCGGATCGCTGAAGTGTTCATAAGCTTTCACGAAATCATATATGGTGAAATAGTCCTTGCCCTCGAACAGACGGGTGCCGCGGCCGATGATCTGCTTGAATTCAATCATGGTATTGACCGGCCGCATGAGCACAATATTTCGCACATTCCGCGCATCCACGCCTGTGGAGAGCTTCTGCGAAGTGGTGAGAATGGTGGGGATGGTCTTTTCATTGTCCCTAAACATTAAAAGAAACCGGTCCCCCTCTTTGCCGTCATTGGCGGTCACCCGCACGCAGTAGTAAGGGTCACGGTTCGTCTTGAACTGGTTGATCAGATCGCGCACCGCCAGGGCGTGCGCCTGGGTGGCGCAGAACACCAGGGTCTTCTCCCGCGGATCGATCTGATCCATGAAAAGCCGCACCCGGTAGCGCTCGCGCTCGCGGATTTCGATCACGCGGTTAAAGTCATCCTCGGTATAGCGCCGGCCCGCCTCGATTTCGCCTTCGATCACCTGGTCATCCGGGGTATACACATAGTCATCCAGGGTGGTGGCGATCTGTTTGACCTTAAACGGCGTTAAAAAGCCGTCATTGATGCCGTCTTTCAAGGAATAGACATACACGGGCTCGCCAAAGTAGGCATAGGTGTCCACATTGTGCTGCCGCTTGGGTGTGGCGGTCAGGCCAAGCTGGACCGCCGGGCTGAAATACTCGAGGATGCCGCGCCAGTTGCTCTCGTCGTTGGCCCCGCCCCGGTGGCATTCGTCAATGACGATAAAGTCGAAAAAGTCCGGGGGATAATCGCCAAAGCTGGGCGACGGGTAACCGTCCACATCCCGACCGGTCATAAAGGTCTGGAAGATGGTAAAGAAGATATTGCCGTTTTTGGGCACCCGGCCTTTTTTACGGATGATTTCCGGATCAATCCGCACCAGCGCATCCTCGGGAAATGCTGAAAAGTCGTTGAATGCCTGATCCGCCAGATTATTGCGGTCTGCCAGAAACAGCACCCGCGGCCGGCGGCCGGGCTGCCCGGAATCCCTTGCCGCCAGACTCCAGCGGGCGTGAAACAGTTTCCAGGCGATCTGAAAGGCAATGGCGGTTTTGCCGGTGCCGGTGGCCAGGGTCAGAAGGATCCGGTCCCGGCCCGCGGCAATGGCCTCCAGGGCCTTATTGATGGCATTGTGCTGGTAATACCGCGCCTGCCAGAAGCCGCCCCGGTCCTCGAACGGCACCCCACCGAACCGCTCCCGCCAGAGATTTGACTCGGCAAAGGTTTCCGCCCAGAGCTCATCCGGCGTGGGATAGGCATCCACATAGCCTTCCGCGCCGGTTTTCATGTCTGCCCGGTAGAGGCCGCGGCCGTTGGTGGAAAACGCAAACCGCGCCTGCAAAAGTTCGGCATAGCGCTTGGCCTGGGCCAGGCCTTCGGTATCGGCCAAATCAAGGCGCTTGGCCTCGAGCACCGCCAGTTTCTGGCCCTGATACATTAACACATAATCGGCAATATCGGGCCGGGCGCGCTGGCCCGCGCCCTGGAGCCGGCCCGGCGCAATCATTTCCCGATGCACCCGGCTGCCGTCCACCACGCCCCAGCCAGCCTC
>CAZNSO010000189.1:0-2480 GCA_964575805.1 uncultured Desulfobacteraceae bacterium
TTCAGGAGTGTTAAATGCCGTTATATCATCTCAGCGACAATGATTTTCCCAACCTGCCCACCCGTCTGCGGGGGCTGGGTGCTTTGGCCGAGAACCTCTGGTGGAGCTGGAATCCCCATGCGCGCATGCTCTTTAAGATGCTGGACCGGCAGGCCTGGAAGGAAAGCCGGCACAACCCGGATCTGATGTTAAAGAACCTGGCCGGGGAGGTCCTGGAGCAGGCCACCCGGGATGACAATTACCTGCGCCATTACGACCTGGTCATGCACCTGTTTGAAAGGTATCTGAATGAGCGCGCGCTTTACCCGGAGTTCAATGTCCGGGCCGACGCCCTTCCCATCGCTTACTTCAGCGCGGAATACGGCCTGCACCATTCGCTGCCGTTTTACGCCGGGGGCCTGGGTTTTCTGGCCGGAGACCACCTCAAGGAATGCTCGGATCTGGCTATTCCCATGGTGGCCGTGGGGTTCATGTACCCGGGCGGCTATCTGAACCAGGTGATCAATCAGGATGGCTGGCAGGAAAACTACACCCAGGAGGTGGACAAGGACGCAGCGCCCATCAGCCGGCTGCTCGATGATAACGGGGAGCAGCTTCGGGTGCCGGTGCCCTATATCAATCACACTTCCGTGGAGGTGGGCATATGGAAGGTTTCCGTGGGAAGGGTGGGGCTGTATCTCATGGATACGGATATTGAGCCCAACAACGAGTGGGTCCGCTCCATATCCCGGCATCTGTACACCAGTGATCCGACCCAGAGACTGCTCCAGGAGATTCTGCTGGGCATTGGCGGCTCCCGGATGCTGAAGGCCCTGGGCTATGATTACAGCATGCTGCATTTAAACGAGGGGCACGCGGCATTTGCCCTGCTGGAGAGGATCCGCGAATTTGTCAAGCAGGGGGCCGATTTTGAGCAAGCCCGCCAAAAGGTGGCGGCCATGAGCCTGTTTACCACCCACACCCCGGTCCCGGCAGGCCACGATATTTTCCCCTTTGAGCTGATTGAAAAATACCTGGGCGGCTACTGGCCCCTTTTGGGAATTGAAAGGGACCGGTTCCTGGACCTGGGCCGGCACCCGGAAGACCCGGATGCCGGGTTCAACATGACGGCCCTGGCCCTGCGGCTTTCGGGCAATGTCAATGCCGTGAGCCAGCGGCACGGGGAGGTGACCCGGCGGATGTGGCGCGGCATGTGGCCGGATCATGCTGAGGCGGATGTGCCCATTGACCACGTGACCAACGGCGTGCACCTGCCCACCTGGCTGGAGCCCAAGATGCGGCTGCTGTTTAACAAATATTTCGGGGAAGGGTGGGTCAATGTTCATGACAATCCGGCGATATGGCAGTTCATCGAGGAAATCCCGGATTCGGACCTGTGGCAGACCCATTACTGGCTCAAGCTCAAGCTGGTCAATTTCATCCGGCACCAGGCCGGCAAACGCTGGAGCAGCGGCCATGCGGGACCTTCCCAGATCATGGGCATGGGCACCCTGCTGGACCCGGCGGTGCTTACCCTGGGGTTTGCCCGCCGCTTTGCCACTTACAAGCGGGCGGATTTGATTTTCCACGACCTGGAGCGCCTGAAAAAAATCGTCAATGACCCCTGGCGGCCGGTTCAGATCATTTTTGCCGGAAAGTCCCATCCCGAGGATGCCTCCGGGCACGAACTGATCCACCGGGTGTTCGAGTTTGCCAGGGATTCGGAAATGGCCGGCCGGATTGCCTTTGTGGAAAATTACAACGAGCAGTTGGCCCAGTACCTGGTCCACGGCGTCGATGCCTGGCTAAACAACCCCGTCCCCCCCATGGAGGCCAGCGGCACCAGCGGCATGAAAGCGGCATTAAGCGGGGTCCCCCACGTCAGCCTTCTGGACGGTTGGTGGCTGGAGGGTTACAACGGGAATAACGGCTGGCAATTCGGCAGGGAGGACGAGAATCCGGAGCGCGACAGCGAGGATGCCGGTCAATTGTACGCGCTGCTGGAAGAGGAGATGATACCCATGTACTATCACGCCGCCGAGGACGGCACCCCCCATGATTGGGTGCGGTACATGAAGGAGAGCATCAAGTCCTGCGCCGCGGTGTTCTCCGCGCGCCGGATGGTCAAGGAGTACTACCGGAAATTCTATGCCCAGGCGCTGGAATAGGCTGCGGGGGCGTTCGGGGAGGTTCTGAGGGCCTGATGGCGAGGCGATAAGCCATGTAGGGCGGACCAAGCGAAGCGTGTCCGCCAATAAGGGAAAGCGAAGCCATGCTTCGCTTTGAAAAGGCGGACACGCTGCGCTTGGTCCGCCCTACGGGGGAAGAGAAGGCGGACACGCTGCGCTTGGTCCGCCCTACGGGGGTCCTGCGGAAGCCAAAGTCCGGCGGGTCGGGTCCGGCGGGTCGGGTCCGACGGGGTGATTGAAAAAATGTCTATAGAATGAGGCAAACATTAATAAGAAATTAAGGGGGGGCATGCTGATGACAAATTCCAGTGG
>CAZNSO010000190.1:0-2252 GCA_964575805.1 uncultured Desulfobacteraceae bacterium
TCGGAATTTCACGTACTCTATGGTCGCTGCATTCCTCGGGATTTGCGACGCCCCCTGATCTTAAATGGGCTTGAACTTTTTACTTTGCCATCCCAAACTTACTTTTTACGGGACCATCAATCTTGACTGTGCCCAGCGTGCCAGAGTGTATCAGGTTTCCGCCGTGCCCGGATCCACCTTTGCCTTGCCGGTTTTAGCCCGTACGAAATTGACGGCTTTTTTGACTGCCAGGGGGAAAATGCCGAGGATCACAAAGGATAGGATCAGCGGGGGGGAAAGAATGTCGCCCATTCTGCTGACCTGGCCCAACTGGTTGCCGGCATTGATATAAACAGCCGTTCCCGCAAGCATGCCCGCCTGGGAGACCCAGTAAAAGGTCCACAGCCGCATTTCGGTCAGGGCCATGCCCAGGTTGATGGCAAAAAACGGAATGGCCGGGATCAGGCGCAGGGTAAACAGGTAAAAGGCGCCCTCCCTTTTAATGCCCGCATTGATCTTGTCATACCACGCGCCCATTTTTTCTTTTGTCCAGTCCCGGAACAGGTACCGGGCCACTGCGCAGGCGAGGGTTGCCCCGATGGTGCTGGCAAAGGAGACAATGACCAGGCCGACCCAGAATCCGAACAAGGCGCCGCCCGCCAGTGTCATGACCGCCGCGCCCGGCAGGCTCAAGGCCGTAACCCCGACATAGATGATAAAAAATGCGCCTGTCACCAGCAGGGGGTATCGGGCAAGAAGCGCCTGGAAATTTTCCCTGGATTCTTTGATGTATGCCAGGTTCATGTACTGCTGCAGGTCCAGGGCGAAAAACAGCACGACAATCACCCCGATCACGCCGATGACGACAATCTTTCGGGTATCCGGAATTTTCATGGGCGCCTCTTCTTATTCATTGTCTTTTCCGCAGGCTCTGCCCTTTAAGGCGAAAAAGAATTTAAGCCCCTTTTTGATGCGCTCGGAAAAGATTTTCGGCGTCAGGTATGCCCCGGCCACGCGCTTGTTGATCTCGCCCAGGGTGGGGTAGGGATGAACCGCAGAAGCCAGGGTGGACAGCTTGACCCGGCCGGCCAAGACCGCAACCCACTCGTTTATCATCTCGCCGGCGTTGGGCCCCAGGATCTGGACGCCGATGAGGTTTTCCTTTTCATCGAGGATCATTTTGATTTTTCCGGCCCTGTTGCCCATGGCCAGGCTCCGGTCGTTGTCTTTGAAATCCTCGCTCCAGAGTGTGTACGACAGGCCCGCTTGTTTGGCGCTTTTCTCATTCATGCCGATACTGGCCAGTTCGGGATCGGTGTAGGTGCACCAGGGCAGAAAGGTGTAATCGGCTTTTCTGGGCAGACGGAAGATGGCATTGGCGATCACGATGGAGCCTTCATATCCCGCGGCGTGGGTGAACAAAAACGATCCGGTGACATCGCCTGCGGCAAAAATATGATTCTGCGAAGTGCGCATCCGGGCGTCCACCGGAATCCCCCGGCCGGTAAAATCGACCCCGGCCTTTTCAAGGGAGAGCCCTTCGATGTTTGGCGATCTGCCGGCCGCCACCAGGAGGGTTTCGGCATGGACCTGTTTTTCCTCTCCATTGCCGTTTGCAAACAGCACTTCTTTTTTGCCGCCCCGATCTTTTACGGATAAAATTTTGGAGTTGAGATGAAAGGTCATGTTCGGGGACGCCGCAAGCAGTCCCAGCAGTTCGCCTGCCAGGTCCTTGTCCTCTTTTCCCAGGATCTGATCTGCCTGTTCGATAAGGGTCACCTGGGTCCCCAGCCGGGAAAAGGCCTGCCCCATTTCCATGGCAATGGGGCCGCCGCCGATAATCGCCAGGGATGCCGGCAGCTTTTCCAGGGAAAAAATTTCCCGGTTGGTGATATAGCCGGCCGCCTCCAGGCCGGGCACCGGGGGCGCGGCCGGGGAGGAGCCGGTGGCAATGAGCCATTTTTTGGCAGACACGGTGTTTCCGTTTAAGGAAACCGCATGTTCGTCCACAAATTCCGGGCTGCCGAATGCAACCTTTGCCCCGAGCCCGCAGAAGCGCTCTTCGGAATCATGCGCCTGGATGGTGGAAATGACATTTTCTATCCGCTTTCGAATGCCGGCAAAATCCACGGGCGGCGCATCCACATCCGGCAGTCCGTGTTTGCCGGCGTTGACAATGGTATGGTATGCCCGCGCCGAGTTGATCAGCGTCTTGCTGGGCACGCACCCGAAATGCAGGCAATCCCCGCCAAGCGCCTTTTCCTTTTCAATCA
>CAZNSO010000191.1:0-2189 GCA_964575805.1 uncultured Desulfobacteraceae bacterium
TGGTCGGGACGGCAGGATTTGAACCTGCGACCCCAGCGTCCCGAACGCTGTGCTCTACCAGACTGAGCCACGTCCCGACATTTGGCTGCTATTTTTATGGCAGAATCTGCCCCCTGTCAATTAAAAAAATAAAAAAACACTCGAACCTTAACCAAGCTTTGCGGGAATGTCAAGAAGGGCGGAATGTGTTTTTCAGCATAATGGTTTCATCCCTGCCCGGCCCGACTGAGATGATATCAATCGGCGTTTCGGCAAGCTCCTCGATTCGCTTGAGGTATACCTTTGTCGCCTCAGGCAGTCCATCATAACTGCGAACATCTGAAATATCTTCCTGCCATCCGGCAAGGGTCTCATAGACCGGTTCACAGTTTTGCAACACATTGAGATCAGCAGGAAATTCCGGAACCGGCGTGTCCTGGTACCTGTATCCCGTGCATATCCTGATCTGATCCAGGCCGCCCAGAACATCGAGTTTGGTGATCGCAAGCCCCGTGAGGCTGTTGAGCCGGGCGGCATTGCGCAGGATCACCATATCAATCCACCCACATCGTCTTTTGCGGCCGGTTGTGGCACCAAACTCAGCGCCTTTTTCCTGGATGTAGGCGCCGGTTTCATCAAAAAGCTCCGTCGGAAAAGGGCCTTGCCCCACTCTTGTGGTGTAAGCCTTGGCAATGCCGGTAATATCCGTTATCTGTTTCGGGCCGACGCCGGCGCCGCAGCAGGCGTTTCCGGATACGGTACTCGAGGAGGTGACGTAAGGATAAGTTCCGTGATCAATATCCAGGTGGGTTCCCTGGGCCCCTTCAAACAGAACCTGCTTACCGGCCCGGGTCCCCTGATCGATAAACACCGAAACATCTGATATATAAGGGATTAAACGTTTCCTGTAGGCATCGCAGGCTGAAATGACGGCATCCTCCGAGATTTCTTCGGCACCGTAGAACCGGCTTAAAATGAAATTTTTCTCTTTTGCCGCGGATCTCACCTTTTCGGCAAAATTGCCGCGATCCAGCAGATCAACGAAACGCAATCCCCGTCTCGAGGCTTTGTCCTCGTAGCAGGGACCGATTCCCCGGCCGGTGGTTCCGATTTTATCCTTTTTGCTGGCCTCTTTTTCCCGCGCCATATCCATGAGCTTGTGGTAGGGCAGAATAAGATGGGCTTTCTCGCTGATTTTCAGCTTTTCCGGGCTGACATCGATATTTTTTCCGATCAGGTAATCAATTTCCGAGATCAACACTTCCGGATCCACCACCATGCCGTTTCCGATTATGCAGGTTTTTCCCTGCAGAATCCCGGAAGGCACAAGGTGGCTGATAAATTGCTCCCCATTGACGACCATGGTGTGACCGGCATTGTTGCCCCCCTGGAACCGAACCACTACATCCGCATATTCAGCCAAAAGATCAACGATCTTTCCCTTGCCTTCATCCCCCCACTGAGTTCCCACGATGACCATGTTTGCCAAGCTGTTCTCCTTATTTTTTTGGATAATCCAGCAGCCCCGCGCAAAATGGGGGCTGCTTGTCAACTTCTCTTCTGCCTGAAAAAATCAACCATCAGTTGGCGGCAGGCTGCCTCCAGGACGCCGCCAATGATTTCCGGGTGGTGATTGAGGCGTCCGTCTGTCCCCAGATTATAAAGGGAACCGGCCGCCCCCCACCTTGGATCGGCGGCGCCAAACACAATGCGGCGGACCCGGGCATGGATCAGGGCGCCCATGCACATCACACAAGGTTCAATAGTGACATATAGTGTTGTTTGAGGCAATCGATAATTTTGAAGGGCCTCACCGGCCTTGCGCAGGGCCAGTATCTCGGCATGGGCGCTGGCATCGCAAAGCCCGATGACCCGGTTGTGTGATGAAGCCAAAAGCGAACCGCTGCTGTTTATCAGCACGGCGCCGACCGGCACCTCATCGGCGTGAAAAGCTTTTTCCGCCTGGGCAAGTGCCATCTGCATATAAGTGTCATGGAACATTCGGGCTCCGGTTTCGCGTCACCATTAATCGAAAAAGGAAATATACCACTTTTCCATGGCCGTCAAGGCGCAACAGCTTAAACTTAAGGTTGACATCAGTCGCATGATGGCATATGACATCCAAAAACCAAGCGCCCGTAGCTCAGCTGGATAGAGTGCCGGACTACGAATCCGTAGGTCGCAGGTTCGAATCCTGCCGGGCGCGCCAA
>CAZNSO010000192.1:0-2153 GCA_964575805.1 uncultured Desulfobacteraceae bacterium
GGGCCTCATCCCTCCGTGTCCCCTGACCCGGAAACAGGGCCGCGCGTCATCAAAACGCCGGGGATGATCAGGAGGGACGCCAGCAGATGCTGCCAGCCCAGCGATTCATTCAAAATTATAAATCCGCTTACCGCAGCAATCAGGGGGACCAGGTTCAGGTACACGGCGGTGCGGGCCGGCCCGATCGCCTGCACCGTGTTATTCCAGATGACATAGGATATGGCTGTACCCAGGATACCCGCGCACAGGCCGGCAAACCAGGAAACGGGTTTGACCTGTGCCACCGCCAGGCCGGAGAGCGCATTCAAGCTCAACAGCGTCAGCCCGGCAGCCCCCCAAAGGGAGGCGTAAGCCGTGAACTGCAGCCCGGAGCGATCCTTTCGGACAAACCGGTTGATCACGGTATACAGGGCCCAGTTCAGCATGGCCCCCACCATCAGCAAATCACCCCGAACAGTCGCCACGGAGAAATCGACCCCCCTCGGCAGCAGGATCACCACGATGCCGGCAAAGGAAAGCAGCAGGCCTTGCCATTGCCGTTTATCCAGCCGCTCCAGGCCCAGCAGGCGGCTGATAAAAGCAACGGCCACCGGTGTGGCACCGAATATAAGACCCGCATTGGCTGCCGAGGTGTAATTCATGGCCAGGCTGAAGCAGAAGGGAAAACAGGCCATGCCCAGGAACCCGAGCACCGCCGCAAGCAGATGATCGCCCCCATTCAGGCGCAGGGGGCCGTGGTGACGGGCATTGACCATGGCCATGAGCGAAAGGGCCAGGACCGCGCTGGCAACGCGTAAATGCGCAAATGGCAAAGGGTCCAGGCTTTCGAGGCCAAGCTTGGTAAAAAGAAACGTCAATCCCCAGAAATGGATGACCAGAAGCATCCGTCCATCATTTGCCGCCACCCTTGTTTTGGCTTTCCCCTTGTTCATATATCGCCTCCTTGTTCCGTTCAAATCTTCCCTGCAGAACCTGTAATACAGCAAGTTCCCCGGGGCTAACGAATAATTGTGATGCCCCCATCACAGAAATTGATAGCCCTTGCAAAGCAGAAGCCGGACTTTAATAAGCTTGCATCCAAAATGAATCCCGGCTTACATTAGGGAAAATCCGAAAGGGAAAAAAACCGGAGTGAAATAAAACGGGGGGAAAACCTGAAGGACAGTCCCGCACAGACGGGGCAAAACGAAAACGGGGCTTGACAGGCCAAGTGAAACGAGTGAGGCCATGATTTACAACCCGGATCTGGACATTCACCTGCTCAGGGCTTTTGTGGCAGTGGCGGAATTAAAAAGCTTCACCCGGGCCGCCGCCCGCCTGAACCGCACCCAGTCCGCCGTAAGCATGCAGGTCCGGCGGCTGGAGCAGAACATGGGCAGACTGCTGCTGACGCGAAACAAGGGGAAAGTGGGCCTGACTGACACTGGAAGCATCATGCTGGACTATGCCCGGCAGATTTTAAGGCTCAATGATCAGGTCCTGTCCGAAATCGGGGACCCGGAAATCAAGGGCCGGGTCCGCCTGGGCATGCCGGATGATTATGCCGCCTACCTGCTTCCAGAGGTATTGTCCGGGTTCGCCTCGCTTTACCCCCGCATCACCCTGGAGCTGTGCTGCGAACTGAGCGTGGACCTGCTGCGTCTTTTGGGCGACGGGGAGCTGGACATGGCGGTGACGACACGCCAGCCCCAGTCTCCGGGCGGGGAAGTGATCCGGCAGGAACAACTGGTATGGGCCGAGGCGCAGGGCAGCCGCCTGCATGAGCAAGCCCCGCTGCCGCTGGCCCTGTTTCCGGAAGGGACATGCGTCTTTCGGGAATCGGCGCTGAACGCCCTGCATTCCTCCGGCCGAGGGTGGCGCCTGGTATGCACCAGCCGCGGATTTGCCGGCATCCGTGCCGTGGTCGCCTCGGCCATGGCCATTACAGTTGTGACGGAAAACACCATTTCCCCGAGCATGAGAATCATCCCCCCTTCTGAAGGACTGCCGCCCCTGCCCAGGGTGGATATTTCCCTTCACGTACCCGCATCCCCGGCCAACGAAGCCGTCCCCGTGTTTGCCGACTATATCCGCCAGAGCCTGAAAAACCAGATCCCCTTCAAGAATGCAGAAGAGGATGCCTTGGAATCGTGAATTCGGTAACGTGTCCCCCG
>CAZNSO010000193.1:0-2123 GCA_964575805.1 uncultured Desulfobacteraceae bacterium
AAAGGATGCAGAATTTACGCCGCTTGCCGGCAGATGTTGATTGACCTGCCGTTACGGGGTCCGGCAGCCGCCGAAGGGCCTTTGGAGTTTCGGGGGGCCCTATAAAAAATAATTATTTCGAAGTGTTGTTTTTTTTCTCCTGCCCCATCAGGGCATCCCTGATGAACCTGTCAAAAGCCTCGTCACACTCAGAGGCAACCTTCCGGTTAGCCTGACTGAAACGCTTCATCAGGTCTTCGGCCTTGGCAGTCAGGCGGGAACCGGACTTGTCCCGGATCAGCAAAGACCATCCCAACCGGCGCTCCGTTGCTGTGATTCTTGACCACAAGCCCTTGTAACTCATACGCAGCTCTTTGGCTGCGGCATTAAGGGACCCCAGTCGTTGTACGGACTCCAAAATGCGATATCGCCCGGAGCCGAAAACGACTTCCCCATCGGCATTTATTATCCAGACTTTCGAGCGTACAAAAAAATGCTTTTGTTCTTTTTCGGTTTTTTGCATATATCCTCCATGGTATATCAACCGCCGCAGCATTCGCAGCATTTAATGCAGCCCTGAATGACGGGGATAAGCCTCCCCGATTGATGGTGAAAGGGGGATGCCCCGTAACTGAGGACTCAATCTCATGCTTTTTGGCATTCCTGCCCGATGCGGCGGCAGACCCGACACCGGTCTCAAATTCAAAAATTCGGCTATTGTGGTATATTTTAAGTTTTTAAGGGAACCCTAACATAGTCTTGAAGGGAGGACATATATTAATTGCATGGCTGCTTTTGCCAGGGGGAAATCGAAAAATCAAACGGATAAAACCGGGGGGATTGCAATTTCCCCATAGATTTTTATGCTGCTTGTATGAGTGCCTACGTCCGGCATAAAACCTGTACTTTTTTTCTCAAATAGTGGTACATGGCCGGTGTTGTCTGCAAAAAAGTGCAAAGATGCGCAAGGCCCGAAAGGAAACTGGAATGAATATCCGAAAAAAAATCCGGGAACAGCTCAAATCGGCGGCGGCGGAGCGAACCGTGACGGACGTGCGCATCGGGCTGGGCTATACCGCCGTGATGTTGGATGACGGCCGGGCGGGTGTGGCCTTTACCTTTCACCAGGACATGCCCGAGCGCTGCAGCCTTTTCACGGGGCGCCTGCCGCTGGAAGGCCGAAAAGCAAGCGAGGTGATGGCTTTCCTGGACTCGCAGGTGCGGATCGAAACCGCCATGGGTCTGGCCACAGCCAATGCCCTGGCCAATGTCGCAGGCGCGCATCTGAAGGGGGGCGATGTTCTGGACTACATTGGGCTCCTGCCCGAAGACCGGGTGGGGATGGTGGGCATGTTCGGCCCCCTGATCGGCCCCATCCGGAAAACCGTCAAGGAGCTTCTGATTTTTGAAAAAGACACGGACCGGGCAGAAGGTCTGCAGCCGGCCTCCGAGATCCTTGGCCGGCTGCCGGAGTGCCAGGTGGCTTTTATCACCGCCACCTCCATTGTCAACCACAGTATGGACGAATTCCTGCACGCCGCCGCCGGCTGCCGGGAGGTTGTCATCCTGGGCGCCAGCACGCCGCTGGTGCCGGCCGCATTCAAAGACACACCGGTCACCTGCTTGTCCGGTGTCGTGGTCTCCAGTCCCTCCGAGGTGCTGCGCATTGTCAGCAGCGCGGGCGGCATGCGGCATTTCAAGGGCTATGTGCAGAAGGTGAACCTGCCCGTCGAAAGGCGATAAGGCGGGGACGCCCGTAACAGGTTTTCAATTCGGGTTTTTTTGTATTTCTGAAAAGCTTGCGAAAAAAGTGGGAACGATTTGCAGGCGGAACAAAGTAACGGCGCGCTCGTCTCAGGAAACATGGGTAACGCGATCCACGGTGACACCGGCCGCCCACAGCATTTCCACGAGTTCATCGTCGTCGTCTCCCGAAGTCTGAACCGTCAGCAGCTGGTACTCCCTGCTGTAGTTGTGGAACTGCGATATGGCCAGGATTTCCTTGTTCCGCTTTTGAAAAGGCTTGATCAAGCGGTAGAAGGATTCCGGGGCATGATCGATTTTCAGGTCGAAACGGGTCGTACCCTGCCGGTCAACAGCCATGATCTCCAAAAAAGCGTCGAGAATGTCGCTGATGCTGAGAA
>CAZNSO010000194.1:0-2088 GCA_964575805.1 uncultured Desulfobacteraceae bacterium
AAAAGAAATCGTATCCCGCCCCGGCAATGCCGCTTTTTCTGAGAATGGCGGGTGAACCGATGCCGCCGGCCGAAAGGATCACCCGGGAGGCGTATGCGGTGTGGGATTTTCCCCAACGGGTGTATTCCACGCCCACGGCTTTCTTGTTTTCCGTGATCACCCGGGAGACCCTGGCCCTGTTAACGAGGGTGGCGCCGTTTTCGCAGGCCGCTTCAACAAACATCCGGGCGTTCCACTTGGCGCCGTAAGGACAGCCGTAATTGCACCGCCAGCAGTCAGCCCGGCACTTGTCCTGGTAGATGAACTTGGGCAGCTTGTGCCAGTCATAGCCCAGGTCCCGGGCGCTTTCCATGATGCGCCCGGCCATGGGTCCCACCAGCTCGTCTTTTAAGGGCTGGGTGGGCAGCTCCGTCCTTACTTCGTCAACCTCGGCGCTGATGTCCATGCCGTGGGATTCAAGCATTTCAACCGGCGGATCAAATGCCGTGCCGTAATACAGCATGGAACTGCCGCCGGTGGTGATGCCGCGCACCATGGCCAGCATGTTGTTGGTCACCAACAGGTTCCGGCCGGGAATGCCGGCAGTGAAGACCGCCTGCCAGTTGGTGCCCTTGACCCGCCAGTTATCCCCCCGCTCCAGGATCAAAACCGATTGGTTCCCGGCTGCCAGTTCTTTGGCCACAGTGGCACCGCCGGGCCCGGAACCAACAACGATCACGTCGAAATGGCTGCGTTTTGCTCCCACGTTAAGACTCCTTTGGATAAGATTTACATTTTGTCGATTGTCGACAATTTTAATTTATTCACTGATTGAGTCAAGTAATTTTTTTCGAACCTGCTGTTGAATTTTCAGGGGGACGGTGTCAGAGGCCTGGCTTGTCCGCTTGAAGCAAACCGGTTCAACTGGTCGGCCGCGATGCGCCAGACATCCGGATCGAGGCCCATGGCTAAATGCGGTGCCCTGACTTCGAAATGGCGTGCCTTCGGGCTTGTCCGGTCGATGCAGGCCGGCCATGAGACCATGCCGTCTTTGCGCGAAAATATCGCCGCGATCGGCACCTGAATGGGACTTTCCGCGTCCAGTCTCTCGATCTCCGCGCTGAGCCGCCGGCTCTCCGCTGCCCCCCACGCCCTGGCCGCAGGGGTGTAGGTCGGCCCGCCAATAACCGGGGTACCGTATGTAATGACCCCGGAAACAAGGCCCGGAAGTGCACGCGCGCTTTCTCTTGCAATCACGCCGCCGAGGCTCCATCCGATCAGCGCGGCCTTGTCCCCGGGCGGTGTATGCGAAAGCAGCTTCTCCGAGAATAATTCAGTGTCGCGCTCAGGGTCGCCCTTATTCGTGCCGAACCCCCAATGACGGGCGTCATATCCGAGCCTGGCAAGGTATCTGCGCAATGGCGCCATGACCCACTCCGGGGCTTTCCACCCGGGAATCAGATAAACGGTGGCATTTCCCGGCGCTTCGGACAGGAGGGATTTTCTTGCGGCAATCAGCCTTGCCGCCGAAACAATTACCCGCCATTCAGACCGCAGGTTTTTATACGAATACGGACGCGGCGGCGGGGCATCCGGCGGATGCTCATATGCAACCACACCCGGCCGCGCCCGCTTCTGTTTCTGGATTTCTGTTTTCATGGGCTTTAACAGCCAATCCCCGGAGAAATATTTACTGCAATTATTTTTGTGATCAGGGGTCTGACCCCGGATTCTATTTACCTAAAATGCCCTTTTAAACGCCAAAAAGCGAGAAAAAAGGCCGAAAAAATTCGCCCGGGACTTTACAAACCCCGCATAATCTGCAAAATTGAATTTACTTTCACAAGCTCCGCCGGACAACACATTATCATCCCTAATATTTGTAAAGCACCTGTCATATGACGGAAGACATACCTGAACACCGCAAGAACGGCAAAACACCTGATAGCACCCCCCTGTTGACGTTACCTGCGCCATTATAGAAAAAAGCGGGCAGGTTCTGGCAGCCCAGCGCGGCCCCGGCATGACAATGCCCTTTAAATGGGAATTTCCCGGCGGAAAAATCAATCCGGGAGAAACCGCAGAAGAATGCATAATGCGGGAAATCAA
>CAZNSO010000195.1:0-1777 GCA_964575805.1 uncultured Desulfobacteraceae bacterium
CATTTTATGGATGAAAATGACAATGAAGGGCAGCAGGTAAAGCCCCAGGAGGATGCCGACCAGCTTGCTGATGTCGTCTGCGGCGAAATCCCAGTAATGGCCGTCAAAATGATAGACCATTTCCGAGTGCAGGGTCATCCATATGAAAGCCCCTGTTGCAAGGATCGAGATAATGTAGTGGGGGATTAAGAGCCGCCATTCGTTTTTGCGGCTGGCCGACTCCGGATAGTTGAAGAAAAACAAAGTGTAATGGGTTTCCGCCAGCATGATCACCCCAACGGTCAACCAGCGGTGATAGGCGGCAAGCGGATGATACGTGCTCGATGCCACGACATAAGCGAAATTAAAAAGGGTCAGCAAAAAGTAAGCGATGCCGAGGTGCCATGTGGCACGGGATTTCTCGGGGATGGAAAAAAAGAAAAAAGTGATCAGGAGATGAAAGACCACCGGAATAAGCGCGCCGATGGTAAAAAAATTGAAATATACAATGTGGCTGCCACCTGTCAAAATGTCCGCGCCATTCCTTGCTGAAAAAATGTTGCCAAACCGTCAACAGCGGTACAAGCCGGATTGCTCAGCCGGAGCCTCAGCCGAAGCCTCAGCACTCAATTTGACCCTGTTTATTATGATATAGTCCCTCCCGCCGGTCAATCAAAAAAGCCTGTTTAACACATCCGCCGAAGGTGGAAGCGCAGGGATAAACCGGGTAAGCGCACTTTATGACACCAAACCCCGGTATAGGCTGACTTGAGGCCTCCGGTGGCCTGAACCGGTAAAGTCTCACCAATTTACCCCATCGTTGCCCGGCACAAACCCTGTTTGAATAAGGGACGCAAGCGGGGCAAAAAGCGGGCGGGGCGGCTCGGACCAGCGACACCACTGCCAGGCTTCGCAGCGGGAGGGCTCGCGAATCTCCGGTTCGCCGGTTTCACTTCGGGCCACAACAAAAAGAGTGACATAGTGCTTTCCTGCTTCCGGAAACACATCACTGGTGTAGGGCCCGCGCGAGATGGGGTGGATGCCAAGCCCGGTTTCCTCCATTACCTCCCGTGCGGCGCAATGCTCCACGGTTTCGCCGTATTCCAGGTGTCCGCCGGGCAGCGCCCATGTTCCGGCCCCATGCGCACCCTTTCGCTTGCCGAGCAGCACAAGGCCGCTTCGAAGCACAATGACTCCAACACCCACTATTGGTTTGTTTTGTTTCATGATACACCGAAAAAAGATTCGCAGTCCATTTCAGTTTCTAAGAGCCGCCAAATTTTTACTAATATTTGCAAAACCAAGTGTATATACATCAAACCAAGGTGTAAACGCCATTTTGAAGGCGGACACGCTGCGCTTGGTCCACCCTACGAGGGCCATGCAAGCGCCCTGAGAGCTTAGCCGGCCATGGAGATTGAAAATATGTCTATAGAATTATGCAAACATTAATACTAATCTTTGCATTAATATATGGGCATCACCGGCAATTGTGAAAGGCCTGTTGTCAAGATTGCGCCTCAGTTAAAGATCCCGATTAAAACAGACACCTTGAAGCAAACAACGCATCCGGATATCAGGGGATATTATTTACCCGGTTAACGGCTGCCCCATCCCCCGCCGCCCGGCGTCAGAATCCGCAGGCGATCACCCGGGTTGGCCTGAATTTCGTTTTTACCCCCCAGGTTGACGAGCGCACCGCTTCTGCGGATAAACAGGTTATGCCCCCGGCTGCCGGGCGCGCCGCCATGCAGACCGAAGGGCGCAAAGACCCGCCGCTCCGAGAGGACCGCCACGT
>CAZNSO010000196.1:0-1738 GCA_964575805.1 uncultured Desulfobacteraceae bacterium
TTCGCTGTACCAGTTTGAACAACCACCCCGGCTTGCAGCAAGGCTTCGATCGTCTCAAGGTTCTCCTGCCGGCTGAAGAACTCCCTTATGCTGGCAGCCACAACCGGCCCGATTCCCTCAACCGTTTCCAGCTCCTCCCGACTTGCCCTGGCCAAAGTATCCAGGCCGCTGTATCTGGACGCGAGCAATTCAGCGATATGCTGCCCCACATGGCGGATGCCGATGGCATACAGAAACCTGGAAAAAGAGACCGATCGGCTGGCATTGATGGCTTTGATGAGGTTGTCGGCTGATTTTTCCCCCATCCGCTCCAGACCGGCCAGTTGTTCCCGGGTTAATTTGAAAATATCCGCATAGGATCTGACATGGTTTTTTTCAACCAACTGGTCGATGAGCTTGTTGCCCAGGCCATCAATATCAAACGCCGCCTTGGAGGCGAAGTGCCGGATATTGGCTTTGAGCTGGGCCGGACAGGCGACATTGATGCAGCGTGTTACGGCCTCTTCATCTCTTAGCGCTTCCGCCCCGCATACGGGGCAGCGCTGCGGCATTTGAAAGGGCTGTTCAGACCCGTCACGGGCGGATGGAATAACCTTGACGATTTCAGGGATTACATCGCCCGCCCGCTGAACAAAAACCTGGTCCCCGATGCGAACGTCCTTTTTCCTGACCTCATCCGCGTTGTGAAGGGAGGCGCGACTCACCGTAACCCCTCCCACATTGACGGGTTCCAGGCGGGCAACCGGTGTCAGGGCCCCGGTTCGCCCCACCTGCACCTGGATATCAAGGACCCGGCTACGTTCCTGAAGGGCTGCAAACTTTATGGCAATGGCCCAACGCGGCTGCTTGGATGTGGCCCCCAGCTTTTCCTGGTAAGAAAACCGATCCACCTTGACCACCATGCCGTCGATCTCGTAATCCAAAGACAGGCGTTTTTCATTCAGATACCGGAAATAGTCCAGGGCCTCGGCAAGGGTCACCCGATAGCGTATCAGGGGATTGATGCGAAACCCGAACCGCTCCAGACCCCGAAGCGACTCGGCATGGGAGTCGGTCCGGCGCAATTCCGGGGCAAGCCCTATTCCGTAAGCATAGATATCAAGAGGGCGCCGGGCGGTTATTCTGGAATCCAACTGCCGCAACGATCCCGCGGCAGCATTTCTGGCATTGGCAAAAAGGGGCAGGTTTTCGGATAATCGGCCCTCGTTCAGGGCTTTAAAATTTTCTTTCGTAATAAACACCTCGCCCCTCACCTCCAGACGCTCCGGCGGTTGACGGTCCGCCGGCACATGAAGCACCAGTGGGACGGTGGATATGGTTTTGATATTGGGGGTGATGACCTCCCCTACCTCGCCGTCGCCCCGGGTGGAGGCCATTGTCAACCGCCCGTTTTCATAAATCAGCTCCACGGCGATCCCGTCGAGTTTGGGCTCGACCGTGTAAAGGGGGCCTTCCGCAAGCCCCAGACCCCGTTTGACGCGCTGATCAAACGCCCGCAGGTCAGCTTCGCTAAAGCCCTTGTCCAGACTCAGCATGGGGATTGAGTGCCGGACGGTTTCAAATTTGTCAAGCGGCGGCGAGCCCACCCGGGTTGTCGGCGAATCCGGGTCGGCAAGCTCGGGATGGGTTCGCTCGATCTCGATTAGTTCCTGCATCATCCGGTCGTATGCAGCATCTGAAATCTCGGGATCATCGAGAACAAAATACCGGTAATTGTGCCGGTGAAGCTCTTTTTTCA
>CAZNSO010000197.1:0-1604 GCA_964575805.1 uncultured Desulfobacteraceae bacterium
AGATTATCGCCTCGGTTTTCCACAACCGCCTGGAAAAAAACATGCGCCTGGAAACCGATCCGACGGTTATCTACGGAATCGAGAACTTTGACGGCAATCTGACCCGGGAGCATCTCAGGCGCCACAGCCCTTATAACACCTACCGGATCCGGGGGCTTCCGCCAGGGCCCATTGCCAACCCCGGGCTGGCATCCATCCGGGCCGCCCTTTATCCCGCTGATACGGATTTTCTTTTCTTTGTTTCCAGAAAAGACGGGACCCATCAATTTTCAGAAACGCTCAAGGCCCATAACCAGGCGGTTCGAAAGTACCAGCTAACGCCGGGCCGCCCGTGAATAAACATCCATGTCCAGGCCCATGCCTGCCGGTTCCTGCCCTTGCAGCACATGATACCCATATCCGGCAATCATGGCCGCATTATCCCCGCACAGTTCGACAGCCGGGACAAAAAGCCGGCAACCCGCCCGTTCGGCTTCGGCCCTCACCCTTTCCCGCAGCCGCCGGTTTGCGGCAACACCACCGACCACGGCGATATCTCGACATCCCGTGGTCTCTGCCGCATGCATGAGTTTATAAACCAGGACCTCGGTGACCGCATCCTCGAATTCCGCCGCGATATCGGGAATCAGCCGCTCACAATCCCCCTCGTGGGTTTGAATAAAGCGGTTCACGGCTGTTTTTATGCCGCTGAAGCTGAAATCAAAGGCGGATTTATCCATATAGGCACGGGGAAAATGAATTTTTCCAGGTGTTCCGGCCGCCGCCCGTTGAGCTATGACGTTCCCGCCGGGATAACCCAGCCCCAGCATCTTTGCCACCTTGTCAAAAGCCTCTCCCGCGGCATCATCCATGGTTTGCCCCAGGCAGGTCATCTGACAATGGGATTGGACAAGATAAATGCTGGTATGCCCTCCGGAGACCAGGAGCGCAACATAAGGGAAGGCGGGCGTTTCCTTGCCCAGAAAAACTGAGTATACATGGGCTTCCAGATGATCCACCCCCGCCCAGGGGATGGCCCGGGCATAGGCAAAGGCCTTGGCAAACCCGAAGCCAACCAGCAGAGCGCCCACCAGGCCGGGGCCCCGGGTGACAGCCAGCGCATCCACCCCGGATGCCGTCATGCCGGCCTTTTCAAAAGCTTCCGTCACCACCGGAACAATGGCTTCGATATGTTTGCGCGATGCCAGCTCCGGGACAACGCCGCCGTAGGGATGGTGCACGGCAACCTGAGAGGCCACCACCGAGGAGAGCACGCGGGAGCCGTCTTCAACCACGGCAGCGGCCGTCTCGTCACAGGAGGTTTCAATGCCCAGAATTTTCATGCCTGTCCATCCCCGGTGCGCCCGAAAACAGGCCGCATCAGGATAAAAGAAAAAGCCGGATAAAATCCGGCTCAATTGTCCTTGATTTCAGATAAAGCCAAAACCTTGATATTTCAGAAGTGAGGTTTCAGCAGCCGTCATCACCGGCCACCCACTTGATCCGCTGGGTCGAGCCTTTGCGCTGGCGCACCACCTCGCCGATAATGAAGGCTTTTTCTTTCATGCCGTGCACCTGCTCGACCACTTCCTGGGCCGCTTTTGCCGGTACAATGGCGATCAGCC
>CAZNSO010000198.1:0-1524 GCA_964575805.1 uncultured Desulfobacteraceae bacterium
ACCCTGGCCGTATCATTTCCGCCGACCACAATGTTACTGGGGCCCGGGACCACAACGGATTCGGTGTCACCGGTTTCGTCAAAGCCGATTTTGCAGCCCCTGCTGTCATAGCCCTGTTCCTCGCATGCCTTTGTGGTGCTCAGTACTTTCAGGCCGTTCTGCACTTCGTTTCCGGCAATATGCTTGATGACCACGCCGGGCAGGCTGGTGGGGTTGACCTGGATCACCATGTCGGTGGTCACCTTGCTGCCGAATTCCCCAAGCGCGTCTTCACCGGCTTTATTTGTTTTATTCTTCGCCTCCTCAAGCTTTTCATCAGCACCGGGAAGATCATTGCCGATATCCTCAAGCGCCTCTCCCTCTTCTTTCTTGCCTTCCTTCAAGTCCTCGCCATATTCCTTCATTTTTTTTCCAAAAGTAAAATACCCCCCTATTATCAGGGCGGCGCCGACAATCGTGACGCCGATGGCCTGGGCCTGGACATCCCCCTCATCCGTGCGGATAAGGTCCTGGATGCCGTCCTCCGCCGCCTCCATTGTCTCAATGCTGGCAAGCAAAGCATCCACGTCATCGTTATACCGGTCAATCAGTCTGGAGATCTCACGGCTCTTTTTGGAACTGCCGTCATCCTCAGCCAGGCTCTGATTGAGCGCAACCGTGGTGTCATTCAAATCCACCATGTCCTCAACAATCCAGTCCATGGCGGTATTGAAATTTTTCATTTCCTTTTCAAGCTGGGCTTGCGGCGAGTTTCCACCGCCCGAGCCGCCCCCGCCGCATCCGGTCAAACTGAACAAAAAGAAAAAAACCATGCATAACGCCACCCGCTGTTTAGAAAAAATTTTCATCTGCCCCCCCCGTCTCGGTTAAAACCCAATTCATATCTTTTGCTTTAATTATTTTCCGTCTATATCGATATCCGAAGGAAAAATGCAAAACCGGCGACTTGTGGGTGTCCAATAAACACCACAGTCAATTGGATCTTAACATGAGCCGGAAAAGGGGGCATCCCCCAAATGGGTGAATATGAGTCAAAAGTGCTGGCCCACGAAAAAATTCGGGGGAATGACATGGAAAGGCGGGAAACCGGGAATTCCTTCGGTTCTCCGATGCGGCGGATGCTTAGCGGAGCCCGGAAAGGATTTTTTCCAGGGCCCGGTTAAAGGCGGCCGGGTCTTCCATTTGCAGGAAATGCCCGGCCCCCGGAATGACGGTTTCCAAAACGTAGGGGGCGCAGCGCTCCCGGGCGGATTCGGGGATCAGGGATCCGTTGATAGCAAGAATCGGGATTTTTAATTCCTCAAAAGCGGGCTTTGGGTCCCAGGCGAGAAGGTCGCGCCACAACGGAAGGGCCCAGGTCGGATCCGCAGCAGCCATCTCCCGGACCAGTCGCTCCTTAAGGGCGGCCGGCGTGGCTGCGGTGGCCGTTTGTTCCACAAGCCCGGCAATGGCCCCGGGGAAATCCTCCTCAAAAGGCCTCGCGATTTCCTGGATGGCCTCATTTGTCAGCCCGCCATAATCAAT
>CAZNSO010000199.1:0-1521 GCA_964575805.1 uncultured Desulfobacteraceae bacterium
AAGGTGATCAAACGCCTGATGCCCTCGTAAAAAGCCATTTATTCCGCCTTGGCGGTATTCTTGCAGAAAGTAACGAAACGCTAAGGTCTATAAGGCTCTCACAGCGCCGCCCACATCGCCTGGTTTGCCTTGCCGGGGGAGGAACTTATGAAAACCGACATGCATTATTTTGGCGTCTACGCCCTGGCCCGGGCGGCCGGGATGCGGGTGGGGGCGGCGGAGATCGTCGCCACCGCAAGCGAGTACGTGGATGATGCGATATGGGACAAGGATGTGTTTCTGGAAGACGGGAGAAGCGTACTTGCTGAAATGACGGCCCATCGGATGCTCGATTTCAAGAACGCCGACCGCGAGGATCAGCGCAGGGTGTGGCTGCCGTTTCATTTTCTGCCCGGAGCAGAGGGAGCTACGCCGACGGATAAGCTTCTGTGCCGGAAAAACAGCCGGATCGCAAAAATCATGGTCCGGCGGAACACCGATATGGCGGCGGATGCGCCTTACGGGCTTCACCTGATGGGGATAACCGCCCACGTGTATGCGGACACGTTTGCCCATTACGGATTCATGGGCGCCAATCACCGTTATAACGCCATAAGGGCGGGCAGCATGGATCTGCACGTGTCAGACCAAGGGGTCCTGAAATATATCAGGAACAAGGCGGAGGGGTTCATGAACAAGGTGATCTCATACGGATTGAGTCAAACTTTTCCCCTGGGTCATGGAGCGGCAACCACCTATCCGGATCGGCCCTACCTGCGATGGAGCTACGTCAGGGCCTCGGACGGGAAAACCATTGAGCGGGAAAACCCGAAAGACTATCTGGCGGGCTGCCGGGCCATGCATGAAATGTTTCAGGCATACCTGGAAAAAGCGCCCCGGCAGGGAGAAAGCGGGGTGGAAAGAAAGTGGAAAGACATCCGCCACCCGGTAAAGAAAATCATAGAACTAGAGGGGGACAAGCAGACCCGAATCAAGGCCTGGAAAGAGGCGATGCGGGACAACCGATTGTTCGGGGGAAACACGAGGGTACCGCAATACAAGGGCCCCAAGTGGTCGGCAAGCATTGATGACCTGGAGCCGGAAAAAATCCCGAAGGACATGGACAAGCTGCCGGTCTACCGCTTCTATCAGGCTGCCCGGCTGCATCGCGCCCACATGTTGAGCAATCTCCTGCCGTCCAATGACGTTATTGCCGCATAGATCAATTTGCAGGAGTCTTCGTGGCTGTATCCGTGCCATGCGCAGCAGGGAAAGCAGTGAAAGGGCAGGGGAGTTGCCAGTTGACGGGCTGCTTTGCAGCGCCCCTGCCAGCACTTCTCAAGCGGTGTCAAAAAAAGCGGGCGGAAGAAATCAGACCAGCAAGTACAGTTCGTTCAAAGCGATTTATACCGCAGCGGCGGTATTTTTGCAGAAAGGAACGAAAAGCTATGGTCTATTTTATATCGTCATCACCGGTATTTTCCCAAGAGGCCTGTCTCGCCTTGTGATATCTCTAAGGCTTGCTCCGCCAGCTCCCTGTAA